>NZ_JAWODL010000040.1:0-59853 GCF_046483325.1 Natronomonas sp. | reverse complement strand
AGTGGAACGAGCGCTTCCGCACGCGTGACTCCAAAGAGCGGAATCTGAAGCAGGCGCTCGGCGAGATCGACCGCATGGCGAGCGCGCTCGGGCTCCCCGAGAACGTCCGCGAAACGGCCAGCGTCATCTACCGCCGCGCGCTCGACGAAAACCTCCTCCCGGGCCGCTCCATCGAAGGCGTCTCGACCGCCTCCGTGTACGCCGCCGCCCGGCAAGCCGGCGTCCCACGAAGCCTCGACGAGGTCGCCGGCGTCTCGCGAGTCGAAAAGAGCGAGATCGCCCGCACCTACCGCTACGTCGTCCGCGAACTCGGACTCGAGGTCGCCCCCGCCGATCCCGAGAGCTACGTGCCGCGCTTCGCCAGCGAACTCGGCCTCAGCGAAGAGGCCGAAAACCGCGCCCGAAAGTTGCTGGGCAACGCCAAGGAGCAGGGCGTTCACTCGGGGAAATCGCCGGTCGGTCTCGCCGCCGCCGCCGTCTACGCCGCCTCGCTGCTCACCAACGAGAAGACGACGCAGGCGGCGGTCTCCGAAGTCGCCGACATCTCCGAGGTCACCATCCGAAACCGCTATCACGAGCTCCTCGAAGCCGAGCAGGATCTCGCCTTCGCCTGACGGATACGAGAGGCGAACCGCGAACGCACCGCTTTTTATCCTACCACCCGTTCGAACAGTCGTGCGGGAGTTCGCCTTCGAACTCGCGGTGTGTGCCGCCCTCGAGACCGAGAGCGACGGCGTCATCGCGCGCCAACTGGGGACTCACACCCGGATCGTCGATGTCGTCGAAGTGCGACCGGGCCCGGAGTTCGATCGGCGGGCGGCGATCACCGCGGAGACGATCCCCGAACCGGCGATCGAGAGCGACGTCGGTGTCGGCCGCGCCCGCCGGCCGAAGGCGGCGATCGACGCGCATCCGGATCGGGCATCGACCGTCGCGGACCGGGCCGTCAAGATCGGCTTTTTCGAAGAGGAGCGCCGAAGGGGACGGCGATACGTCCGGCGGACGACGACCTATCCCGAGTGGATCGGCGGATTGTGTGCCTTCGAGAACAAGCCGGATCTCGGTCGCCCCGGCGATCTCGAACTCCAGCTCCGAAAGGACGTATCGCTGTCGCTGTTCGACGAGGTCGTCCTCGTCACGGCGTCGTACGTGACCGGCGCACATCTCAACCGCATTCCCGAACCGGTCGGCGTGTGGCGCTTCGATCCCGACCGGGGGACGTTCGAGATCGTCCGCGAAGCAACGCCACTCCCGGCGAGCGAACCCGGCATCGCCGTCATCGATGAATCACCGACGCGAGTCGAGGTGGAACCGGTCGACGCCGACGAGAAGGCCCGACTCCGGCGCCGAGTAGCCGAGCGCGCCTACGGAAAAGGCTGGCGCCCCCAGAAACTCCCTGGCTGTGCGAAAGCGAGCGCTCGAGGGACGGAGTTCAGTGACGACGACGTGTTGCCGTACTGCGCTTGGAAGGGTCGGTTCGTCGATCCGGCCCGCGAGTGCGGCCCAGAGTGCGAGGGCCACGACGAATCGGAGCCGCCGAGCGCGGACATCGAAGCCCAGCGAGAGCGACACAGTCCGTGGGTCGCCGATCCGGCCGGCGTCGCCCGTCGACAGGTCGGCCTCGATCGGTTCCGGAACGAATGACGAGGCCACGGGATGTTCAGGTGTACCCCGGGTCTTGATTTAGCCCGAACCCCGATGTACGCCAACGATGGCCAGACGAAGCGTGCTGTTTTCACCCGGCGACAAGCCGGAACTGATGCGTAAAGCCCCCGGAACCGACGCGGATACGGTCATATTCGATCTCGAGGACGCCGTCGCGCCCGGACGGAAGGAAACCGCCCGCGAGACGGTCGCGGACGTCCTGACGGATCCGTCCTTCGATCCCGACTGCGAGGTGTGCGTCCGGGTCAACCCGGATCTCCGAGCCGCCGTGTGCGACGTCGAGGCGATCACCGCCGATGAGCCACGGCTCGATTCGGTGATCGTACCGAAGGTCGAATCGGCCGACGACGTGGCCCGAGTCGAGGAACTGCTCGGGGGATCCGGGTACGATCTCCCGATCCTCGCGCTCTGTGAGTCCGCGTCCGGGGTCCTCGCCGCCGAGGAGATCGCGGCGACCGACCCCGTCGACGCCCTCGTGTTCGGGGCCGAGGACCTCTCCGCCGACATCGGAGCGACGAGAACCGAAGGGGGTAAGGAGATCTCCTACGCGCGCCGGCACGTCGTGTTGGCTGCCGGTTCAGCCGGCGTCGACGCGATCGATACCCTCGTGACCGACATCGGGGCGACGGATCGGTTGGCCGAGGAAACCGCCTTCGCCCGACAGCTGGGATACGACGGCAAGATCGCGATCCATCCGGCGCAGGTCGAGGTGATAAACGAGACGTTCACGCCCGACCCCGAGGACGTCGAGTGGGCGAGAAAGGTCATCGATGCCGCCGAGACGGCCGAATCCGAGGGACGTGGCGTCTTCCGCGTCGACGACGAGATGATCGACGCACCGCTGATCGCGCGCGCCGAGACGATCCTCGATCGGTACCGAGCGGCCGAGAACGGCGGCCGGGAGTAAAACAGCGCTTCAGAGGCGGGATCATTCGGTGAACCGCCTCGGCCTGCTTCGCCGGTAGATCACGGCGACGCGAAGAGGCCACGCAACAGAATCAACAGCGCTCCGGAGATCACGACGGCGCTCAAAAATAGCACCGTGATGAGTACCACCCGTCGCCACATCCGTGCATCATTAGCATTTCGCTGTGTCCCCATAGTTGATACGTACCAAGATGTGACGCGCGTTAAGTTTTCGGGTGAGACGAGTGGGCGACGGACGAGGCGGCGAGCGGGGATCGACACGATCGAGAGCCCGGTTCGACGGCCTTTGCGGGCGATTTCCGTCATGCGGCCACGTTCGAAGAGGGTCGTCACTCTTAAGCGACATCTAGACGACGAATGAGACATGTCCGAGAGTGCCAACCCTTTTGAAAGCCTACAGGAGCAAATTGACGATGCGACAGCACACATGCATATCGAGGACGGAGTCCTCGAACGGCTGAAAAACCCGGAGCGGATACTCGAGACGAACCTCTCGGTCGAACTCGACGACGGTTCTATCGGCGTGTTTCGAGCGTACCGATCGCAGTTCAACGGCGACCGCGGCCCGTATAAAGGCGGAATCCGTTATCACCCCGGCGTTTCTCGCGACGAGATAAAGGCGCTCTCCGGCTGGATGGTTTATAAATGTGCCGTGGTGGACATTCCTTACGGAGGCGGCAAAGGTGGTATCGCCATCGACCCACGTGAGCACTCCGAAGCCGAGTTAGAGCGGATCACGCGCGCGTTCGCCACGGAGCTTCGGCCGATGATCGGCGAGGATCGTGACATCCCCGCTCCGGACGTGAACACCGGCCAGCGGGAGATGAACTGGATCAAAGACACCTACGAGACGCTCGAGAACACGACGTCTCCCGGCGTCATCACCGGAAAGGCCATCGATTCGGGCGGCTCCCGAGGCCGCGTCGAAGCGACCGGCCGGTCGACGGTGCTCACCGCCCGAGAGGCGTTCGAGTACCTCGGACGCGACATCACCGGTGCGTCCGTCGCGGTACAGGGGTACGGAAACGCCGGCAGCATCGCCGCGGAACTCCTGCAGGACGACCACGACGCCACGATCGTCGCGGTGTCGGACTCCTCCGGCGGTATTTATAATCCCGACGGACTCGACGCGCACGACGTGAAGGCGTTTAAGAACGAGACCGGGTCGGTGACGGGCTACGAAGGGGCGACAGAGGAGCTGACCAACGAGGAACTGTTGACGCTCGACATCGACCTCCTCGTTCCGGCCGCGCTCGAGAACGCCATCGACAGCGAATTGGCGGCGGATGTCAAAGCGGACGTCATTTCCGAAGCGGCGAACGGGCCGTTGACGCCCGACGCGGACGACGTGCTCACCGATCAGGACGTACTCGTCATCCCGGATATCCTCGCCAACGCGGGCGGCGTCACCGTTTCGTACTTCGAGTGGGTCCAGAACCGTCAGCGGTTCTACTGGACCGAATCGCGAGTCAATCAAGAACTCGAACGACACATCGTGGGCGCGTTCGACGGCCTCATCGAGTGTTACGAAGAACTCGACTTGCCGAACTTTCGGACGGCCGCGTACGTCGTCGCGCTCCAGCGGGTGCTCGCGGCCTCCGAAGAAGCGGGCCGGTGGCCCTAGACGGATAAGACGAAACTGCAAAGACGGCCCCGTCGGAGAGGTCGGTATGAAGGCGACCGCGAAGGCCCACCCGATTCAGGGGCTCGTCAAGTATCACGGGATGCGAAACGAGGAGCTTCGGCTCCCCTATCACGATTCGATCTCGGTGTGTACCGCGCCGAGTCACACGACGACGACCGTCGAGTTCGATCCGGAACTCAGCGCCGATCGGTACGTCGTCGATGGCGAACCGGTCGCCGGACGAGGAGCAGAGCGGATCGAGAGCGTCGTCGATCACGTCCGCGAGCTAGCGGGGATCGACCACCGAGTTCGGTTCGAATCGGAGAACGACTTCCCGACGAACATCGGATTCGGCTCCTCGTCCTCTGGATTCGCGGCGGCGGCCGTCGCCGTCGTCGGGGCCGCCGGACTCGATCTAACGCTCCCTGAAATCTCGGCAATCGCCCGCCGGGGGTCGTCCTCGGCCGCCCGCGCCGTCACCGGCGCGTTCTCGCACCTCCGGACGGGACTCGACGACGTGGACTGTCGCTCCGAGCGCATCGAAACAGGCCTCGAAGACGACCTCCGAATCGTCGCCGCCGAGATTCCGGCGTTCAAACACACCGAGGAGGCACACAAAGAAGCCGCCGAGAGCCACATGTTCGAGGGCCGAATGGCACACATCCACGAGCAGATCGCCACGATGCGAAACGCCCTCCGCGAGGAGGACTTCGATCGGGCGTTCGAACTAGCCGAGCACGATTCGCTGTCACTCGCGGCGACGACGATGACGGGACCGGCGGGATGGGTTTATTGGGAGCCGGAGACGCTTTCTGTCTTCGAGATCGTTCGTGAGCTCCGCGAGGAGGGGATCCCGGTCTACTTTTCCACGGACACGGGCGCGTCGGTCTACGTCAACACGACCGCGGAGTACGTCGACCGGATCGAAACAGAAATCGCGGACCTCGGTATCGGGACGCGGGTCTGGGAGGTCGGCGGCCCTGCAAAAGTCCTCGACGAGGACGAAGCGCTGTTTTGAGCGATCGACCCAGTCTCGACACGTCAGCCAACGCCGATACCCCTACATAGTCGGGGGCGCTGGTGCTATCCGTGAGCGAGTATTACGTCGGCAGCGTCGCCCGGGAGGGTGGATGGCTCGCAGTCGCCTACACGACGGACGGGTTCGACCACGCGGCAGTTGTCGACAGCGTCGGCGAACTGTGGACCCGATACGAGGAGTCGGCAGCCCGTATCGCGATCGACGTCCCGATCGGCCTGGAAGCGTCGGACGCCCCGCGGCCGAACGAACGACTCGCACGGGAAGTCTTGGGCGATCGGGCCGGTGCAGTCGTTTCCGCCCCGGTTCGCGAGGCGGCGCGCAAACACCGCTATCGGACCGCATCGCGGGTTCACGAGCGAAAAACCGATCGAGAACTCGCACGGCGCGCCTTCGATATCGCCCCGGTCGTCACCGCGGTGGACGAGTTCCTCAACGCGATCGACGACGCCCGTCCGATCTTCCTCGAGGCGCATCCGGAACTGTGCTATCTGGCATTCGACGGGGAGCCGATGGACGAGCAGCCGGCGTACGCGGCCGGATACGCCGAGCGGATGCGAACGCTCGCGGAGTTCGACCGGGATGCACCGCCGACGGTCCAGTCGGTCGCGGAGTCGACCGCCGGGCGTCGAATCCCGATTCCGGCCGTCGTCGACGCCGTCGCGCTCGGACTGACGGTCCGTCCCGGTCCGGGGTCACTTCGTTCGCTTCCCGCGGATCCGTCCACCGACGAGCGAGAACTGCCGATAGCCTACTGCTACCGGAGCGAGACGACGCTGACGGAGTGATCGAGGGGTTTCTGATCGGTCGAGACCCTACTCGGCCGTCGGCGCCCCCGCACCGTCGGGACTGGCTGATAGCGATCTGATCACCCCCTGCCCGTACGCGCCGACGAACATACCGGCGATCCCCCACACCATCGGATAGTTGCCGATCCCGACGCTCGCGTACGCCGCTCCGGGGCAGATACCCGAAAGCCCCCAGCCGACGCCGAAGATCGCACCGCCGATCAACACGTTTCGGTCCATCGACTTCAGACGACGGGCGTAGACGCGACCGGTTAGCGGCGCCCGCCGTCCCGTCCGCGAAGCGAGAAAGAACACTGGTGCTGCGACGGCGATGGCCCCGCCCATCACGAACAACAGCCCGAGATCCCACAGCTGCAAAAACGAGAGGACGACCTCGGGGCGGGCCATCCCGCTGTATCCGAGGCCGAACCCGAACGAGAGTCCGCCGATGACGATCGTGGAGACGAAAAGCAGGCGTCTGGAGTGGCTCATGGTGTCACTCCCATCGCGGCGACGAACAGCGCGGTCCCGATCGCGACGAGCATGAATATCCCGACGTTGACGATCGACGTGCCGGACAGCGATCCGACGCCGCAGATGCCGTGTCCCGAGGTGCAGCCCTTTCCGAGGCGGGTCCCGACGCCGACGAGGAGCCCACCGGCGAAGAGCCGCCACGCCGCGACGTCGGTCGTCCAGAGCCCGCCCTGAAACACGACGGCGTAGACCGCCGCACCGGCGACGATGCTCAACGTGAACACGATACGCCAATCTCTCGACTCGACGAACCGTGACTGCTGGAACCGCTCACGCTTCGAGACGTACGACAACGTCGATTCGAGGAACGTGCTCGCGCCGGCGATGATTCCCGTTCCGAGATAGATGATGATCGTCCCGAGGCCGATGAGGAGGCCACCGAGGAGGTAGGGTGCGATTCCGTTGGGGAAAAACTCCATCACGGCGGACGCGAGCATGGGCGTTTCGACGGCGAGTACGCTCGTGGGCAAACTCATGACTATCCATCGTGAGGGTCCTCGATGATTTGAATGATTCGTCAGCGGCGAGTTCGCGTCGGCGTCGGTGACGACGTGCGTTTCCTCTGGGACCGACTCGTTGAGGACGATTACGATCGCGACGGCGACTACCGCCGAACCGGAGTAGCGCCGCTCAGAACGTGTAGTCGTCCCCGTCGTCGATTCGGGCGGCCGGGTCCTGCTGGTCGTCGGTCATCTGCGTGAACAGATCCTGCTCGGGTTCGGTCGTCGTTTCGGCCGGCGCGTACGCCGAGACACCCATCGAGAGGAGTTCCTCGACCGCTTGCTCGCGGTTTAAGAACTCGCCTTGGTTGACGAGGCGGGCGATCTCGCTGTCGATGCGGTCCGGTAACGACACTTCGACTTCTGGCATACGCGACGCTTGGGGGGTCAGTAATGTAAGCCCTCGGTTCCCACGGAGGAGTATCGTGAACGCCGATGGCGCAGTGATCCGATCGCGGCCACGCACAGGCGGATGACGGACCTCGAAGCCGAAACAGTCCTACGGCTTCGCGCGTTCGAGCACTTCTAGGCAATCCTCGGCGGCGATGTCGGCTTTGCATACCCCACAGAGTTCGATTCCGATCCCGTCACCACCGTCGACGCCGAACGTGACTCGCTCCGTCGACAGATCGGTACGGAGACTGCAGCTTATTCAAACGTGGTAATGGCTATTGTATCCCCTGAATTGAACCTTTCACTTAACACGATAGTCTCGCCAACACTTATGCTAATCTGGCTTTGTTGAAATTCTCAATCGGTGACATGTTCTTGGAAACGTGCTGAATACAGAGCGCAGTATTTGATACGGAGTTGATTATTTACCGTGCTGATCCAGCGGTGTAACACCGCTCAGTCGGCGCTCATCAAGACGGTAGTTTTCAGATGTATAAAGGGGTAGGTGACGGCTGTCGCTGCTACCAGTGTCACGAGAAGGCCAATCTGCTGAAATTCGTCACCAAGTAAAAATTCAAGGAGACTACCAATGAGAACGAAACTAATAGTCCATATGATTATATATCCTACCATTTTGAGCCAGTTTTGGCCCTCATGTAAGACAAATTCTTTCAGGCCTGCTGCGAGTTCCCTCAGCGACCACATATGAATTCATTAGAAGAATCGCTGTATGAATGTACTTTATCAGAACAATTTTCGAGAGTGGTGATTAGTAAGTGGGTACCGTCGTTGCTGTATAGAAACTCTGTATCTCGCACGCCGATCCTGTCAGTCCTTAAGGATTTCAACAGAGCCGCTAATCTTACTATCCGAGTCATCTACACAGGTGTCGGGAACAGCGATACTCTCTTGAGCGATTTCGTCGACATGATAGAACAAATCGGGTAGGCAGGTAGGTTTTTTCACCGAGTGGAACACCTGTTGCTCAGAACACTGAATCAAGATCACTTATAAACACACGGCGATCTTCAGAAATCGCTGGAACATAATTTGTATAGTGATTGTTCGACCTGCAAGTAGATGTCTTACCAAGACTACTATCGAAACAGCCGTGTCACTCGTCTAATCAAGCCAACCCTTTGAGTGAGCGAGGTCAATCGCTCGTACTGGGTCTGGTACCCCACTATTCAACCACAGACGAATTCGTCCCCGAGGCAAATCGACGATGTTCGAGAGAGCAGATGATTTTTATTTGGCTGATTGGCACCAGCCTGCTAGACGCGACGGCAGTCTTCAACAGCATCCCCAGAGTCTTCATACGGGGAGGAATTCATATATTCTGGCCAGTCGCTGAGCGACATGGTTCATACACAATTAGAGATATTATCTCAGGTAATAAGAACGGTTACTGCAGGGATTTATGCCCCGTACTGCGAATCGGCATTAAACGTCTGTACAACCGTTGTCTGATCCGGGTCATCAAATCCACCGCCAGTGTAGGCAGTAACAGTAACTGTATCACCATCGCTAAGCCCGGTAACTTCAGCAGTCTGCCCAACATCTGTTAGGTCATCATTCTCATCAGTGATGGTTGCACTATCCGGAGCGGTAATACCGAGACCATCGGAATTGCCAGATGAAGTGTAAGTGATCGTGATTCGATCATCTTCGGGATCCTCATTGATCGTTGCTCCAGCCTGTACACCAGTCTCAACTTGATCGCCCAGCCCGAGCACGAACGTCCCGATAACGGCCGCCAGGATGACTGTGATGGCAACCATTAAGATGACGCCGATAACGGGCGAAACGGCACGATCGTCGCTGTCTTGGAATACGTTTTTGAGTTCCATGGTTTCACCCGCAGTCGAGCCCGAACGGACGGGATGCTTGACTGCGTTGGTCGACTATTAGTCCAAGTCCATATAATCGGGTGCAGCGACTCACGATTCGATTCGGACGTTGAGTCGCCTTTCAGGCGGGGAGCGCGGCGTTTGCGGAAAATCAATGACGGAGTGGCCGTCGCCGAAGCTCGAATCGAGCGAGTGCGATCCCGGAGGAATAACCGTTTTGTCGATCGCACCGACACCACAGCGTATGCCCTCCAGACCGCGACTGATGACGAACGGCATGCCTGCCGAAACCGCGATCGGGGTCGTATTGATCAGCCTCGTTGCCGGCATAGTGGCCAACGACGTCGTCGTTTCGATGGTTGTTTTTTTCCTGACGCTCACGGTGTATCTGCTGTATCGAATCCTGCGCGCCGTCGAGTTGATCGCGGCGAAGCTGTGAGCGATGACCGACTTGGGAGAGTCTCGGCCATTGAGTAACGGCCGTCGAAGAATACGTAGTGGGACCGCCGTGATTCGAACACGGGTCCAACGGACCCCATCCGCAGAGGATACCACTACCCCACGGTCCCTCGCGTTTCGATGGATGGCGGAGGGACGTTTAACCTCTTCGTTTCGCCGCGCAGTTTACACGAGGACGCGCTCTAACTCGACGACGACGCCGGTGTCCGCGTCCGGGTCGCCGACGAGGTGGCCGAGACAAACTGCAGCGTCATCGGGGGTGTAACACACGACGAGTTCGCTCTCGTCGGCCCCGCCGAGCGTGTCGTCGATCACGCCAGGAGCGTAGACGGGCGCGCCGTTGGCAATCTCGCGCGCCGCGGAAGGGGCGACGGTGAGACGCGGGATGCCCTCGAGTGCCCGTTCGGCGGGCGACACGACCTCCCGGAGCAGCTCTGCGTCGCCACCCTCACGCCAGAAGGCGAGGCCATCGGCGAGGTCCTCCATCGTCGAGAGCGTGTAATCGTTGAACGTTCCGGTTTTGATCCGGCGGAGGTCGCCCATGTGCGCGCCCGTCCCCAATGCGAGGCCGAGGTCGTGACACAGTTTGCGGATGTAGGTACCGCTTTCGCACTCGATTTCGAGCAACGCCCGACGACTCTCGGTTTCGAGCGCATCCAGGCGGTGGATCTCGCGGGTTCGGAGTCGACGCGAGACGGCGGATTTCCGCGGCGGCTTCTGATACAGCGGCGCCTCGAACTCCGCAAGCGTCGACTCGAAGTCACTCGGCACCGGCGCGTGAACTTCGAGAACGGAGACGTATCCCTTGCGGCTGTCGTCGAACACCTGCGCGGCCCGCGTCGCCGTCCCCGTCAGGATCGGGAGACAGCCGGTGACCTTCGGATCGAGCGTGCCGGCGTGGGCCGCCCGGTCGACGCCGGCCATGTCGCGGACCCAAGCGGCGACCTGGTGGGCCGACGGGCCGGGCGGTTTGTCGAGGTTGATGACGCCGAACTCGAGGAGCGTTTCGGGGTCTCGGTCGTCGGGCGGGCCACGGGTCCGCATGATCAAAACTCGTAGGTGACGCCGGTGATTGGCGTTTTCCCCTCGTCGTCCTCCGGGTCGTAGGACTCGACGGCCGTCGCGACGATATCGAGCACGGCGGGCGGCGAGAATCGGGCGGTGTTGAGCGCGAGATCGTAGATATCCAGCGTTTCGATGTCGATGTCGTAGTACTTGCGGTAGCGTAGTGCCTCGCTGGCGGCACGCTCTACGGTCTCCTCGCGGGCGAGGTCGGTCGGCTTAGTTTCGCGATCGGCGATGCGCGCGACGCGAACGTCCAACGGCGCGTCGAGCCAGATCCGAAAGTCGGCGTAGTCGCCGGCCATCCAGCCAGCGAGGCGCGATTCGAGCACGAGACTGTCGGCCGACGATGCGAGGTCGCGCTGTCGGCGGTCGAGGTCCCGGTCGATGGCGTCGTCCTCCTCGGCGAGTTTGTTCAGTTCGAGAGGGGTGAGATCCCGCTCGGCGGCCAACTCCCGAAAGATGTCACCACCGCTGACGTGGTCGTATCCCAGTCGTTCCGCCAGTCCGGCGGCGACCGTACTCTTGCCGCTGCCGGCAGGTCCGGAGATGGTTATCAACATATCACCACTGCGCCGCTGTGGGTGAAAGACGTTACTCTTCACGGTCGCCGAGAAAGCGAGTGTAGCCCGCAAAAGGAGGGGCGTGAGAAAACGACTACGTCGGCGTTGTCTGAATGTTCAACGCCTTGCGAATGACCTGCGTAAAGCACATCGAGCAGACGAAGTACCAGACGATCCAGGCCTGGATCGGACCGAGGAGGGACTCATTCCAGCCGACCTCGCCGACGATCGGCATCATCATCGGCGCGAGATCGACGTTCGGGTACAGCGGCGCGCCGCGGAAGCCGACGACGGCGTACATCCACAGGAAGACGGGGATGGTCAACACCATGATCCACACCATCGGCCGGAACTGCTCTTTGAACATTCCGAGGTTATCGGCCATCGCCTCCATCTGCTCGTCTTGGATACGTTGGAGCGCCTCGTCATCACCCCGCTCTTTCGCTTCCTTGCGCCGCTCTTGGATCTCCTTCATCCGACTTTGATACGCTCCCATGACCTCCATGTTCATCAGATTCGACTGCAGGAGCGTCGAGTACAGCCCAGTGAAGAGCGCGAGGATCATCACGACGGCGAAGAACGGGAGCGTGTTCAAAAGCGGCCCGAGAAAGACGTTCAACGCGTCCGCGAGCGGTTCGCGAACCGAGCGGAACGTGTAACCGGCGAACATTGCGATCGCGCCGACCGCAGCCATCTTGTCCCACTTCGACCACGAGGAGTCCGCGTCCGGCGGATCAGGCAGTTCGAGGTCATCGTCTTCGAGTGCCTCGCGGACGCCGTCGGGATCCGAGACGTCGAACCCCTCGCCGTCCGAATCGACGAGCAGACCCATCTCGATGAGTCGGCCCCATTGCCCACTCGTCAGTTCGTCGGAAACGTCGCCCCACGAGACGGTTCGCTCGTCGGCGCGGTCGAGGACGTACCGGAGGGCGTCCTCCATCTCCGGATCCTCCTTGACGAGTTCCTGTACTTTCGAGGCTGTGCGTGCCATTATGCACCCTTACGGGGGGCGGGTAATCAACCTTTTACCTTCGATCGGCGTCCTCGTCGCCGAGTCGACGAGAGAGTCGTTCGAAGCGCTCCCGGAATCGCTTTCGGCGGTCAGCGGTCTCTTCGGGTCGAGGAGAGATCTCGATGAGTTCCCCATCGTCGAATTCGAGGCGGAATCTATCACCCTCTGAAACGTTGAGTGAGAGATCCTCGACCGGGATATGACGTTCGTCGAGCGTTTGATCGTCGTCTTCGATCAAGAACACCGCGATCCCCTCGACGATCCGATCGATCGTTCCCGCGTACTCACCCTCGAGCCTCATAACGCCACCTCGGTACGCGGCTGCACCTGCTGTTGGACAGTCGAGGCGGGACGGATAACTGTTCGCTCCGTGGCCGGGGCAGTCGGCTTCGCAGTCGCCTCGGATGCATCATCGAGTTCGAGCGGCGACATCGTGACTTCGTGTTGGGTCCGGACGGAGATATTCGTCCCGTCGCTCTCGAAGACGATCGATCCGTGCGTCGCCGTCCACACCGCCCGGATATCCCGTTCGGCGAACCGCTCGAGCGGTTCGTCGTGTGGGTGGCCGTACGGGGAGTCGTAGGCTGCGGAAACGATGGCGATCTCGGGACCCACGACGTCGAGGAACTCGGCGGACGAGGAGGTGTTCGATCCGTGGTGGCCGGCGTGGTACACGTCGGCTTCGAGCGCGTCCCCGTGTGCGTCGACCATCCGAGACTCCATGTCGCGTTCCGCATCGCCAGTGAACAGGAACGTCGTATCGCCGAAGGCGACGATGACGGCAACGCTGTTGTCGTTCAGGCTATCACCCGGCGGATAAGGGGGACTGCGAACGACCGTCCGGGTTCCACTGAACGGAATCTCGTCGTTCTCGCGCACCTCGAACAGCGTCACGTCGTGTCGATCGATCGAGTCGAGGTATCGTTCGTAGGTCTGTGACGTGGAGGGAACGCCGGAGTCGTACACCGCACCGACCCCCTCGCGTTCGGTCTCGTAGTGGTCGATGACCGCCTCGTGACCGCCGATGTGATCGGCGTGAGCGTGCGTCGAGATCAGGTGGTCGATCCGATCAACGCCGTGTGCGTCGAGGTACTCGATCACGGTCTCGCCGTCGTCGCGCCAGTCGCCCGAATCGATGAGCATCGTCTCCTCGTCCGTCCGAAGCAACGTCGCGTCGGCCTGTCCGACGTTGATCGCGTGGACCTCGAACGTGCCCGTCGGCGGCGGGGACGACGGTTCGTCGGTCGGTTCTCCGGTCGGCGCTTCGGCCGGTTCCGTCGGCGGGAACCCGACGCCCATACAGCCTGCGAGAACGAGGACCACGCAGAGACACCCCACCGCCACGACCCGTTTCATCCGTACGGCTACGGGCGGCGGACTCTACACTCTTTCGGGAGTACGAATTCCGACAGATCGAATTCGGGAGGCCGAGGTATAGGCTGACAGCGACGGCTCGTTGGCGGGCGACACGGAGAGAGCGAGGCCGACGGCGAACCGAATCAGATCGCGTCGTCGATGGCGGCTTCGAGATCGTTCCAGACTTCCTCGAGCGACCCCTCACCGTCGATTCGGACGAGCGCGCCCGTCTCTTCGTAGTGATCGATGACCGGTTGCGTGTTCTCCTCGAACACGTTGAGGCGCTCTTTGACCGTCTCTTCGGTATCGTCGTCGCGCTGGATGAGTTCGCCGCCGCACTCGTCGCAGACGCCCTCTTCGTCGGGTTGGTTGAACTCGACGTGGAAGTTCGCACCGCACTCCGAACAGACTCGACGGCCGGTGAGTCGGTCGACGAGTTCGTCGGTGCTCACGTCGAGGAAAGCGACGAGATCGAGGTCGGTGATCTCTTCGAGGTACTCCGCCTGCGAGAGGTTCCGCGGGTAGCCGTCGAGGACGAAGCCGTCGGCGTCCTCGAGGGCGGCCTTGACGATCTCGTTGACGACCGGATCGGGCACGAGTTCGCCCGCCTCCATGTACTCGCGAGGGGTGCCGTGCTCGGTCTCGAGGTCCTTGTTCGCACGCAGCGCGTCGCCGGTCGTGACGTGCTCGACGCCGTAGTGCTCGACGATGTTTTTCGACTGTGTACCTTTTCCGGCACCCGGCGCCCCGAGCAGCAGAATCTTGGGCTGGCTCATATTTGAACGTTGAAAACGGCGCCTAAAAGAGTTGTCTGAACGCGGCGAACGTCGGGTTGATGTGGACTGCTCCCGGATGGACCCATAATGGCGGCCGATACAGCCGAAGATCGTCGAAAGTTGCTCGTTCGACGACTGGTGGAGTCGAGACGAATCGGCGAACCGGCCGTTTTCGAGGCCGGAGACGTCGAAATCGAGTACGACGACCGGATGATTCGACTCCAACTCATCCCCGACGAGCGAGAGCGCCTCGACGTACTTTTGGGCGCGTACCACGTATTTAAGCTCAAACAGCCCGAGACGAGAAAGGCCGACGACGGCGTCGTCTATCTCTCCGCAGTAACCGACGCGAAACACGCCGCAGATTTCATCGAGTCACTGTTTCGCGAGGTATACGGATTCGGCGAGGGGTACGAACTGCGGACGGCCGAGTCAGTTTAAAACGCCCTCAGCAGTATTGTTCGACGAATCGATTCGTCCCTTCGTCCGTCCCAGCGATCACCACTTCGTCGCCCGACTGGAGACGAAAGTCACCGTCGAGGTCAGTGTGGACGGTGTCTCCGCGTTTGACGACGACGACCGTACAGCCGGTTTCCTCGCGAATTTCGGCCTCTTCAAGCGTCTTACCGTCGAGTGCCGGAGCGGTCGTTCGGAGCAGTTCGACGTTCGTGTTCACCGAGAGGATTCCATCCCCACCCAGAATACGGGTTGCGATCGACCGGCCGCTGACCGTCGCGAGCGAGAGGACGTAGTCCGCGCCCGCTCGGTAGGCCTTTTTCACCGCGTCGGTCCGATTCGCTCGTGCGATTATTTCGGTCGACGGGTCGGTATCTTGGACGACGAGGGTCGCGAACTCGGTTGTGGTGTCGTCCGGAAGCGCGAACACGATCGATGAAGCGGTTTCTATCCCGGCGGCTTGGAGGACGTCAGGGTCGGTTACGTCACCGACGACATCCACGCCGTCTTTGTCACGCAAATCGAGCGTCGTGTGCGGTATACCGGCGCTCGAGAGCACCTTCGCCACCGTTTGGCCGACTCCACCGTATCCCGCGACGATCGTCTCACCCCGATCGACTTGTCGGATGGTGGATAGCTCGACGGACCTGAGCCGGTCGATTTTGTCCGAACCGCCGGCCAAAAGCAGAGTCACGCCGTCATCGAGCGGCTCGTCAATGGGGGGCGGAGTTTCGAAGTTTCCACGGGACCACGCGCCGATGACGTTGACGCCGAACTCCTCTCGGAAATCGCTCTCGGCGATCGTCTGGCCGACGAATCGGCCGTTTCGGTGAATCGGTAGTTCGACGACCTCGAAATCCTCACCCAGACGAACCGTCTGACCGATGTCCGACCGTATTCCCGTAGTGAGTTTCCCGGCGAGCCCCTCGCCGAGGGCTTGTCGAGGCGTGAGTACGTGATCGGCTCCTGCCAACCGATGGTACGTGGACGTATCGGCGTCTTCCGTGACGCTTATTACCGTTATCTCCTCGCTCGCCTCCTTAGCTGCGAGGACGATGCTCGCATCGACGCGATCGGAGACATCAGCGACGAGAGCCTTCGAGTCGGCGATGTTTGCTCGCTCGAGATCTTCTGTCGACTCCGGATCACCGTGGATGACCCTGTAGTCATCCGCCTCGAGATCCATCGCCCGATCTCGGTCCGGTTCGACGAAGACGTGGTCGATGCCGTTCGAATCGAGTTCGTCGATCAACGCCTCCGCACGGGAGGTGTCCGAACAGACGACGACGTGGTCGTCGACCGAAGGATCGATCTCGGTCGGAACGGAGGGTGACAACGCCTCTTGGAAAAGCGGAAGTAACACCGCCGGTAGGGCTAAAAAGAACAGGCCGACACCCGTGATGTCCAACAGCATGACTAGCAGGTTCATTTCCGTACTCGCCCACGGCGAATCTGACCCGTATCCGGTCGCGGTGAACGTTTCGACGACGACCTGCGTCGAGTGCATAAGCGATATTTCTGTCCCCTCCGGTGGGTACGGCCCCGGTTCGAACGTCCGCATCCCCACATCGTAGGTGACGGCGGCGACGGCAATCAAGACGATAATAAACGCCAGATAATACGCCGCTCGTCGCTTGACTCGGCCCATACACGCCAGTCGATCTCTCCGACCGAAAAGCTTCCCAACCAACGCTTACCGCTTCCAGAACGCGTCGGTGAACACCGCGAGCACGGGGACGATCTCCAGTCGACCGATCCACATCGAAAAGATCCTTACGAGTGTTGTTTCGAATGGGAAGCCCGCGTGGCTGCCGAAGGTTCCGAACGAGCCGATTCCGGGGTCGATGTCCGGAGCCGAATCGCGCCGTTCAACTACGAACGCGAGAAATCCGTCGACGTCCTCCTTGGTATGAATCACGGGGCTTTCCCCTCGCACTTCGGTAATCGCGATGGAGACGGCGAACACCCAGCTACCGCATATACGAATAAAACAGACGGGATTACGATTTCCAAAACGCCGCGGTGAACAACACGAGGACCGGGATGATCTCGATACGCCCGACCCACATCAACAGGATCATCGCCGTCTTGGTCGCCATCGAGAAACCGTTGTACGTGCCGTAGGGACCCGCATCACCGAACGCAGGACCGATATTGAGAAACGTCGACGCGGCCGCGCCCATCGCGTCGAACTCCGAGACGTTCGTCCCGATTCGAGCCGAGTCGACGACTATGAAGATCGTGAACAAAAAGAAGATCACAATACTCAACAGCAGATACGCGTAGATATCCCGGATCGTTTCCTCCTCGATCGGTCGCCCCGAGAGTCTGACCGGACGGATCGCCTCCGGATGGACGCTCGTAAAGAGATTCCGGCGGAACGCTTTCAGTGCGACGAGCCACCGTAACGATTTGATCGAACAGGTGGTCGAGCCAACCATCCCGCCGAGGAACATGCCCAAAAATAGCATGTGCTTGGCCGCCGCCGACCACAGTTCGAAATCCGTGCTCGCGTAGCCGGTCGTGGTGATTATCGATGCGACGTTGAACGCCGCATGGCGGATCGTCGCTTCAGCGCCGAACGTTACGCCCGGGTCGAAAACTAACGACACCGCGACGATAGCGGTGAAGAACGTCAGCGTCCCGATGTAGAAGTGGAACTCCTCGTTTTTCAAAAGCCGCATCGGTTCTCCGTTGATCGCGAAGTACATCAACACGAAGCTTGTCGAACCAGCGATCATGAACGGGATAACCGCCCACTGGACGATCGGCGCGAAGGCCCCGACGCTTAACGGCTCGGGCGAGAATCCGGCCGTCGACACCGAAGTAAACGCGTGAGCCACCGCGTTGTACAGTCCCATATTCGGCGCGAGACCGACGAGATTGAGCCCATAGTACACTCCCACCGCGAGCGCGGTGAGCCCGAGATACAGCCCCCAGATGAGACGCGCGGTCTCCGAAATTCGAGGCGTCAGCTTGTTCACGTTTCTCGTCTGCGTCTCGGTTTCCATGAGCTGTGCGCCACCGACCCCGAGCTCCGAGAGGATCGCCGTCGCGAGAATGAGGATGCCGAGTCCGCCGAGCCACTGGAGGACCTGTCGCCACATCAGTATCGACCGATCGTGAATCGAAAAGGTCTCCAGTGTCGTCGCCCCCGTCGTCGTCAACCCGCTCATCGCCTCGAACATGGCGTTGATCGGGTGGGCGATCGTGCCGGTTCCCGCCGTGACGAACGGGATCGAACCGACCGTGGCGACGAGAAACCAGATCATGGCGACTGCGAGGAACGCCTCTCGTGGTCCGAGATTACCCGGATCGCCCGGCAGCGCTCGCAGCCCACCGCCCAACGCGATAGTCACCGCGATGGCGATGACGAACGGAAGCACGGACTCGCCGTACCACACCGCGATCAACAGCGGGAACACGAGCGGGACGGCCAGATACAGTAGGATCCGGCCCGTCAGATCGAGGCTCGTTCGCCAGTCGACACGTATGCGAACCATCTAGGCTAGGCCATCGTGGTCAGCTCGTCGACGAACGAAGATTCGACGAAGACGATGATGTGGTCGCCGACCTGAAGCTCCGTGTCGCCGCGGGGGGTGATCATCTCTCTGTTCCGCGTGATCGCGCCGAACACCAGATCGGCGGCGATGTTGGCGGCGATCTCTTTGATTGGGCGACCGATCAGTTCGCTGGAATCGGTCAGTTCGAGTTCCAGCACCTCGGCTTGGTCGCCTTCGAGCACGGCGATGTTTTCGGCGACGCCGCCGTGCGTAAAGCGGGTGATCTCCTCGGCGGTTACCTGTCGGGGATTGATCGCCACGTCGATACCGATCTCCTCGAACAGCGTCACGTACTCGCCGCTGTCGACGACCGCGACGACGCGGTCGGTTCCGAGCCGTTTCGCCAGCATCGACACGAGGAGATTCCGCTCGTCGCTGTCCAGTGCCGCGATGACGATGTCCGCTTCGTCGACGTGTTCACGGCCGAGGAACTCGGTGTCCGTCGCGTCGTGTTCCATCACGAGCGTGTTGGGCAGTTTCTCCGCGAGCGTCCGCGCTCTGGCGTGATTCTGTTCGATGATCCGGGGCGAAAGGTCGCGCTCCTCGAGCAGTCGGGCCGTTTGATAGCCGATCTCCGAGCCGCCGATAATGACGATCTCGTCGGCGTCTCCGGGCGTCGCTTTCGGGGCAATATCGCTCGAAAAGTCCCGGACGCTCTCGGGACTCCCGATGACAACCGCCCGGTCTCCGGCTTGGATAACCGTATCGCCGCGTGGCAGCGTGAGTTCGTCGTCCCGGAAAAGTCCGGCGAATGTCAGGGATTCGAATCTGTCGGCTTCGGCGACCGTGTGGCCTTCGACCGGGCTCTCGGAGCCGATCTCGAATTCCGCCATCTGGACGAGACCACCCGCAAACGGGTCGACGTCGACCGCCGACGGGAGACCGGTCACCCGTACGATGTTCTCGGCGCTCAGAAGATCCGAGCAGACCATGAAGTCGACGCCGAACGCTTTCTCCGTCAGTTCCCACGTCCGGAGGTACTCGACGCTTTTC
Source organism: Natronomonas sp. (assembly GCF_046483325.1). Lineage (GTDB taxonomy): Archaea > Halobacteriota > Halobacteria > Halobacteriales > Haloarculaceae > Natronomonas. Next base: position 40,296 of record NZ_JAWODL010000040.1, on the reverse strand, counting down.
GTCCGGGCGATAGTGAACGGATCGGCGACGGTTTTGGCCGTCTCGCAGGCAACGAGATTGGTTCGGTCGTCGTCGGTACTGGCGATGAACAGATCGGCCGACTCGATATCGGCAGTCTGCAACGTCGAGAGCGATGTCCCGTCGCCGGTCAGCGTCATCACGTCGAGATCGTACTTCAGCTGTTCGGCGCGGTTTGGATTGATGTCGATGACGACGACATCGTGTGCCGCCGCGAGGCTTCCAGCGATGGAAGTTCCGACCTCGCCGGCCCCGACGATAACGGTGCGCATATGCTCCACGTCTCGGTGGAGCATGAAGTGAATTACTATCCGACAGATACCCATACTCGACCGGATCGGGACTGACGAGCGAGCGAAGACGGTGCCTAGGGAGCTGTCGACTGGAGTCCAGACGAGGGGACGCATCGACCGGTCGCTCGCGTATTTAAATAAACGGCAGCCGAAACGACACGCGAGAATGTCGTACGAACGCGTCGCCGATCTCGACCTCCGGATCGACGAATTCGACCTCGAACTGCGCACACGAGACACGTCCAGCGGATTCGAACGAATCACCACAGTCGTCTCGCTCCACGGAGACGGCGAAACCGGCAACGGGGAGGACGTGACGTACGACGGCGACGCCAACGTCGTCTTCGCGCGGTCGGACGTGTCTCTCCCGATTCCTCACGACGGGACGCTCGATGCGTTCTCGGATCGACTCGCGCAGACCGACCTCTTTCCCGCTATGGAACCGGAACAGCCGGTCTTTCGGAACTATCGGCGGTGGGCCTTCGAGAGCGCCGCGCTCGACCTCGCGTTGAAACAAGCCGAACAGAACCTCGGAACCCGACTCGATCGCACGTACGATCCGGTCCGGTTCGTCGTCAGTACCCGTCTCGGAGAGCCGCAGACCGGCGATCGGGTTCTCGAATGGCTCGGTCGGAACCCCGACCTGGAGTTCAAACTCGATCCCGTTTCGGCGTGGACCGACGAGACGATCGAGCGGCTGGCGGCGACCGACGCCGTCCGAATCCTCGATCTCAAGGGCCTCTATCACGGGACAAACGTGGATCAGCCCGCCAACCCGGAACTGTACGAACGCGTCCTCGACGGGTTTCCCGATGCACTTATCGAAGATCCCAACCTGACCGACGAGACGCGCCCGCTCTTCGAGGGTGACGAGCACCGGGTGACGTGGGACTACCCGATCCGCGGCATCGAGACGATCGAGGAGTTGCCGTGGGAGCCCGACTGGCTCAACATCAAACCCTCGAGGTTCGGCTCCCTGGGAACGCTCTTCGATTCGATCGAGTACTGCCTCGACCACGACATCGAACTGTTCGGCGGCGGCCAGTTCGAACTTGACGTCGGCCGCGAACACCTCCACGCGATCGCATCGCTGTTCTATCCGGGCTCACCCAACGACGTCGCGCCGTCCGGCTACAACGATCCGAACCCGAGTGATAGGCTACCGTCGAGTCCGCTCGAAGTGCCCTCGGACCCGCGTGGACTGTCGTGGACTGACTCGTAGGTACGATCGTCGGGACGGCGGAACATCGAGTGCGAGGTCGGGATCGTGGCACTCCGACACCGAACGTAGCGGGGAGTCGTCATCGGAACCGGGTGCCGGCTCGTCGCAGCCGTCGAAATTAAACCCGGGCGAGATATCCACAGTCGGCGGTTACGGGACTGCTGGATTGTGGGTTTGACATCGGAAACAGATCGGAGAGTGCTGTCGAATACTCAGTCGCCGAACATCTGGCGCATCATCGGATGCATCTCCATCAGTTGTTCCTCTGCGATCTCTTCGTAGAGTTTGTAGGTGATGGAGACGGTCAGCAGGAGACCCGTTCCGGTCACCTGTCCGATCGTTCCGAGCATGTTCGCCATGACAGCGAGGATCCCGACGAGCGCGCCGCCAATGACGGTGACCTGTGGGATGTAGCGTTCCAACACCTTCTCCGTGACGCCCGGCGACTGTCGGAAGCCGGGGATCTGCATCCCGGATCGCTGGATCTGTTCGGCGGTCGCGCGGGGACCCATGCCCGTCGTCTCGACCCAGAAGACGGCGAAGATGCCGCCACCGACGATCATGAAGGTCAGATCGACGCCGACCCGAAGCATGATCTGCCACGGTGCTGCCGCCGTCTCGCCGAGCCACCACATCCAGTCGTTCGGGGAGTAGATCGGGGCGAGATAATAAAAGAGCCCGCCAGTCGGTTCGGCAAAGCCCTGTTCGGTGCCGGCGTAATCGCCGAGCCAGGCGGGCATACCCGTCCACTGAGCGTTGAGGATACGGCCAAGGAACTGTACGTTCGCCTGCAGCGCACGGACGAGAATCATCGGCAGGACGCTCGCGTAAATGAGCTTCACCGGGAAGCGACCGCGGGCACCTTTCACGCGCGCGTGGCTGAGCGGAATCTCGACCCGGACGGACTCTGCGTAAACGACGACGCCGAAGATGAGAATCGTCGTTATCAACGCGAGCAGCTCGCCGGGGCCCAAGAACAGATCGAACAGCCCCGTCTGGGTCAGCACGGGCCCCATCTCGACGTCGCCGGTGAGGATGCCGTACCACCGCGGGAAGAAGCCGACGTAGCCCGCGCCGAGACCGCTCCACGCGACGAAACCGCCGATGAGCCGCTGGCTCACGCCGGCGATAATGAACAGCCCGATACCGGAGCCGACGCCCCACTTCGAGATGATCTCGTCCATGTAGAGGATGAGCATGCCGCCGACGAAGATCTGGGCGAACATGATCCACCCGAGCACGGAGGTCGACACGCCGAGTGAGGTCGCGATCGATTGGCTTGGCTGAAGGAAGCCGGCGAACACCATCGGCAGACCGGTGAGCACCGTCATGACGATGACGAGCATCTTCTGTAGACCCTGGTACAGTGCCTGATCGCGGGGGTTCTCTTCGGTGTTGAGTCCCAGCAGATCCGCCCCGCCGAGCAGCTGCAACACGATGGACGCCGTGACGATCGGCCCGATACCGACCTGCAGTATCGATCCCTGCGATCCCGCGAGGATCGTTCGGAACTGCCCGAAGATGTCGGAGTTCTGCCCCAACCCGTATATCCCGACGTTCGTCAGGAAAAAGTACAGCACGAGCACGCCCGCGGTCCACCCGAGTTTCCGCTTGAACGGAACGTGACCCGTCGGTCGCTTGACGGCGGGCAATCGCGTGAGTACCGGTTCGGCGGCCTCCTTCCAGCTCATTTACGCTTCCTCGTTATCCTCGTCGGTTGTGTCTTTTTCGGCTTCCGCCGCAGCCGCGAGTTCCTCGCCGCGTTCGGAGAGGACCGCCTCGCCGCCGGCCGCTTCGAGCGCGTCCGTCGCGCTCTCGGAGAACGCGTCGGCGACGATCTCGAGTTCGTTGTACACCTGCCCCGCACCGAGAACCTTCACGAGATCGGCATCGTAGCCGTCCTCGACGAGGTCCCGAGCGTCGACGGTGTACCCGTCACCGGACTCGTCTGCTACCCCGTCGGCGGCGAAGACTGCGATATCCTCGTCGATCTCACGGAGATTGAGGGTCTCGATGACTCTATCGGTCTTCTGTGGGCGTTTGAACCCAGACTTTCCGAGCGGTTCGTAGTTGTGGAACTCGTGTTTGTCGCGACCGGCGCGTCCGCGGCCACCACGATTACCCGCGCCGCGACGGTTCTTGTGCGTGCCGCCACCGTGCGTCCGGGAGCCGCGCTGTCGTCGTTTCTTCGAAGTCATTATCGCATCGCCTCCAGGAGTTCGTCGATCTCCTCGGTCGTGTGTTTGCCGAGCTGACCGCCCTCCTTCGTCGGGTGTTTGATGCCGTCGTGACCACCGCGTGGCGGGTGCAGTCGAAGCGTCGGGGTGATCCCCTGCGCTTTCAGCGTCGTCTCCTCGGCGATGAGCGCCTCAGCCAGCGCCGAAACGTCGTCGTAGTCGGTGTTCTCCGCGACCCACTCATCGTCGATGTCGGCGTCACCCTCGGCCGGTTCCGCGCGACGGGAGACGAGCAGTTCGACGGTCTCGATCGACGGCTCGCCGTGGGCCACCCAGTCGTTGACCTTCGTCACCATGCCGCCGTAGGTATCCGTCTCGGGGACGAACGTGGCGTGGTTGACGCGGTGGAGGTTGAGCATACCGAGCGTGTCGCGAACGGCGGCGCTCTGGTTGACCTCGCCGCGCAGTTGGACGATCGCTTTCATTCTCGTGCCTCCCGTCGGACCTGCCGAGTGTGCTCGGGCGTCCGCGACTCCGAGGCGTTCTGCAGGGCGTTGTAGGTCGCCTTCGCGAGGTTGAGCGTCGTTCGCGTGTTGCCGTGACACTTCGTCCAAGCGTCCTCGACGCCGGCGAGTTCGAGCACGTGTCGAACCGTCGGCGCAGCGGCGAGTCCGAGACCGCGCGGGGCGGGTTCGAGCACGACCTCGACGGATCCGGCTTTGCCTATCGTCCGCCGCATGAGGGAGTTTCGACCGCCGGGGCGGTCCTCCCACGAGCCCGAACCGAGCGGCACGTCGATGATGTTCAGTTTCGCGACCTCGATCGCCTTCTGGATCGCGCCGCCGACCTGATCGTCGCGACCCTGCGCGTAGCCGACGAAGCCGTCTCGGTTTCCGACCGCGACGACACACCGGAACTTCACGCGCCGACCGGAGTCGGTCATCCGCTGGACCATGTTGATGTCCAGCACCTCGTCTTCCAGCCCCGGCAGGAGCTGGTCGACGATCTGCGGTTCCTTCAGCGGGAGCCCCGACTGCAGGGCCTCGCGCATCGAGGTGATGTCGCCGTCCGCTACCTTCCGTCCGAGCCGCGTTCGCGGCTCCCATCCGTTACTCATAGTTCATCCTCCAGGCGCTCTCGCACCTCATCAAAGTGGGCCGGAAGCTCCGTCGCGTCGAAGCCGCCGCCGTAGAGCCCGTCGTCGAGCCCCTCGGCGTACTCCGCGATGTGCGTACCGCGAGTGCGCTGCCAGTCGGCGAAGACGCCCTCGTTGTGCGGGATCTCCAGCCCTGCGTCGATTGCACCTTCCTGTACTGCGAACACCTTGTTGCCGGGGGTGGCGGTGTTGAGCCCGATGTCGAGCACAGCCTCGTCGAGGCCGGCGTCGACCGCGCGCTTGCCGGCCAGATAGCCGGTCAAGTACGCGGCGGGCAGGTTGCTCGTCGGGGCTTCCCAGCCGAACTCCGAGAGATCGGCCGAGGAAGCGCTCGCCACCGTTTCGTCACCGCTTTGACCCGTAACGACCAGCTGCGCCCTGGTGTGGTTGTTGCTCTTGCGAGCGACCAGACGTGGCTTGCCGGATTTCAGCAGGCGCAACCTCTGATGGTAATTCGTCCGGGCCTCGCGGCGACGCCGCATCGGCACCGTGTATCGTGGTCCTGTCGCCATTATTGTTCACCGTAGTTGTCTGTTATATATCGGTCCAGATCCGCGACGCTGTCGAACTCGCCACCGCTGGCCATGTTGTACAGTTTGCGGTACTGTGTGCGGTCGATCTCGCCTTCGTCGTGAAGCTCTCTGAGTTCGCGACGCTGGGCGCGGATTCGACTCCGCCAGTCGTCCTTTTTGTTCTGTCGCCCGCCGGCTTTCCCCTTCCGGGATCCGTGCCCCTTCCGGTGGCCATAAGCGCGTTTCTGCTGGCGTTTTCGGGCCCGGCCGCGGGAGTTGCTCTTCGCCTCGTTCGCCCGAATGACACCGGAGTCGATCAGTTCGCGCACGTCGTCGCGCGTGATCGCGTCCGCGATCTCCGACTGTGCGTCGGGATCGAATCGAACGCGGTTTTTACCGACCCCGAGGATGTCTGCCGCGAGTCGTTTTTGTGCCTTCAGATCGGTCATTCTTCGACCTCCACTTCGACGTAGGTCGGATTGAGGACGCGGATGCCCGCCTCCTCGGCGAGCTCCTCGATGCGTTCTCGCTTCCGGGCGCCGACCGTCGAGCCGATTCGAATGGCCTCGCGGTCGCCGTCGATGCCGTCAACGTCGTCCGGCGTCTCGACGCGAACCTCCTCGAAACCGCTCGGATGGCGGCCGCGGATCGCTTTCGGCGTCCGGTATCCCGCCTCGACTTTCGGGCCTTTGCCCTTGATGCCGCGGCGCTGCTTCGAGAGGCCGCCGCGCGGGCGTCGCCACGATGTCGGCGTCCGTTTCTTCATGTGGTAGTCTTGTCGGTTGAACTGCGGTTTCCCGACGCGATCGCGCTGTGCGAGCAGCCGCTCTTCGCCCTCCGAGAGCTCCGGAGTCTTGTCTGCCAGCCCGCGGGGTCGAAGCTCCGTCTCGACGTCCTCGGCGACCTCGTCGACCTCCGGTTCAGTCTCGTCTTCTACCTCCGCGTCGGTCTCGTCGGCGACCTCGAGGTCGCCGACATCGGCTTTGATCCGCGCCGCGAGCGCGTTGCCGATCCCGTCGACCTCCGCGAGCTCCTCCTGTGTGAGCTCTCGGATGTCGTCGACGGTCTCGACTCCCGCCTCGCGGAGCTGTTCTGCCTTCGCGCTGCCGACACCGCTGATGTCGGTTAGCTCCTCGTACTCGTCTTGGGGTTCCTCGTCGCTCATTTGGCCTCACCTCGATCCGGCATCCCCGTGATGTAGACGCCGTCTTGGAAGACGCGGGTGTCCTTATCCGAGACGCGTGTCAGTTGTTCGATATCCGCGGCCGTCTGGCCGACGTCCTCGATGTTCGGGCCGCTGATAGTCAGCTCCTCGCCGTCAACCGAGACGTCGGTGTCGCCACGGACCGGCGTCCGTCGCGGTGCTCGCTCGCCGAGGAAGTTCTCGATGACGATCTCGCCGTCCTGAACGGAGACTTGCATCGGGAAGTGAGAGTAGAACACTTCCATGTTGTACTCCCAGCCGTCGGTCACACCGTGAATCATGTTCCGTACGTGGCTCTGGAACGTCCCGACCGTCGAGTTGGTCTTGGCGTTGTCGTCGTCGGACTCGATGACGATCACGTCATCGTCGACCGAGACGGTGATGTCGGGGTACCAGAGGCGTCGCGTGACGCTCCCGTTCGGTCCCTCGACAGTCAACTCGAGGTGGTCCATCGTCGCCGTGGCCTCGTCCGGAATGTCGATTTCTTTGCGCATTGTCAGTATACGTAGGCGATTACCTGTCCACCGATGCCCTGTTCGCGGGCCTCGTAGTGGCTCATGACGCCGTGGCTGGTCGTGACGATGAGCGTCCCGTAATCACGGGCGGGGAGGAATCGCTTCTCCCACTTTTCGAATTCGTCGGCACCCGCCGAGTAGCGGGGCTTGACCGCGCCACATTCGTTGATAGCGCCTTTTAGTTCGACCTCGAATCGTCCGGCTTTCCCGTCGTCGACGAACTGGAAGCCGCCGACGTACCCGCGGTCGTAAAAGACCTCGAGTACGGAGCCGATTTCGTTCGAGGCGGGCTGTATCGTCTGTTCGAGATGGCCGACGCTTTCGGCGTTGTCGAGCCCCGAGAGCGCGCTGGCCAGTGGATCGTTATCCGCCATGATTAGCTGTACTTCCTGAATCCCATGCCGCGGGCGATCTCTCTGAAGCACTGTCGGCACAGCCAGATATCGTACTTGCCGACGAGTCCCTGTTGGCGCCCACAGCGCTGACACGATTCGAGCTGACCGGTTCGCTTCGCGGCCTGCTCGCCCGTCTGTTGTTCCGTCTCTGATTCGCTCATTCTGTGTCCTCCGTGACCGTCACGTCGAAGTTCGATTCGAGGAACACGATCGCGTCCTCGGCAGTCAACCGGTGGTTGGCCGGAATCGGACGGGCGATCTTGTCGCGCTTGCGAACGCGATAGCCCGGTCTGACCAGATTCACCGTCACGTCGAGCCCGAAGATCCCGATGTCAGGATCGTAGTCCTGGCTCGGGAATTCGGTGTGCTCTTCGACACCGAAGCTGAAGTTGCCGGTCTCGTCGAACTGTGCCTCGTTGATCTCCGCCAGCGGTAGCGCGGTCTCGAGGAACTCCGTTGCGGCCTCGCCTCGGAGCGTGACCTTCGCGCCGATCGGGTCACCCTCACGGACGTTGAAGTCCTGGATGGTCCGCTTTGCGACCGTTCTGACGGGCTGTTGACCGGCGACTTCGCCGAGGATGTCCTCGGCGAGCGCGAGCGGCTCACCGCCGCGACCGACGCCCATGTGGACGACGACCTTCTCGACGGTGGGTTCGCGCATCTCGTGGAACTCACCCGATTCGGTTTCGGAACTCATTCCTCGTCACCTCCCTCGTCGTCGGCGCCATCGGTCTCATCTTCGTCCGTCTCGGCGTCGTCGTCGGCCGTCTCGGCCTCGCTGTCGGCGTCGGTGAAATTCTCGTCGATAACGACGACGTACTCCTCGATCGTCTCGAAGCGCTCGTCACCGTCGATGGCGTCGATGAGAACGTTGTTCGCCGACGACCCGGGCGTGACCTGGATCTCGTCGATCGTCCCCACCCGACCCGCGTGGACACCGCTGACGGCCGTTACGAGCGCGCCCTCGTCGTAGACGAAGTGGGCGACGATCTCGTCGCCGTCGTTGGAGACGACGATCGAGTCGTTCGTGTCGTACGCCGTCGCGTCCTCGACGAGCAGCGTCTCGCCGTCGTGGAGCGTCAGTTGCGTATCGCCGCCGGAGACCTGCGCCTTGCCGACGATCTTGCCCAGCTTCGATCCGGCCGAATCCGCATCTACCGGGGTCAACGACAGACGCCCGCCCTCATCGGGGAACACTCGGTAGTATTCCTCGCGCTCTTGGAACGCCAGGATGTCGAACATCCCGATCGGCCGCCGTTCGTCCGAAACCGGCTTCCCGTTGACCAGGACGCTGTCCTGCCCGAGCGCGAAGCGAGCTTCCTTCTTCGAGTCGACGTACCCGAGCACGTCGCGCAGGACGATGAGGAGCGGAACTCCCGCCTCGCCGTGCGGACCCGCCGCGGCCTTCGTCGTGTAGGTCTCAACTTTCCGTTCGACCGGCCACGATTTCGGGACGGCCAGTCGTTTCTGATGTTTCGTCATTCGTTATCCTCCTCGGCTTCGAGGCGCGCCTCGCGAACGTCGTCGTCGAGGTCGAGTTCCGTCACCTGGACGTTGCTCGCTTCAAGCGGCCGAGGAACTTCCTCTCCGTCCGCGGTTTCGAGCGTCACGTCCTCGACGTGGATCGTCGCTGAGCGGAGGTCCACGTGAATGACCTCGCCGGACTCGCCGGCGAAGTCACCGCGTTGGACCTCGACCGTATCGCCCGCGTTGACGCGGACGCTACGCTGGCCGTACTCCTCGCGGAGTTCCGGCGACAGCGACGCACGAACTTGCTTTTGCTTTTCGTGCAACGGGGCGCGCTCCTGTCGATTGCGCTGTTTGCGTGGTTGTCGTGTCATGGTCTATACGATCATCGTCGCCGTCGAGGCGATGCTTCCGAAGCGTTCTGCGACCTCGCGAGCGATCGGGCCCTTGAGTTCGGTTCCTCGGGGGTCTTCGTTCTCGTCGACGATGACTGCCGCGTTGTCTTCGAACTTCACGCGGGTGCCGTCGGGTCGTCGGATCGGCTTGCGCTGACGGATGATGACCGCTTCCAGCACCTGCCGTCGCATCTCCGGGGTCCCCTTCGTGACCGAGACGGTCACCTTGTCACCGAGTCCCGCCTTCGGATGGCGGTTCTTGGTGCCGGAGTATCCGGAGGTGGAGATGACTCGCAGTTCGCGTGCGCCCGTGTTGTCGGCGCACGTGATGAGCGAACCCTTCTCCAGTCCTTGCGTCACGTCGGCGTTGAGTGCCTCCATCAGACATCACCTTCCGTGACCTCGACCACGACGTGGCTCTTGGTTTTCGAGAGCGGTCGCGTCTCTGCTATCTTCACGTTGTCGCCGACGGAGAGCGGTTCGAGTACCCCCGGCACGTGCGCCGGAATCTTCGATCGTCGCTTCATGTAACGATCGTATTTGGGTACTTTCACCTCGTACTCCCGCTCGACGACGACGGTACGGTCCATGTCGGTCGAGACGACGGTCCCTTCGATGACCTGCCCGCGGACGGGCAACTCACCGTAAAAGGGACACGTCTCGTAGTCGTACTCCTCCGGATTTTCGGGTTCCGGAGGCTGTGTTACGTCGAGTCCTATTGCCATAGTGAACCTCTGTGTGTTTCGGTGCGAAGCGCTGGGCGCGCGAGTAGCCGGTCGCCTTCGACGAGTACGTTCGTACTCCCTACGACGAACCGGAACGTCGTTCCCGCCTTCGGCACCTGTTTGACCCCATCGCTCGTCGCCACGAGCAACGTCTTCATCGTCTCGTCGCGCACGCGACCGCTGATCCCGACCAGATCGGGGTTGGACGCGTCCGCAACCGTCACATGTAAACCGGCGAGTTCGTGGCGAACGAGCGATTCGGGGGTCATTCGTCGAAGTCGCCCTCCTCTCGCTGCACCGTCTTCAGGCGAGCGATGGTCCGTTTCAGTTCACCGATGCGGCCCGGGTTCTCGGGCGCACCACCGGCGGCCAGAACGGCCTTCTCGTTGAGCAACTCCGTTTCGAGTTGTTCGAGCTCCGCCTCGCGTTCGGCGGGCGTCATATCCCGAATCTCGTCGACGTGAAGGATCGCCATCGTCACTCGTCCTCCTCGTCAGCGTCGGATTCCATCTTGTCGAGGAGTTCCTCGGCCTCGGCTTCGACGTCCTCGTCGAGCTCCTCCGGAACGTCCTCCGGCTCGCCGGCGGCCGTCTCGGATTCGTCGGTTTCGACGTCGAGTTCCTCGTCAACGATCTCCTCTTCGGGAATTTCCTCGACCACGTCGTCGGTCTCGGCTTCGATGACGTCCTCGGGATCGGCACCGACCGATTCGGTGTCGACGTCCTCGGGCGATTCGAGGAGTTCCTCGACGTCTCCCTCGGGTTCCTCGATGAAATCCTCGACTTCGACGCCCTCGTACACCTCGAAGTCGTCGGGGAGCTCGGCGTCCGGCGGGATGATCTTCACCCGCACGCCGATCGTGCCGAGTTTCATCACGGCGGTACCGACACCGCTGTCGACGATCGTCTCGGCGGGCTCGCCGTTGTGTTTGATGTAACCGCGGTTGAACTTCTCGACGCGCGAGCGCGCGCCGGTGACCTTTCCGCTGAGGACGATTTCGGCGCCGAGCGCGCCGGAGTCCATGATGCGGTCGATCGTCGTGTGACCGGCCTTCCGGAAGTACCAGCCACGTTCGAGCGCGTTCGCCAGTCGGTCGGCGACGATCTGCGCGTTGAGATCGGGCTCGTCGACCTCCTGTACGTCGATCTGTGGATCGTCGAGGTCGAACTCCTCTTCGAGGGTCGAGGTGATTTTTCGGATGTTCTTTCCGCCTTTACCGATCACCATTCCGGGCTTTTCGGCCTTCAGGACGATCTGCGTACCCATCGGGGTCTTAACGACGTTCATGCCGCCGTAACCGGCCCGAGAAAGCTCTTTAGCGAAGAACTCGTCGATCTGGGTCCGCTGGAGCCCGTCCTCGATGAACTGGTGTTCGTCCGCCATTATTCGTCGTCCTCCTCCCGTAGGATGAGTTCAACGTCGACCTGTGGAGTGTTCCACGGTGAGGCGCGGCCGAACGCTCGCGGCTTCTGACCGGGGGACTCCCCGACCTTGTGCGCCGCGACGTGTTCGATCGTCATTGCCTCGCCGTCGAATCCCTGATGGTCGGCGTTGTTCATCGCGTTCTCCAGGAGTTTGAGGAACTCCTTCGAGACCTTCTCGGGGTATCGTCCCGCATCCCAGCCGTCGATGTCGTTCCTGTGACCGACCCCGCTGTTGTGGGATTTGAACGGAACGGATCGTTCGCCGTCGATAACGGCTTCGAGGTACGCGACGGCATCGCCGGCCGTCTTCCCTTTGATCTCCCGAGCGATCTCCTTGCTGTGCTTGTGGCTCATGTGACGCTCTCGGAGCATGGCTCTCGCCGTCGTCTCCGGATCCGCGTCGACACTGTAGCTGATTCCCATATTATTTGAGCGGTACGAACTTCGACGAGCGGGTCGCTCCAATGCCGGCCTGTCCGTGTTCGACCGATGTTCGCGTCAACTGGAACTCGCCGAGATAGTGACCGATCATCTCCGGCTCGATCGTGACGCGTTCGAACGACTGACCGTTGTGGACCGCGAACGTCAGCCCGACGAACGCCGGAACGACCGGCATCGAACGCAGGTGCGTCCGGATCGGGTTGTTCGCGGTCTCCTCTTCGCCCGCGTTGCGGGCTTTTTCGAGGAGCTTCTCCTGTTCGACGGAGAGGCCCCGCTCGATGGTTCGCCGCTGACGTGCGGGAAGCAGTTCCGCGACCTCGTCGAGCGACAGCTCCTGCAGCTCGTCGAGCGTGTGACCACGGTAGGTGAAATCGCCTTCGTGGCCGATCTGGTATTCCGAACTCATGCTAGTCTCGTCCTCCTTTCCCGCCGCGTCCGGTCCGTTTGGAGGCGATGTCGCCGACCTTACGGCCCGGGGGCGCGTTGCGCGAGATGCTTTTCGGTTTGCCGGGGTGCTGTCGGCCGCCGCCACCGAAGGGGTGGTCGACGGCGTTCATCGCGACACCGCGGACGCGCGGGTACTTGCTCCCGCGGGATTTCATCTTGTGATACTTGTTTCCGGCCTTGACGAACGGCTTCTCCGTCCGGCCGCCGCCGGCGACGACGCCGATCGTCGCCCGACACTCGGGCGACAGTCGGCGCATCTCGCCGCTCGGCAGTTGGACGACCGCGGCGTTGCGGTCGTGAGTGAGAAGCGTCGCGCTGACGCCGCTGGCGCGGGCGAACTTCCCACCGTCGCCGGGTTGTCGTTCGACGTTACACACCGGGATACCCTCGGGGATCTCGGCCAGCGGCATCGTGTTGCCCGGTTCTATTTCGGCCGAGACGCCGATCTGAATCTCGTCGCCGACCGCCACGCCCTCGGGGGCGAGGACGAGTCGACGGTCGCCGTCGTCGAACTGCACGTCGGCGAGGGGCGCGGATCGTGCGGGGTCGTGTTCGATCCCGACGATCTCGCCGGTCACGAGATCCGTGTCTTCGAGGCTTCGGTGCGAGAGGTTCGCCTTGTATCGGTGCGACGGAGCGCGGAACGTCGACGTTCCGCGGCCGCGCCGTTGTCCTTGGATTCTGCGTCCCATGATCAGAACACCCCGATCCGTGATGCGACTTCCTGCGCGTCGTCGTCCGCCGAAAGCGTGACGGTCGCCTTCTTGTCGCCCTCCATCCGCATCTGCGTGTTGACGGAGTCGACGGAGACGTCGAACTGCCGTTCGACCGCCTCGGCGATTTCGGGTTTCGTCGCCTCGGGTAGACAGACGAACTGCAGCTTGTTCTCGAAGTCCATGTCGTTCATTGCCTTCTCCGTGACGAGGGGGTGTTTGAGCGTCATCGCTCGGCCACCTCCTCGAGTGCGCTCTCGGTCCACAGCGTGAGTCGCCCCGCGTGCGTTCCGGGGGCGAGATCCTCGACGCTGACTTCCGCGGCGGTCGCCACGTCGGCACCCGCGAGGTTGCGGGCGGCGAGCGAGGGCTCCTCGCTCGTGACGACGAGGATCGACTTCGGTTCGGTGTACTTCCGCCCGCGGGTCGTCCCGCGACCGGCTCGGACCGATTTACCGTCCTCGGCGCGCTCGATATCGGCGTACACGCCGAGTGCATCGAGGGCGTCGACGGCCCCTTTGGTCTTCAAAAGCCCCTCGAACTCGTCGGAAACGACGAGCGGAAGTTCGAGTCCCTCGTCGAAGGCGTGACCGCGTTCTTCGACACGTGCTGCGTCCGCGGTCGCGGCGATCGCACTGCGGGTCGCGAGCTTTCGTTCCTTCGTGTTGATCTCGAGTCCGCGGTCCTTCTCGGCCTTCGGCGGGTGGGCCGCGCGGCCGGAGACGGCCTGCGGCACCTCGCGTGCGCGCCCGTTCTGTCTCGGGATGTGCGCCAGCCCGCGGCCGCTGCCGAGGGACTCCGCCGGGGTTCTGAGACCCGCGTACTTGTCGGTACCAGTGTCCTGTTGTCGGTTGGCCTGTGCGGCGAGGACTGCGCGCTTGATCAGGTCGGGCCGGAAGACCGTCTCGAAGACGGCCGGAAGCTCGACCTCGCCCGCGTCGTCACCGTCCAGGTCACGTACTGTTGCCTGCATGATTTATCCCTGGTTGGAGACGGTGGAAACGTACCGGACCTCGGGATCGAGGCGCGGTTGATCGGCCGGTCGCACCGCCGGGCGGAACCGAACAAGGCGTTTGTCGGGACCCGGAACCGAACCCTTCACGAGGGCGTACGGACCCGAGACCTCGCCGTAGTTGACGAAGCCACCGTCAGGAGTGACCTCGTCGTCGCCGAGCGCGACGAGACGCTTGTTCAGTTCGGTTCGCTGGTGGTAGCCGGTCTGCCCCTGTTGGGGAACCGTCGAGCGGACCCTCGATGGGTTCCACGGGCCGAGGTTACCGATGCGTCGCCGCCAGCCCTGGCGGGCGTGTTTGCCCTTCCGCTTTTGAACGCCCCATCGCTTGACGGGACCTTGGGTTCCTTTCCCCTTCGTGATGCCCGCGATGTCGGCGTACTGGCCGGCGCGGAACACGTCGGTGACGGCGTGTTCGCCGCCGTCGTCGACGAGGTCGAGTCCGAACTCGACTCGCTCTTCGAGGGAGCCGCCGCCGACGCGTGTCTCCATGACGTCGGGGCGTTTTTTCGGGACGCTCGAAACCGATCGCGGGACGGTGTGGGTGATGACCCGCACGTCGGCGAGGTCACCTGCACCGAGTGCCTCGCGGATCTGGCTTTCGGCGTCGCCGGACTGTTCTTCTGGGACGGAGAGCGCGCGCCCGAGATCCCCGTGGACCTCGTCGGTCCAGAGTTCGGTCAGCGGTCGCTTTCCGTACGGCGTGTCTTCGTAAGCTCGAACGGCGACAGCCCGCATCGGTGGCGTCTCGACGACGGTCACCGGAACGGTCTCCTCTTGGCCCTCTCGGGGGGAGTTGGGTTCGTCGTTGATCGTAACGACGTGACTCATGCCGGCTTTGTATCCGGCGAAGCCCTGTAACCCGGGCTGCCCTTCGTCGTCCGGCCAGGAGTTAAAGCGCGGGACCTCACTGGCCGCACGGCTGCGGGGGCTGAAGCCCATCGAGCCTTTTCGTGGTCTGCTTGGTTGTGGCATTTATCTCACTCCAGTGTGAGGGGGGCAAGCGTCGCGAACAGAGCTTCCTCCGTTCGGACGACCTCGCTACCCTGGTTCGGAACCGTATTGAGCCAAAGGTCGAACCGCGCTTTCGGTTCATCTTCGATCGTCTCCGCGCGAGGCTCACAGTCGAGTATCTCCGGCAGTCCCCGTTCGGGGGCGCCGAAGGCGACCGTGAGTCCGTCGGTAGCCGACCGCTCCGTGAGTCCACGGAGCCGATCGACAGTCAACACCTCGCCGTGTCTGGACGCGGCGATCCGTACGCCAGCGTCCGGACGGGTGAGGCAGTCTGCGATGGTCGCGCGCTTGACGGCGAATCCCGGTGGGGACTCGGCCACGAGTTTCGCGCGAACCGGCTCTCGCGAAGAGACCCTGATGGTGACGCGTTCTCCCGCCGAGACCGCCATGGATGGCGGCACCGGAAGGGAGATCGGGTGTTGCAGTCCGCAATTGACCCGGACGCGCCCGTCAGGTCCGACCTCGGTCACGATTCCCTGTCTTAACGACCCCGAACCGTCCGATCCGGAGCCGGTCTGTGTACGGACGAGGAGCGGCGGTAGGATGCCCGCGTACTCCAGTTCGTCCCGCCTGTCCCAGACCTCCTTTCGAAGGTATGGGGGCGTGGCGGCGTAGTCGAGCACGGTGCCGACGAACCCGTCGCCGAACCGACCATCGTCGCCACCCCGGTCGGGGTAGACGATCAGTCGATCCACCCGAAAGATCGTCGCCGCGCGGGCGACGTAGCCGAGTTTGCGAGTCGCCTCGCGTTTGTCCTCGGCCTCTCGGGTCAGAGACGACGGCACGAGCACGCTGCGTGTCATACCGTGGCGCTTCCGTATCCGTTCACGAGACTGTGGCGTTGATACCGAATCCACCCATAAAAGCATCGCGGTATGCAGCGGTCGTGCCCCCCGTTGACAGGGGTTTCGCGTGTGTGACACTCTCGAACTCCGACGGGAAATCCCACGACCGCCGCGGGTTCGCAAGTCTTTTATTTATCTCCGCGGTACGGTTGAGTGCGAAAGGCGCGCTGGTAGTGTAGTGGTATCACGTGACCTTGCCATGGTCACAACCTGGGTTCAAATCCCAGCCAGCGCACTTCTCTGAATGCAGCCCCACGAGTGAGCGCGATAGCGTGTCGCGAGTTCCGGAATTCGAGAATGCGGTCGGGATTCGAACCCCGGAAGCCGCAGCGGCGACCCAAGGAGGTGACCGTTTCGACTCGGTTCGAATCCCGGCCAGCGCATAGCGAGACAGAACGCGATGAGGTCTCGAACACCCAAGGCGGGAGCGAAGCGACCCGTGAACACACGTCTGAGGAGGCGGTCCCGTTGATCACCGCCGAAGGACGCGAGCGTCTGCTCACGTCCACGCGAACTTCGTGAACGCGACGCTACAGAAACGCCGCGATCTCGTCGCCGACGACGTCGGGGCGCTCGTGGTGCATGAAGTGGCCGACATCGGGGATTCGGACGACACGACAGTCCTCGATCACCTCGTCGGCGCGCTCGAATAGCTCGGGGCCGACGCTCCCGTCCCGTTCGCCGCAGATGACGAGCGTCGGGGTTTCGATCGGCGGCACGTCTCGCAGCGTCGGGCCGTTACCGAGAATATCGGACGGAGAGACGTTGATTGTATCGCGGTAGTACTGGATCGCGTGTTCGACGGTCCCCTCCGCGCGGAACGTCTCCTTGACGTCGTTAATCCTCGAATCAGGGTAGTCCCACTCGGGACTCCAGATCCCCCACAGGAACTCGATGAGCGCGAAGTTCCGCCACCTGAGTGCGCGTTCCGGGAGATCGGGGAGTTGGAAGAACCACATGTACCAGCTCCGGAGGAACTGGCGGCGGTGCTCTGAAACGAGCGCGTTGAAGCCCGGCGGGACCGCCATCGCGACGAGTTTCGAGAACGCGTCCGAATCGACGCGATCAGCGGCGTAGGCGGCGGCCGCGCCCCAATCGTGACCGACGAGGACGGCGTCCTCGGTGTCGAACTCCGTCGCGAGCGCCCCGGCGAGCGCGACGGCATCGCGTCCGAGCACCCGCGCGGAGTAGGTCCCATCGGGCGCGGGATCGGTGGGGGCGTAGCCGCGCGTGAACGGCGCGACGGCGGTGAACCCCTCCTCGACGAGTCGCCACATGATCGGGGCCATCGAGCCCGCGTTGTCCGGAAAGCCGTGGAGACACAGCGCCAACCGATCGCCCCCACCCGAGTGGAGGCACTCGAACGTCAGCCCGTTCGCGTCGACCTGCCGCCGCTGGAGTCGGTGTCCCGCAGTCTCTTCGCTCATATTCAGGCGTGCACACTGACTTATATAGTAGTTTGGGGCGATTTCCCACGACAATCCCTATGCCCATCGAGGACGACGTGACAGTATGAGCGTCGTAGCACTCCTGAGCGTCGCCCCGGTTATCGAAGACAGCATGGCGAGCGAAGTCGCCGCCGCCGTCGAGGCGCTCGATGCGTTCGACGTCGCATACGAGACGAATCCGATGGGGACCGTCATCGAAGCCGACGACATCGACACGCTGTTGGCTGCAGTCGGGGCGGCACACGAGGCAGTCGACGCCGACCGTGTGAGCACGTTATTGAAGATAGACGACAAACGGGCGCAAGACCGGCGCGCGAGAGAGAAAGTGGATGCCGTCGAGCGGAAACTGGGGCGGCCGGCAAAGCGGGAGCGATAACGCGTCAGACGGGCAAGGAAAAGGCATATCCCCGGCCCCCCGTATCTTCGGACATGGGCACGCCTCCCGGCGAATACTACACGGAAGAGCGGTGGAACAACTGGCTCGACAGGCTTCGAGAGGAAGACGTCGATCCAGAGAGCGACGACGCCGCGCGACTGTTTTTCAACTTGCTCGACGACGCGACGATCGCCATCGCGAAGATCGTCACCGACTACCAAGACGGTGAACTCGAAGACGCCGATGCAGCCGTCGAGGAACTCGCCCGAATCCGGGAGATCGTTCTCTCGGAAGTCGAGATCGACGACGAGGAGAAGCTGACGCTCGTCGACGGGATTCAGACGTCGCTCGTCTGTGCGTTCTATACGGCGGAGGAGTTCATCATCGGCGGTCCGGCGGCGGAAGGGACGGTCGAAGAACACCTCCGCGCCGCCGCCGCGGCCGAAGACGAGGACGACCTCGACACCGCGTTGGCGCACTGCGTGCAGGCCGGAACGCTCATCGTCGACGGCGAGGAACTCGGGATGGACGTCGCCGAGGAGATCGAGTACGGGCTCGTCGCCGATTGGATCAACGGCCTCGATTCGCTGGGACGCGCACTCGCCGATCCGGAAGTCGTCGAAGAAGACGAATAGTGCGTACGTTTTTATCCGGGACGACCGTTGATCGGCCATGGAATTCGGGGCCGACGAGCGTGCACAGTCCGTCCTCGTCGGTTCGATCCTGCTGTTTGCGATCTTGATCGTCGCGTTTTCGACGTACCAGGCGTTCGTCGTGCCGGATCAGAACGCCGAGGTGGAGTTTTCCCACAGCCAGCAGGTCGAAAACGAGTTCTCGGAGCTTCGAAGCAACGTCATCAACGCCGTCGAGAGCGGCGACGAACGCTCGACGAGCGTCACACTGGGGACGCAGTATCCGGCTCGACTGCTCGCGTTGAATCCGCCGGCCCCAGCCGGAACGATCTCGACGACCGAACCCAGTACCGTCGAAGTCGATGGCGTCGACATGGCGAACGTGTGCGGCGTCGACGAATCCGGTGAGACGACGACCCGATCGTTGGTGTACGAACCGGGATACAACGAGTATCCGAACGCCGAATCGACCGTCTACGAACATACGTTCGTCACGACGACGTTTCGAAACGGCGAGTCGGTCCCGAGGACGCAGCGGCTGATCCGGGACGATCGAATCGACTTGCTGGTGCTGACCGGCGATGTCTCGGTGAGTCGGACGACCGCGTACGGGGTCGATATCAACGCCTCACACCGGCACAGTTACCGGACAATCGAGGATCCGGTCGTGAGGCTGCCGAGTCAGTTCACCGCGGACACGTGGGAGGCTCGGATTCTCGAGGGGCGTGATGACGTACTCGGTGTCGAAGGTGCTGGGGAAGATCGGGTCGAGATCGAACTCGACGGATCGTTCGAAGTGACGTGTGCTGTGGTCGGGCTGAACAGCGACCCGGCGTTTCAGCCGCCGACAAAGGCCGAGAACGGTGGGGCGAATAGCGAAGAGGGTGGTAGCGGGACCTCGCCGGCGACGTTCGACTCCCTCGAAGGCGAAGTAACCGAAACACGCGGTGGGGGGACCGAAGCAGCCGAAGTCACGTTCTCGTACACCCTCTCTTCGGACGCTTCAAGCGTTGAGTTCGAAGTCGAGGACGGACTCGGAAGCAACAACGTGCAAACCGGACCCACCGATGGCGGGACGGGTCACGATGTTCGGATCGATACACGGACGTCCGGAGAACCGGAAGACGACTACCCGTTGGCGCTAACTGCGGAAACCGATAGCGGGGCGTGTTACACTGCGATAATCGCTCAAGCAGATGAGACTCCGACGCTGTCGGATGGCGATTGGATGGAATGTAGCTAACGGGGAGAACACAACTATTCGTCAAATGTCGAACTCACCACCGACAATAACTTATATCGAGACGTAGAGTATCCGATATGACAAGCGTAGGAATCGACGCCGTCGAAATCCACACGGGGAAACTCAGGCTCGATCTCGCGGAGACGTTCGCACCGGAGATGGGGGACGCGCCCGAAAAGTACACCAAGGGACTCGGTCTGTACGCCAGTTCGTTCCCGGACACCTACGAGGACATCGTCACGATGGGCGCGAACGCCGCCCACCGATTACTGAAGCGAAAAGGATTGAAACCAGACGACATCGGCCGGATCGACGTGGCGACCGAGTCGGCGTTCGACCACTCCAAGCCCGTCTCGACGTACATCGCGGGCTGTCTGGAACAGGTCTTCGAGGGGGACTTCCACCACGCGAACAAAGGCGAGCGGAAGTTCGCCTGCGTGGCGGGCACCCAGAGCATCGACGACGCCTACAACTGGATCAAGGCGGGGCGGAATCGCGGGCGCGCGGCGCTCGTCATCGCGACGGACACGGCGCTGTACGCGCGCGACGATCCCGGCGAGGCGACGCAGGGGGCGGGGGCGGTCGCGATGTTGATCGATGAGGAGCCGAACCTCGTCGAACTGTCGACCGAACAGGGCTACGGCTCGGCCGACGAGACGGACTTCTTGAAACCACAACAGCAGTTCCCGAGCGTCGACGGCAAGCGCTCTGTGAACGTCTACCTGGCGCGGATGCGCGAGGCACTCATCGACTACGAGCGCGTCGGTGGGAAGATACACCCCGACGACTTCCGACTGGGCCCGTTCCACACCCCGTTCCCGGGGATGGTTCGGAAGGCGGCCGTCCTCGCGTACCGCCACATCACCCGGGATACGGAGATCGAGGAGGAACTCGCCGAAGAGATCGGTCGCCAGCCGCGATCGGAAGCGTTCGACTCCGACGAGGCGTATCTGGAGGCGATCTCGGAATACACGGACGCGCTGAAAGGGACCGACCGCTACCAAGCGTGGTACAACCGGACGATCGATCCGACGCTGACGCTCTCGCGTCACGTTGGGAACTGGTACACCGGATCGGTACACGTCGCCCGTGTTTCGGGGCTGAAAGCGCTCGCGGAGGCCGGCGAGGACGCGACCGGAGAGCGGCTGCTCGTCGGCTCGTACGGCTCGGGTGCGCAGGCCGAAATTCACGTCGAGACGGTTCAAGAGAACTGGCGCGAGGAGATCGAGGCACTCGACATCGACGACAGACTCGAATCGCGGTACGAACTCACCTTCGAGGAGTACGAGGACGTCCACGACGCCCACAACTACGACGAGGAGTCCGCTGTCGAGGAATTCACCGTTCCCGAATCCGAGTTCGCCTTCGACGGGTGGGGACGGATGGGCGAGCGAAAATACCGGTACGTCGAGTAACGTTTTAATCTGCGCTCGAGGGGATCTCTGCGTCGGTGTCGGCGGGTGACCCTCCGAATTCGGACCGCATCGTCGCGCTCGGATCGAGCGCGATGAGTCCGACCCCGACTTTCGTCACAGAATCGAGATACGCAATCGGTGTAGCTTCGACAGTCAGCGTCAACAGCCCGAATCCAGCAGACCCGAGCACCCGAACTAACGGGTAGACCGACCAGAGAATGATCGTCGGATTCCGGAGGCGAACGTACAGCGTTGGGGTGCCATCCGAACGTGGTGCCGCTGTGGCGGTCGCCGGACCGATGAAAAAGTCGCTACTGTTCAGCCGCTTCGGGGGATTCGACCATCGCGAGCACGTCGTCGAAGAAACCGAGCGTATCGTGAGGACCGGGATTCGCCTCGGGGTGGTACTGGCGGGTGATGACATCCAGTTCGTCGCTTTCGAGCCCTTCGGGGGTATCGTCGTTAACGTTGATCTGTGTGACGTCGAGATTGCCGGGTTCGGAAACCGTGTAGCCGTGATTTTGAGTCGTCATGACGACTCGATCGGATCGGAGGTCGCGAACGGGCTGGTTGACACCGCGGTGCCCGAACTCCATCTTTTGTGTCTCGCCACCGAGAGCGTTTGCGATGACCTGCTGGCCGAGACAGATACCGGCCAACGGGACCTCGCCGACGAACTCCTCGACGAGCGCCGCCGCCGCCTCGAAATTCTCTGGGTCGCCGGGGCCATTCGAGATGAAGAGGATATCGGGATCGACCGAGTCGATATCCGCGACGGTCGCATCGTATGGAAGTTTCTCGACGACGGCATCGCGTTCGACGAGCGAGCTGGCGATCGAGCCCTTCGCGCCACAATCGAGCAGGGCGACCGTCGGGCCAACACCGTCGGGATTGTACGTGACCTGCTCCTCGACTGAGACCTGCGAGCCAATGTCCGTATGTTCGCTCATTCCCTTACATGCCTCGAGTTCGGCCTCGGCCTCGGCGGCCGTTGCGTCGGGGCCGGCGGCAATCCCACAGCGCATCGCACCCTGCTCTCGAATGCCGGTGACGAGATCTCTAGTGTCGAGTTCGTCCACGGCAGGGACATCCTCGGATCGGAGCCACTCGGCGACGTCTTCGGTGAGTTCCCTCGCGACGACACCACGGGGGTGAACTCGATTCGACTCGAATCGGTCCTCTCGAACTCCGTAGTTTCCGATCAGTGGGTACGAGAAGGTGAGGATCTGTTCCTCGTAGCTTGGGTCCGTGAGCGATTCCTCGTAGCCGGTGTAGGCGGTAGTGAAGACGAGTTCACCGCGGGTACGGCCAGGGGAGCGCGAACGTGCTTCGATAATCTGACCGTTCTCCAGCGCCACGTAGGCCTGCGTCATTACGAGATGCGTATGACTCACCCGCAATTAACGCTTGTGTTCGAAGGATCACTACGAAATTCGTAATCTGTAAGTGAGATCGGCAAGAACGCACACATCTCGATGGACAACCTCGATCGTCAGATCCTCGCGATCCTCCGTCGCGATTCGCGAACGCCCTACACCGAGATCGCCGACCGGGTCGGTACTTCCGAGGGGACGGTCCGCAATCGCGTCGAACAGCTCCTCGAATCGGGCGTCATAGAGCGATTTACCGTCGCAACCCGGACGGGGAACGTCAAGGCGATGATCGAGATCGGGGTCGCGGTCGATGTCGATACCGGAACGATATCCGAGCGGATGGCCGACTGGACGGAAGTCGATTTCGTCTGGCAGGTCTCCGGGGAAGAAGACGTGGTCGTCGTCGTCGACACGACCGATACGGGAACGCTCAACGACCTGATAACCCGTGCTCGGGAATTAGACGAAGTCGTCTCGACGAAAACGCGGCTCATCCTCGACGAGAAACGCGGGTAAAAAGCCCGGGCGAGTCGAAGACTCCATAACGTCGTCGTGCGTCTGCTCCGGTATGAGTACGGACGACAGCGATCCCTCCGGTTCGAGATCGAATTCCGAAGAGCTTTCGAGCCACAAGAACGCCGGACAGGACGTAATCGCCGTCGACGGCGACGACAGTCCCGAGGAACTCGTCAACCGGATTGACGCCCACACGGGGGGCGGAATCCGACATCGCGCGTTCACCGCGCTCGTCTTCGATGACGAAGGTAACATCCTCCTCGCACAGCGCGCCCCAGGAAAGCGGCTGTGGGACACGTATTGGGACGGTACGGTCGCATCCCATCCGGTCGAGGGACAGACACAACTGGAGGCCACCGAAGAGCGTCTCGAAGAGGAGCTCGGCGTCACGCCGGATCAGTACGACGACCTCCAAGTGACGGACAAATTCGAGTACAAACGCTACTACCTGAACGACGGGCTCGAGTGGGAGATCTGCTCGGTATTGCAGTGTACGCTGGACGATCGGACGCTCGACCCGGACGAAGAGGAGGTTGCGGGCGTGATGTGGGTGCCCTACGAGCGCCTCCATCGGAACCCGCGGTGGTATCGGCAACTCCGGCTCTGCCCGTGGTTCGAGATCGCGATGCGGCGTGACTTCGGGGACGGTTGAGGCGAATAGTATTCTCTTCGTGAATATTTGTGACTAAATACAACACACTTGAAACCAATTTGCGGAGAAAGATTTAGGTATGTCACACAAATAATCACATACGACGACGATGAACAATAAGAGGGTCCGGAGAGCGGTACTCCTGTATCTGACCGGACAGTTGACGGAAGCCGAGGCCGCAAAGCGGGCGGAAATCCCGCGGTCCAGACTCCGCCACTACGCCCGGACCTCCGGCGCAATCGCCCCCTCACCGATCGAGCCCACGGACGGCTCACACGCGACCTGATCGATCGAGCAACCGAGCGAGTTCGTCGGCGCTTTCGGCCTCGAAAGTTCGAACGGTTCTGACTATTCGTTCGCGTCGCTCCCGTCCGTAGACGGCTTCCGAAAGCACGTGAAATTTATCCGCAACGGTCCCCCACGACGCTGGCGTGGCGGGGTGTCCGTTGAAGTGGTCGAGACGCACCTCGGCGGTGGATTCGTCCCTGTACTCGACGGAAACGCGGACCGGAGCAGTTCCGCGCTCCGCCTGTTCTGTCAATCTCCCGTCGGCCGTAACGGTAACGGCATCGAGAACCGGCCGGATATCTTCGCGTGTGGCCCGATGGACGAAGAGCTCTCGGTCGACGAGTGCGGCCGCGATCCGTTCGGGATCGACGGCCGGTTCAGCATCGTCGACTGTCTCTACTGTTACCGCGTCGATGTCAGCCGGATCGAGGGGATCTCGGTCCGCGAGTTCGATCGCTGCGCCGATCGCTGACTGCTCGTAGGGACTCGCATCGTAGGGAAGGATAGCGGCGTCCCGAACGCGCTCACAGCCCGGGTCGAAATCCAAGTCGAACGGACCGACGAGGTCGTGCCAGCCGTTTTTCGCCATCATGCTGTCGGCGGCATCGACGCCACCGTCGGCGAGCAGACAGGCGTAAGTCGCTTCGAGCGCGGCGGTCCCCGTCGCGATCGGGACGAATGCGTCGTCACCAACGCCGAGCGTCACACGACTCGCGGCGTTCCCGAGGGCGCTCGAGAGTTCGAAAACGTCGAGCCCCGTGATCCGTCCCACCCCTGCTGTTGCGGCGACGGCCGTATGCGTGGCCGGATGCAGTTCGTCGAGGGGCGCGCGCCACGCTAACTCGCCGTGGAGTTCGAGCGCGGCCGCGAGGCCGGCGATCGTCTCCTCACCGGTCGCCCCGCGATCGTCAGCAACGGCGAGAACGGCCGCGATCGAACCGGCCGCAGGTGCCGGCGTCGGGGACAGAAACGTAGGGGCGTTTCCGGCGGCGACCGAGGCGGCATTGGCCATCGCGGTGCGAGGCGCAGACACGGTTAGGTCGGTACCCCACACCCGACTGCGGCCGGCGGAACCCCGATCGGTCGCAATGCCCCGGCGAACGGCGTCGACGGACGCGTCGTCCCGGTGGTGAAGGCCGACGGCGAGGGCGTCGAGAAGTCGCCGCTTTGTCGCCTCACGAACGGCATCCGGGAGCCGGTCGTACTCCGTCCCGACCACGAACTCGGCGATGTCCCGGGTCGACATCATACCACGTATCACATCGGGATCGCAAAAAAGCGTTCCGCGGACCGTTCGACCGAAAGCGGGTTCGCATCGCTCAAGGCCGGGTCGTCGCCCATACCGCGAGTAGCCCGAGAACGATCGCGGGGATCATCGGCAACACGAGGTACGTGTCCCAAAACGAGAGACCAACGTTCGATGGGGCGTGTGGATACAGGTAGATCAACCCGGGGACGAGTAGGAACGCGACGAAGATCGCACCGACGAGCGACCAACCGCGCCAATCGAACGTTCGGTCGACGGCCTCGGGATGGACGATCGGGGAGTCGTCGTCGGGAAGGGACACATCACGGTCGGTGCCGTCGCTCATGCCCACAGACGGAGACCGTTTCGCGTCGATCGATCTTGGTGCATCACTCGTAGTCGCTGGGGTCGTACTCGTCGTCGGGGACGACGACGACGGAGCCGAACCCCTCGCGGGATTCGAGCATCTCGTGGGCCCGCTGAGCGTCGCTCATCGGCAGGACCTCCCGGACGTGCGGTTCGAACGTACCGTCGAACACCTTCGCCATCACGTCGTCCATCTCGCCCGGCGTCCCCATCGTCGAACCGAGGATATCGAGCTGCTTCCAGAACACTTTCGGGATGTTCGTCTCGGGGGAGACACCCGACGTCGCCCCGCAGGTGACGACTGATCCGCCGTGGGCGGCCGCGCTCAGCGAATCGTCCCACGTCGCCGCGCCGATGTGATCGACGACGACGTCGACGCCGCGGCCGTCGGTCAGTTCCTTGATTGCGTCGGCGAACGACTCCTCCTCGTAGTTGATCAGGTGGTCGGCTCCGCACGCTCGCGCGTGCTCGAGCTTATCGTCCGAGGACGCCGTCGCGAACACTTCACAACCCTCGTTGGCGGCGATCTGGACGCAAGCGTGACCGACGCCGCCTGAGGCACCCAACACCAGAACACTGTCCGATTGGTCGATTCCGACGCGTGTCCGCAGCATACGCCAGGCGGTCTGGAAGCCGAGCGGTGCAGCCGCGGCCGTCACGAAGTCGACGCCCTCGGGGAGATCGAGGAGGTTGTCCTGATGGACGGCGGCGAACTCGCTGTGGACGCCGCGGACGTGCTCTCCCGTGATCTTGTAATCCACGCAGAGCGACTGTTCGCCCTTCCGACAGAACTCGCACTCACCGCAGTACAGTCCCGGATCGACGACGACGCGATCGCCTGGTTCGAACCGAGTGACCCGATCGCCGACCTCGCTGACGACGCCCGCGCCGTCGCTACCGGGGATGTGCGGCAATTCCTCGGGACTGGGCATCCCCTTGCGGGTCCAGACGTCGAGGTGGTTCAGCCCGCCGGCTTTGATTTCGACGAGGACTTCTTCGGGATCGATTTCCGGATCCGGGAAGTCACCGTACTGGAGTACGTCCGCCGAACCGTGCTCTTCGTAGAATATCGCCTTCATGTTCGCGAGTGTGTTCCGAGGGTGCAAAACACTAGCGAAGTCAGTCATCCATCATTGCCTTATCCCAGCCTCCGAGCGGAGACCAGCCGCGGAGGTCGAGGCGAATCGAACCGGTCTTTTTTCGCCCTCCGCCTCCGTGAGACCAGTATGGATGAACCGATGAACACGGCGGATGCGACGATGGGCGAAGACGGAGCCAACGGGCGGAATCAACACCACCACGACGGCGGGGGCGACGAGCACGGTCACGACCATCCCGGCCACCACCACCACGACATCCATGACCTCGGCATTGCGATCGTGACAGTCTCGTCGAGTCGCGGGCTCGACGAGGACGCCGCGGGCGATGCCATTGCCGAGGCGGTGACGCACGCCGGGCACACGGTCACGGTTCGAGAGCTGATAAACGACGACGCAGACACGGTGCAGAACATCGTCAACCGACTCGTCAACAGAGGAGACACCGACTGCGTGGTCACGACCGGTGGGACCGGCGTCACGCCTGACGACGTAACCGTCGAGGCGACGGAACCGCTCTTCGACAAACGGCTACCCGGGTTCGGCGAACTGTTCCGGAGTCTCTCTCGCGAAGAGATCGGGACGCGCGTCGTCGGCACGCGCGCGACGGCCGGGATCGCCGATGGCGTACCGGTGTTCTGTTTGCCGGGAAGCGAGAGTGCGGCACGTCTGGGAGTCGAATCGATCGTCGTCGAGGAAGCGCCCCACTTGGCCGGTCTGGCGCGACGCGAGGAAGCCGAAGAGTAGCTCGAGGTCAGGGCAACGGACAGAGGCTAGCGGTCAACAGCGCCCGCTCGTCGCGTTCGTTCCGTGCACCGTGTTCGATGCCCCGGGGATTGTGGATGACGGCGGGCGCACGAATCGTCTCCTCAGTCTCACCTCGGGTAACGATCACCTCACCCTCCAGCAGGTGAAAGACGTTCTCGCAGTCGTCATGGACGTGTGGGTCGAAGGCCCCGCCGGGACCGAGCGCGAACAGTTTCACGAGTACGTCGTCCTCAACGACGAGCTCGGCGGTCTCGACGGTTCCGGCAGCGGGGTTGATATCGGGGAGTTCGTTCAGCGTCATAGGCTCTCTTCGAGGCAGACCTAGTTAATTCTTGCAGAAGCGTGAGCCGTGCGGACGATTCGCGAGACCTACCCTCCGCTCGGAGCGGCCCGATCCCGGAAAGGTTATATGTACGGCTACGCTGTGATTACAAGATGGCAACCGGAACGGTTGATTTCTTCAACGACACTGGCGGATACGGCTTTATTGACACTGAGGACGCGGACGAGGACGTCTTCTTCCACATGGAGGATGTCGGCGGCCCGGACCTCGAAGAAGGACAGGAAGTCGAGTTCGACATCGAGGAGGCCGACAAAGGCCCCCGCGCGACGAACCTGACCCGCCTGTAAGGCCGACGACTCGTATCGCTTTCGACCACTTTATTTTACGCCCGTAGGGCCGACGCTACCGAATGTGAGAGCGGTAGGAGGAGACGGGAGTCTGGAAGTGTGACCCCGAGATGATTTAGGCGACGAGTCGACGGACGTGATCCTCGAATCGGTCCGGAACGACGGCTCGAAGCGCCTCGAGTGACGTCTCCCCGTCGTGGTTGACGAGATAACACCGACCGAGCGCGTCGTCGTAGACGCCCTGAAAGTCGTAGACGAAGCCTACGACGGTCGTGGTGTCGGGAACCGAGTCCGCCCTTTTCAGAAACTCGACCTGTCGGTCGACGTTGTACTCGACGAGTTGATCGATCAACCCGACCGTCCCATCGTCGGTGATCCGGTCGTCGTCGAGACCGGCCTCGACTATCGGTAGTAGCGACTCGACGCGTTTTTCGATCCCCGCAGGAAGCGGCGTCGACTCGTCCGACCGGGCCCGTTCGAGTGTGGCGGTGACGGCACCACAGCCGGTGTGTCCCACGACGGCAGCTAGGGTCGTTTCGGTAAACCGAATGGGATACAGGACGTCCCCGCTGACGACGTCCTCCCCGTCGAAGCGGTCACGAACCTGATTGCCGATGTTGCCGGCGGTAAAGAGCCAACCCGGTTCGTCGACGTCCCACATCCCCTCCTGTGAGACGCGCGAGTCGGAGCAGCAAACGGAGACGACCGCCGGCATCTGTCCGGACTGAACGGCGTCGAAATACCCCTTTTGGAGCGAGTCAACGTGGCTATCGTTTCGTTTGAGAAGATCCACGAGCGTCGTTTCGGCCATACGTACGCCTCATGGTCCGAAACTAAAATCGTAGCCATCTCGGGACGAACGGAGGGAACTGACCCATCGCGCGCGACCCGGCGGCGCGATCAAAGGTCGAGTTCGATCTCGACGTCCTCGTAGAGTTCGTCGAAGTCCAACTCGCGGTCGCGCGCCTCGACCGCCTGTTCGATCTCGTACTGACGACGCTGTGCTCGCTTCATCCGACCTTTTCGTTCGCGCCCACGCTTCGTGTCAGGCATAACTATGTCACACTATACCATGATAATATATAGTCTTTGTCACCGCCGAGGTGTGGCCGACGATCGCGGACTGTGTGCTATCGGGCCGGCGGCTGCCCGGGCAGTTCGTCCCGATCGTGTGGGGCTCCGAACGCCGGATCGGGGCCCATCGGCACGATCCGCTTCGGACTCACGTCCGGATGGGTCATGTAATAGTGCTGTTTTATGTGGTCCATCTTCGTCGTCTCGCCGAATCCCGGCGTCGTGTAGAGGTCCCGCAGATACGGCCACAGATGGTCGTACTCGCGGATGAGGCTGTGATTGCACATGAAGTGGGTGTGATAGACCTCGTCGAACCGGACGAGCGTCGTGTACATCGCGACATCGGCCTCCGTGAGTCGGTCGCCGACGAGGTAACGTTGCGTTTCGAGCACCGAATCCCAGTGATCGAGGGCGTCGAACAGTTCCGCGACGGCGTCGTCGTACGCATCCTGTGTGTCGGCGAACCCCGTTCGATAGACCCCGTTGTTGATCGGTTCGTAGATCCGATCGAGCGTCTCGTCGATCTCATCGCGCAGCTCCTCGGGAGCGAGGTCGATACCGTTGTCCATCTCGGTGAAGGCGGTCGTCAGGTTCCGCATCACTTCGCGGGATTCGTTGTTGACGATCGTCCCCTCGGCCGTGTCCCACAACACCGGCACGGTCACGCGCCCGGTGTAGTTCGGATCGGCCTCGACGTAGGCCTCCCGGAGGTAGGCGAAGCCGTTGATCGAGTCCGCGGTGCACCCGTCTTTTCCCGGTGTGAACTGCCACCCGCCCTCGGCGCGGAACGGATCGACGACGTCGACGGAGATGACATCCTCCAGTCCGAGCAGTTTTCGCGTGATGAGCGTCCGGTGAGCCCACGGACACGCGTAGCTCACGTAGAGGTGATACCGGCCGGTCTCGACATCGTCGGGGGCGACCCGATCGCGGAACGACGTCGGCTGTCGCTGAAACGACCCGTCCTCGTCGGTCGCCTCGTACTTGCTCAGCCATTCGCCGTCGATGAACTGATGCATACCCACGAATACTCGTCGACGACGGATAGTGTTCGGGGCGAATACGTGCTTTTGCCGAGATCGGGGGCAGCGATTAGTCGAGTCGGTGCGTACTTCACCAGCATGAAGGTGATCACTGAGAGCAGAATCGACGTCGTGGACGTGACGCAACGAGTCGCCGAGGGGCTCCCGAATATCGACGGCGGCGTCTGTACGGTGTTCGTCGAGCACACGACGGCGGCGGTCTCGATCAACGAGGCCGAACCGCGCCTGTTGGACGACATCGAAACGTTCGTTTCGGGACTGTCGGCCCCGGAGGGGTGGAAACACGACGCCCTCGACGACAACGCCGATTCGCACCTCAGATCGTCGCTGATCGGCCGAAGCGTCTGCGTTCCGGTTCGCGACGGGAAACTGGCGTTGGGAACGTGGCAGTCGATCCTGCTGATCGAGTTCGACGGGCCGCGGACGCGGTCGCTGTCCGTGATGGCGACGCCGAGTGTCGAGTGAACCGCCTCGGGGGCACGTGCTTCGAGGGACCGGCGATCTCTCGTCATCCGGGAAGACGGCGCCGTCCGATGATCCCGAGGCGCTCGCCTTGCTAATCTGTAGCGGACTCCGCGGGAGAAGTCGCTGCTCCGCGCCGGCAGTAGCCTTTTTTGCCACTCCCGTGTTATATCGGAGAATGGACACGAGCACACAGCTGTACGACTACGAAGCGACGGGGTGGAAACGCGGGCTCTACGACGATATCAAGCACACGTTCCGGGCACCGATCGTCAACTGGATCTTCCGGACGACGATGGCGAACCACCCCGAGTTCGTCAGACACATGTGGGGACAGATCAAGCCGGCGTTCGAGACCAGACAGTTCGGCCGCGTCTCGATCGAGTATCGCGATGCCGTGTTGAGCGCCGTCGAGTCCGAACGCGACCTCCCGGTCTATCGTCGCGAGGACGTCGACGTTTCGCCCGCCGAATACGCCGAACTCCGCCGCCAGTTGGCGACGTTCGACGTGGTGGCACCGCGGCTCGCTGTGCTTTTCGAACTCGTCGATCGGGCGCTGTCGGGCCAACCGGTCGGGACGGCGCCGGTGGATACTCCACTCGCGACCGAACCGTTGGAGCCGTCGCTGGATCGAGACCGAGGGGCACCGCCGACGCTGGCGGCCTTCGACGACCCACCCGCCGGTCTCGCGGAGACGGTCGAGTCGATCCAGTCGTTTCACGGGATCGACGAGGGGTTGCCGAGCGTTCACCGATGTCTGGCGCAGTGGCCGGGCTATCTCGAACGGTCGTGGGGCGACATCGATCCGGCGCTTCGCGACGATGCGTTCGCCGATGGCTGTTCCGATGCCCGCGAAATCGTCGAAGGGTACGTGGAATCGCTCCCGTACGAGCCACAGCTCGGGACGGACGTTCTTAGCTCGCGCGGGCTCGACGAGGACGCGATCGAAGACCTCACAGCGCTGTTCAGGGAGTTCAACCTCGGCGCGATCGAGACGGTCGTCCCGTCGATTCACGTCTTCGCCGACACCCTGCGCGTCGTCGGTGAGCGGGACGTACGATAACGCCCGGCGCGTTCGCGGGGCACTGAGACGATTTACGCAGGATCGATCCGTTCGAGGAACGGCCGACGTTCGACCACCTGCAGTGTGTTTACCACTTCACCGACGGGCCGATCGGATTCGATAACGCGTAGCACGCCCTCGATCGTGAGCGTCCGGTCGGTTACCTCGGTCAGCTCCGTCCTGACGAGCACCGAACGACCGACCGGAACGGCGCGGCG
Organism: Natronomonas sp.; assembly: GCF_046483325.1. GTDB lineage: Archaea > Halobacteriota > Halobacteria > Halobacteriales > Haloarculaceae > Natronomonas. The sequence continues at coordinate 8,411 of NZ_JAWODL010000040.1, read as the reverse complement.
ATGTCTCACTTCGGCGCTCGTTCCGGCGACGCCGCATCCGTCGGGAAGCGTTCCGCGCAGCGATTCGCGACCGAGAAACTCGACTTCCGCGAGAAGCTGTGGCGTACCGAGTACCCGCATCGATTCGTCGGGATCGGCATCCGCCGCGGCGGGCAGTCCGGGCGGCCGTTCCTGCGTTCCAAAGAGGTTCGTCGTGTGGCGAGGCTCGACTCGAAACGTCCGTTCGGCGGTGATCCCGGGGGCCGGAAGAGCATCCATGTACGCACACGGGCGGAGTGGACTAATAGAAATTGTCGTCAATCTCGTGAAACGTACCCCTGCGGACCGAGAATCACGGACAGGTTGAGGTACCATGCGGCCGTACGTGTGCGCATGTACGATCAGATCCTGTTTCCGACCGACGGGAGTGGAGGGGCTGCGGCCGCGCTCGATCACGCGATCGACCACGCGAAGACGTACGACGCAACGCTACACGTACTCTACGTCGTCGAGGAGACGTATCCGGTCGTCGAGGCGGGGCCAGCGGACGTGTTGGGCGCTCTCAGGGAGGAGGGAGAGCGCATTCTCGAGGAAGCTCGGTCGAAGGCGTTGGAGGCAGGCGTCGAGTCGATTCAGGGGACGGTCGCTGGAGGCTCGCCGTACAGACAGATACTGCAGTACGTCGACGAACACGACATCGGACTGATCGTGATGGGCACACACGGACGGCGGGGGATCGATAGATACCTCCTCGGCAGCGTGGCGGAGAAAATCGTTCGATCCGCGGAGTGTCCCGTGTTGACAGTACGTGCCGACGAGGAGTGAGGGGAACGAGGCGGTCGTTCGTCGGTTTAGAACTCGCATAACAAAATGGAATCCCCTGCTATGCAGGGACATGTTCTCGCGATGTTTCAATAGGGCACTGGGGAGACGGGCGCATTTGGAGGCCGCAGCGCGATGACCGCGACGGAGCGGACCCTCATCGAAAACGGACGTGTCGTTACGCCCGACCGCGTCATCGAGGGAGGGTACCTCGTCATCTCGGGAACGCGGATCGAAGCCGTCGGGAGGTCGCCGACCCCCCAGGAAGTATCGTCGGTCACGAGACGGATCGACGCCAACGGTAGGATCGTCATGCCGGGGTTGATCGACTTACACGGCGATGATATCGAACAGCAACGCCAGCCTCGAGTCGAGGCGCAGGTCGATCCATCGACCGCGTTGGTCACGACCGATCGGATCAACCTGTCCAACGGTGTGACGACGAAGTTTCACGCGATCGCGTTCGAGGACAATCCGACCGAGAACAGGAGCTTCGAGGGCGCCAGCGAGATCTGCAACGAGATTTCGAACGCCGAATACACGCTCGGCGATCAACGCGTCCACGCACGCTGTGAGCTCACACCCGAAAGCGTGTCCGCGGTTGAGCGACTGACGGATGAGCTCCCGGTCGATCTCGTGTCGGTGATGCACCACGCCCCCGGCGACGGACAGTTCGACGAGGAGGGGTTCAAACGGCATTACACGGCGAACCGAAACTGTTCGACCGACGAGATCGAAACGTTCGCCGCAAAGCGACGCTCAACGTCGCAGACCGTCCTCAAGAGCCAGATCCATCGAGTGGCGGAGCTCGCACGCGACCGGAACGTCCCGTTGGCGTCCCACGACGACGAAGCGCCCGCGACCGTCGACACGATGGCGGATCTCGGCGTGTCGATAAGCGAGTACCCGATAACTCTGGGAGCCGCGATACGGGCGACCGACCGCGGGCTCACCACGGTGATGGGTGCACCGAACCTGGTCCGCGGCGAGAGTCTGTGGGGGAATTTGGGGGTTCGAGACGCGATCGACCACGAGGTTGTGGACGTGCTGTGTAGCGACTATCATCCACCGTCGCTGCTCGCGGCACCGTTCGTCGAGACGGGCGAACCCCTGGTCGACCGCATCCGGCGCGTGACCGCCGCGCCGGCCGTCGCGGCTGGGCTCGCGGATCGTGGGCGAGTGGTGGCTGGGAACCGTGCGGACGTGATCATCGTCGATCCGCACCCGATGCCGACGGTCGGGCGCGTCTTCGTCGAGGGTCGGGACGTGTTCCGAGCCGGCTGAATCGGGCCGATCGAGACTTCACCGGTGAATATCGAGGGCGGCGAAACTCGGCGTGACGCGCGCACGTCGCTCGTTTCATCGCGGAAGACGCGAAACAACGGCGGAGCAACGCATTAACAGTTCTCACAAGAGTTATTCGATATCCCAATGATAAGGAGGTAATCAATGAGTGACGAAGTCGAAGCCTCACCCGTACTGGGAGGGAACACCTACGCTGGATCGGAGAACACCGAGGGTGGAGGGATCGTCCGGGCACAGTACGAGTGGTCTTCGACGGATCCCACGACGGCAGTTATCGAAACGGTTTCTGCCGCCGCCGATCGCGAAGCGACCGAGCTCGAACCCCTTTACGATGCCATCGATCCGGACGCACTGAACGCGCTCGTCCGATCAGAGGTACCGACCGACCACGACGCCACGGTGGAAATATCATTCCGCTTCGCCGAGCGGCGGGTGACCGTTCACAACACGGGCGAGATCGAGGTCCGATCGACGCCCGCTCGCGAGTAAGGCCACCATTCCGGCGGGACGTATTTTCGTTTTCCGATCCTAAACCCCGGTACAGCGGGGAGTATCCAGAGACGCGGTCTGATCGATCGACGACGACGAGTATACGAATACGAACGGACAGTCCGTTAACGAGCGGGCGACGACGGCTGTGCCGTATCGTTGTCCCTCCCGGCGCGGGCGAAGAGCGCCACGGAGGTAGCCGACACCTAACAAAGCGGCTGTCTTGAGAACGTGTATCCGTTATCGCGCACGATCGGGCAAACTCCGAAACGATGGACACCGAATCAACGACACTCCCCCAGGACACGGCGTTCGACCTTCTGAGCAACGGCCGACGGCGCTTGCTCCTGCAGCGGTTGCAGGGCACCGACGGCGTCGAACTCGGAGAGTTAGCGACCGAGCTCGCGGCGATCGAGAACGATGTCCCTCCCGAAGAACTCTCCGCGCAACAGCGCAAGCGAACGTACGTCTCGCTCTATCAGACGCACGTTCCGAAACTGGAAAACGCCGGGGTGGTCACCTTCGACTCCGAATCCGGAATCGTCGGTCCAACGGACCGCGTTGACGAGCTCGTCAAGTACTTCAACACCGAAACGTCCGACGTCGCCTGGGATCGGCTGTACCTCGTTGTCGGCGTTGTGGGACTGCTCGTCTACGTGTCCGCGAGCCTGCTCGGAAATCAGATCGTGCGTCCGCTCTACGTCGGAATCGCGGTTCTGGTGGGCGTCGTCGTCGTGAGCCTCTTCCACCGGCGCTATGAGAACGGTTCCGAATCGACGGAAGCGTCGATTTCACAGTAAGTCGTCGAACGGAGAGCGATGGATCGGGCCCGGGCTTTACAGTACATTTATATTTATTCGTATGGAATGTATGAGTGGCACCTCCGTACTCGCCTGTCAGCCTGTGTGCCAGCACCTGCGGGCGTGCTTCGGAGGGCCCTTTCCAAACGAAGATCGACGCGTACTACCAAACGTCGAGCGGGCGTTCCGCTCGGGGCGAACGGGACGACCCATTAACAAGCGTATACTATTGAGTGAGATCCGAGTAGAGACATCGATGACATATCGTGTTGCGATAGTGGGGACCGGAGCGAATCCCGAAAAGCGGGATCGCGATGGATACGCGATGGCGTACCGGCACGCGGGGGGGTACGAACGACTCGATTCGTGTTCGCTCGTGGCGTGTGCAGACATCGTTCGGGAGAACGCCGAAGCGTTCGCGAAACACTACGACCTCGACGGCGTCTACGAGGATCACGAGGAGATGCTCTCGGAGGTGGAACCGGACATCGTCAGTATCTGCGTTCCGCCGGCGGTGCATGCCGAACTGGTGATCGACTGTGCGAAGGCACCGAGCGTCGAGGCCGTCCACTGTGAGAAGCCCATGGCCACCACGTGGGAGGACTGCCGGCGGATGGTCGAGGTCTGCGAACAAGAGGACGTCCAGTTGACCATCGACCACCAGCGTCGGTTCTCAAAGCCCGTCCAACGAGCGAAAGCGCTCTTGGACGCGGGAGAAATCGGTGAGCTTCGGCGCGTCGAGTGGTCCGAGGTGAACCTCTTCGACGCCGGCGCGCATCTGTTCGATCTCTGTGATCTGTTCACCGACGGCGAGCGCGTGGAGTGGGTCCTCTCGGGGATCGATTACGCGCGTGAGAACCGATGGTTCGGGGCGATCAACGAGACGCGGGCAATCTCGCAGTGGAGATACGCGGACGGAACGATGGGGTTCGCCTCGACCGCCGAGGAGGGTCCGACGCTCGTCGATGCGTACCTCCGACTCGTCGGTACCGACGGTGAGATCGAGATTCAACCCGACGACGGACCGCCGCTGCGGTTGCGAACCGACGGCGGCTGGAAGGCTATCGATACGGACAACGAGACGGTGTACAGCTATTCGCCGGACATCAAGACAGCGGCGGTGAAGAAACTGGTCGGCGTCCTCCCGATCGAGATCGAGCGGTTTTCCGATCCGCCGACGCACTACGAGCGGGCGATCGAACACCTCGTCTCGTCGCTCTCTTCGGGGGATGAGCCGATCATATCCGGTCGGTCCGTACTGCGGGGGACCGAACTCGTCTTCGCAAGCTGGCAATCGGTTCGCCAGCGCGGCCGGGCACACCTCCCGCTTGACATCGACGATAACCCCCTCGAGGCCATGAACGACCAGGGGGTGTTGGGATCGTCCCCGACGTGGGCGACCGAGGAACCCGACGCGACGGAGGAGGAGGAACTGCCGGCCGATTGAGTCCGTACGGGGGACGTGGGAGCGTCCAAGGAGTCATCCGCGGCTCGAGTGATCGGGCGGAAACGTGTGCGAAAAATAGACGATTTGGGTCCAGTAAGCCGGCATTACCGCGATAATCGTAATATATCGAGACAGTCACGAATCCCGAAAAATGTAATAATCGCAACACTTATTCCAGTTAGTAACTGATTACCGACCGCATGGCACACAGGCGGACACAGGAGGCGAGTGCGGAAACAAGCGACCCGGAGCGAACGTCGGGAGGTGGCGGCGGTAGTCTACCCTTACCGCGCCGGCGATACCTCCAGTTCGGGGTCGGGACGCTCGCGACGCTCGTTGGCGCCGCGGGACGGGCCGCCTCGCGATCCTCACCGAAACCGAGAAGCGATAGGACCGAACGATATCTGCTCATACGTGGAGGGGAAACGATATCGAGATACGAACTCACGGTCGACGGCGAACTCGAACCTGGAGCGGGGGCGAGCGAGGACGCGACCGCTCGTATCTCCGGACGCAGCGCCGAAGGCGTCGTGAGAAACGAGAACAGACGATACCGATTCAGCGGTGACATTCGCGACGTGGCGGTCGACGGCGATGCGGGCATCTACGTCGCAACCGATCGGATCGACCCTTCGAACGGTGATATCGAACACCTCCGACGGGACGTACCGGATTTCGAAGGCCGACCTCGCTGAGAACCGATCGCAGGCCGCCGATCGTTCCGAAAGCGGACTCATCCGAGAGCAGCGCGAACCGATAGTCTCGACATAACTATCGGTCGGTCACGACAGATTCGAGCACGAATGTGGCCCTGGGAACACGTCCTCTTCGCGTACGTCTTTTTTTCGTTGTACATGCACGTACGGCATCGAGCCCCTCCGGAACACCTTCCGACAGTCCTGCTCGCGTTCGGATCTCTCTTCCCGGACGTCGTCGATAAGCCGCTTGCATGGCAGTACGGGCTGTTCGAAACCGGGTGGGGGGTCGCCCACTCCGTGTTCATCGCGGCCGCGGTATCGTTGCTTGGATACGCGGTGACGAGACGAGCAGGATTCGGACGGATCGGCATCGGCTTCGGCTTCGGATACCTCCTGCATCTCGTCGGGGACGTGATTCCGGCCTCCGTCTCCCGGGGGCGACTGTATCTGGATCCGATTTTGTGGCCGTTCGGAAACCCAACTACCAGCTCGGATCCCGGTTCGTTTCTCGACGGCGTCAGCACGCTTCTCTTCGAATATGCGACCCAGCTACTCGCGCTCGAAATCACCCCCATCCTCGTTCTCCAACTCGGCTCGGTCGCAGTCGGCAGCGCGCTGTGGATCTACGACGGTTTACCAGGAGCCCGTCCGATCTTCGTGTGGGTTCATAGAGCGGTCTTTCGGGGCCGTTCGACGTGATCGGTAGAATCCACCGGGGGTAAGATTAATCCGATACAGTATCCCCACCGACAATCTCGATCCCCAGCTGTATCGTACTCGCTGGATCGAACGCGGTGTCGTCCTCGAATACCAGCCACTCAGCGTCGGTCTCACGGGCGGCCGCGACCGCCCCCGCGAGATCGACGATCCCCTCACCCGGCGAGGCAGAAACGTATGCTTTCGGGAAGCGGCTGGAGACGGCGACGTCCGATATGTGGACCGACGCCAACCGGTCCCCAACCAGTTCGAAGACGGATCGTGGATCGTATCCCGCGGCGACGACCCACCCCACATCGATCTCGAAGGTGAGGGCATCCGGCGTCCGTTCGAGGAGGCGTCCGAAGCCGGTTCGACTCGCGAGGTCGGACCCGTGACGTCCCGAAAGGCGTCCGATCGCCGTCGCCGCTCGATGCCACCCGTCCAGCGGCAGCGGCACAGCGGTAATCGACGACGGAACGAATCGGTCGAGTGGCGGGGTGAACGAGTGACGGGCGTTGTGGTAGGTAAACTCGATATCGTCCGTTTCGAAGCGGTCGACGAGCGTCGTGAGCCGGTCCACCAGCGCGTCGGTTCGATCGGTCGTTCGAAAGTGTCCCGACCCGACGTGCGGAACGACGACTCGACGACAGCCCGCGATTCGACACCGGTCGACGATCGCCTCGGGGTTCCGTTCGATCCGCCCGAGGTCGACGTGGGCCGCGACCGGGACGATCCCAGTCTCGTCGAGGGCCGATCGAACGGCGTGGGGGTCCGCGTCGAGAAACCGGCCGGCGAATTCGACGCCTTCGTAGCCCGCGGCTGCGACGCGCCGGATCGTCTCGGGAAGCGGGTCGGCGTCCGTTCTGAGAGAGTGCATCTGGATGGCCGGGCGGGGCGGTTTCGACTGTGCAGTCGCCGATATAGACTCCGAGATCATTACCACAGATGAACCGAGCACGACCTTGGTAATGGACGGCTTATCGATCAGAATTCCGCTCGTAGGGGGCGATCCTGCGTTCGCCATGCGGGGAGCGGATCACGAGCGATCGAGCGCGAGACGGTACACCTCGGTCAGTCGCGCGGCGGCGGTCTCCCAGTCCTGCTCGACCGCGTGTTCGTAGTTCGATCGGGCGATCGATTCGAGATCGAGGTGTTCTCTGGCCCGGTCCAATGCCGTTTTGAGCCCATCCGGATCGTCCGGATCGTACAGGAAGTTTCCGCTCGGGAGCGTCTCGGGGAGACAGCCGATCGCCGGCGCGACCACTGGCGTCCCGTAGGAGAGCCCGAGGTGAGCCGACCCCGAGTTGAGGATGTTCCGGTACGGCAACGCGAGGACGTCAGCCGCGTTCATGTAGTACTGAACCCGATTGTCGGGGACGAACTCGAAGACCGTCTCGATGTCTTCGATGCCGAACGAGAGCGCTTCGAGTTCCCGTTGTAGTTCGTCCGTGTGCGGATTGCCGACGATCCAAAGCTCCGTGTCGGGCGCATCGAGTTCGACGAACGCCTCGATGAGTTCGGGAATGCCCTTGTACTCGCGGACCAATCCGAAAAAGAGACACACGAACGCGTCGTTGGGGATCGACAGCTCCGCTCTGGCGGTCTCTCTGGAAACCTCGTTTTCGTACGCCGGGATGAAGTTTCCGTCCGGGACGACGGCGAAATCAGCCGAGTCAGCGAACGTGTACATCGACGAGAGCATCTCGATTGCGGCGTGACATTTGACCGACACGGCGTCAGCAACGAAAAAGAGGAGTTCGTTGACGACCCGTTCGGTCCGACGGTACTTCTCCTCGTGGTGGCGTTCGTTGTGGACGGTCCAGACGACCGCGATCGGAAGCAAAGAGACGACGATGAGATCGAGAAGCATCGTTGCGGCGCGCAGCATCGTCGCAACTCGATCGATCTGTTCGTTTCCGGTGAGGCCGATGGTGTAGTAATCGTAGACCCAATCGAGTTGCATCACGTCAGCATCCCCGTGTCGGATCGCGGTCCGGGTCAACGGGAACAACAGCGGGAGTTCGGGCGTTCGAACGTCGACACCGAGATCACGGAGGGCGCCGATCGACAGCGACATGTACGGGTTCTCCGGATACCGATCGCCGTCCATGAGGAGCACGGTGAGATCGTCCGAGCGGCTCATCGGTTCTCAGCGGTAGTGATCGGGTGGGG
>NZ_JAWODL010000026.1:0-57479 GCF_046483325.1 Natronomonas sp. | reverse complement strand
CGCACGTATCTTGCAGTCCAGCGGCGAAAAGAAACGTCACACGACTCTGTGACATCCTCTCACGGTGAACGACGGGGTTTCCCACGAGCGGAGGCTTGCTGGTCTGGAAGAGTTACACCTTCACCTCCCCGAAAGAATATTTACAGTGCTACGCTACCGTCACCCTCTCTCCCGTCGTGAGACGGGACGGGATTCAGGGGTAGCTCTTGCTTTCTGTACCCTGTTCGTCCGATGGAAGGGGTGTCTTCGGCGACGAACGGGCGACTCCAGGTATTGTCTCAGTAGCAGAGGGTGGATAGCCCGCCTCGGTCGGCGTCCAGTACGCCATAGAACCGCTTAGAAGTTACGTGCGGGTGCTGTATCACCTGCGCTGAACCGCGAGGTTGTAGCGCCCTCGCACGATAGATAAGCGTATTTCTCAACACAGGACTCTGGTGGATCGCTGGACAGCGCCGTCTTGATCCCTTAGAACTAGACAGTAGGGGCCCGAAACGGCGGATGATCCTTGTCCGAGACCTCCCGTTTCAGTGGGAAAGTGGTGACGTTGGGTAAAATTGCTGTTGATGGCCGAAACGAATCAGCCGCCCGGCGGGGTGGCGGTGGATTCGCTCACTGCGCCGTCGTTTCGCTGTGTACCGTCTGCGGATTTACCCAGAGAAATCTTACTCACGCACGGAAAGGAAATTCCGAGTGCGGGCACGGATCGTGATGGACTGGGCGGTGACGAGGAAATGCACACGGTCGGAACGGATCCACTGTCCCGCGGTACCGCAGGAGACGGTGTTCCGGACGGGATCGAAGTATTGCTTAGCACTGCTCCGAGGAACTGGCGGCCGCCGCATGAACTTCCTCCAGCGGTACATCGTCGAAGGCGAATGATCCCCTGGAACGATGACGACCGGCCGAAAGAGCATTACTCATCGAACGTCAATGAACGAACACGCGCCATTAGTCCCCGGCCGAGTCGCCCGTCAGGGCAGCGATGATCGCACGGAGAACCCAGGCGTGTGACACTACCCGCCGACGCGGTCTACGCCGCTTCGGCACCCGGCGACGCCTTGGGCGTCGCCCGCCTCGACGGCTGACACCGTCTCGGCAATCGGTCGCGCCTTGGGCGCGACCCGCCCGGCACGAGGGTTAGCCGACCGACCACGGCACGCTGCTTGGAGTGAGGTCGGACGTTAGTGTTCCGGGCGTATAATTTCGATATGAAGCGGTTCGAAATCCTTCGCGGTGTTCGAAAGTAGAACTATATCATTTTCAGCACATTATCCCAGTAGCTCCGCATCGTTTGTGTGCTCTCCGAACGGATCTTTTGCCTGCTCGACGTTGTGACCACGCTCTTGAAGAACCCGTTCGGACACTCGTCCTGCGTGTTCATCCAAAAGAATTCGGGCACCCGTCACTTCACGGTCTCTTTCGGCTCGAGCGACGTTTCGCGAACTTCGTCGAACGCCGCTTCGTTCGCCTGTTCGTACTCGCGCATCTCCGCTACGTGTTCGTAATAATGCGAGAGGGCCTCGTAGACGGCAGCGAGAGACACGTCGCACTGATCCGCCACGGCTGCGGGGGATTGGCCACCTTCGATCACACAAGCGGCGACATGACGAACGCCGATACGGGTGCCCTCAATCCGTGGCTCGCCGCCGAGCACATCTTCGTCACGGGTGATCGTCGTATCCGGAGATACGGTATCTGCTTGTTTATATCTTTTCGGGCAAAGGAGAAAAGAGTGAATATCATCGTGACCAGCCGACTGTATCGGCGATTTTATTTCCGAACGTTGCTTACTTCCGTTTCACCGAGCCTGCTGGTAGTTTCTCGCCCGGTAGTTCGGGACGTGTATTTTGAACACTCGACTGACATTATTTTCGGGTGATACGTATACTCTGCTTGCAGAAGTGATTCCGACGATGCCACTCGATTACAACGACTGTGGCGTCAACGACTGGGGAGCGCGTTCAGACGGTGGGCAGGCACATCACCTCGAAGCTATACGGCTCTAAGCGATGCCTCGGCGAGACACGAACAGACCGACTGGCCGTCCCCAGCGACTCGTCGAACGGGCGAACTTTCGAGCTGCTGGGGTTTATCTCATCCAAGCCGACGAACTCCGATTTGCAAGATTCAAGAGAATTCGTCGTTTCCGTGACGCACCCTCTCAAGGAGAACCACTATTATAGAGTCACGAATGAATTCAATTATGTGGTTTCGATCTATCCATTTTGCGTACTTTCATCAACTACTCCCACTCGAACCGCCACTTCCGATCGACGTACTCGTCGTCCTCGCCGTCCTCACCGTTACGCTCGTCCTCTTCGTACTCCAACCGGTTCCCATCGACGCCACGGCGATCGCGCTCATGGTCGCGTTGATTATCTTAGGACCGTGGACAGGGGTTTCCCTCGAGGAAGGTGTCTCCGGGTTCTCGAATCCGGCGACGCTCACCGTACTGGCGATGTTTATCCTGAGTGAGGGGGTCAGACAGACCGGCGTGATTCAAATCCTCACTCGCCGAATGGAGTCGTTCGCGGGTGATAGCGAGACCCGTCAGCTCCTAGCGGTCGTCGGGCTCGCCGGCCCCCCGGCAGGCTTCGTGAACAACACGCCCATCGTAGCCATCTTGATTCCCGCAGTGATGAACCTCGCCCGGAGGAGCAATACGTCACCATCGAAGCTCCTCATCCCGCTCTCGTTTGCCGCGATGCTCGGTGGAACCCTCACAGTCATCGGGTCCTCGACGAATCTTCTCGCAAGCGACGTCTGGGCGCAGGTCGGCGGGCCAAATGCCCAGCCGTTCTCGCTCTTCGAGTTCACACAGCTCGGCGTTATCGTCCTGGCCGTCGGCATCGTCTATCTACTCACCATCGGTCGCTATCTCACCCCGGCGCGGATTCGAGCTAGCGACTCGTCAACCGACGAGTTCGGAATGGCGGATTACTTGACCGAAGTCGTCGTCTTGGAGGATTCAGCTGTGGTCGGCTCGCAGGTTCGAGAGATCCGTGATAAAGACCTCGACTTGGACGTGTTTCAACTCATGCGTAACGGGCAGACGATTGTTCACGGGCTCCAACGCGAACGGATCCGCGCTGGCGACATCCTGTCGGTACGGGCGGATCAGAAGACTCTTATGCAGGTTATCGAGGACGAAAACCTCAAACTCCTCCCCGAGGTGCTCGAAGACGCCGAGAGTGGTGACGAACCGCTTCCGACCGGATTCAAACCGCAACAGCGTGCGTGGAACCCGACGAGTCCAAGTACACCGTCGGACGAGTCGAACTCGGAGGGGGACGGAGAGGACAAGGACACGGCTGAAGAGGTTTCGGATGCCGAGAGTGCTCTCACGGAGATCGTGTTGCTGCCGCGGCCGTGGGCGAGCAGACAAATTAGCGCCCCGGACTTCGAGCGGGAGAACGACCTGACCGTGCTGGCGGTTCGGCGCGGTAACGAGGTGATTAGACAGCGGCTTCGAGACGTGAGCCTTCAGTCGGGCGATGTTCTCCTCGTCCAAGCAAACGAGGACAGCGTGGCGCGCCTGCGCGCTGACCGGAACATCGTCGTGTCCGGGGAGGGACAGTGGGAGGAGTTCGACCGGTCGAAGATCCCCATTGGTATCGGCATCATCGCCGGCGTCGTGGGGTTGGCTGCACTGGAAATTCTACCTATCGTAGTGAGCGCGTTGACCGGCGTCGTCGCCATGTTCTTTACCCGGCTTCTTCGACCGGCGGACGCCTACGAGGCAGTTGACTGGGACGTCATCTTCCTCCTCGCAGGAGTTATTCCTCTGGGTATCGCGGTCGAGGCCTCCGGGACTTCGGACTTGCTGGCGGACGGGATCACGGTTGCCAGCGTCCTGCTACCCCCAATTGCTCTCCTCGGTCTGTTTTACCTCGGAACGGCGCTAATTACCGAAGTCGTAAGTAATGCCGCCAGCGTCGTGTTGATGCTTCCAATCGCAGTCGATGTCGCCACGCGTCTCGACGCCAATGCCTTCGCATTCGCGCTTGCAGTTACGTTCGCCGCCAGCACCCCGTTGCTTACGCCCGTCGGATACCAGACGAACCTGATGGTGTATGGGCCAGGGGGCTACAAGTTCACTGATTTCGCTCGCGTCGGTGCTCCGCTCCAACTGGTTCTCACAGTGGTTACCACTCTCGGGATAGCGTTTTTTTGGGGGCTGTGAGCCCGACACGAATCAGTGTGACACGATGTCGCGTCTAGGCCCGCACGGCTAGACGCTTGCCAGACGGTGACGAAGAGACCCCATCGAGTACGGATCAACAGACTGTCCGAGGAGTCGATGGACCGGACGGTTATCCGAAATGATAACAATACAATTACAAAAGAGAAGACGGGTGAACGTACTCCGCTCAACGATGTGGGAGAGCATATACGTCGAGGACTCATCTCGTGTGTGGCCGACGCTGAACGAAACGAACACCGCGCTACGGACGCCCTCGACAGCGAGTAGATTCTCATGGCCTCGAGTTCCTAACCAGCAGATACCTCGTGTTTCCTTTTCACTGAGCCTATTAGTAGGTGCTCGCCCGGTAGCGTTCCGGACGTACATGTTAGGTATAGCATTGAAATTATTCAGAAATAATATAAATCACATCAGATCTGATCTCTTCTTGAGGGGGTATGTTCTCGTAATCATCTATCCCGTTCGATCCTGGGGAACTGGTCGACGAGGACGGATGGGGAGTGACGTCTGCCGGAAGTACTGTACGTCCGTCAAATTCGGATACCCCTGCTGCATACGACGTGCGTATGCGGCAATCGCGCTGTCGGGGAGCGACGACGGGGTCGACTTCCCGGTCAGCAGATGACTCGCTGAACATCCAACGCGGTCGCCCGACGAACCACTGCATCGACCGGATCAGCGACGGCCGAGAGGTTGTCCGAGTCGCTGTCGAGCACCAACAGCGCGGCCCGTCGATTTGGTTCGATGACGCCACGGTCGAGGCCGACTGCCTCGGCTCCTGCGGTTGTGGCCATCCGAAGCACCGTCCGCGAGGGGAGATCAAACGTCTTCGCGGTGTACTCCATCTCACGAAACATCGACGGCGCGTTTAGCATCACGTTATCCGTTCCGAGCGCAACGTCGGTATACTCAAGCAGGGTCTCGATCGGAGGCCGGCCAACCCCGAGGACGCGGTTTGCGCGGGGACAGACCGCGATGGGGACGTCCTGATCGGCGGCCCGTTTGAGGTGGGCGGCTTCGGCGTGAACCATATGGACCAGCAGGTCTGGCTCCAAATCCAGCGCCGGGTGAATATCGGTAGCGTCCGGCTCGCCGGCGTGGATGGCGAACGGAACCCCGCGCTCCCTGGCGGTCGCCCGTCTGGTGACGAAATCGTCGTCGTTCGCGCCACTGGCACCGAACCCGTCGGCCACGTCCAGAACCGCGGGGTCGTCGCTTCCGAACACGAAGGCCTCGATATCGAGGCCCTCGGCGGCCGCACGTAGCGCCCGGGCACCCTCGATACCGAATTCCCGGAAGTCGAGAAACGCCCCGGTGCCAGTTCGCTGCATAAAGCGGAGTGTCCGGTGCATCTCGCCGATTCTCGTCTCGTGGTCAGCAGCCGCCAGCCGGCGGTGTTTCAGGCTGTCGGGCGGAACCACCGACTCTTCCAAGCCGAGTCCGATGGCCGCCTCCTTGGCGACCGAATCACCAACGTGGGTGTGTGCGTTCACGAACGCCGGCAGGACGATGCGGCTCGAGGTGGCGTTACGCTCGGTTATCTCCTCGACGGCCGTAATACGACCCTCTTTCATGACGACCCGACCGTGAATCGGCTCGAACGACCGGCCGGCGAGGACGGTTCCCTCAATCTCCTCCATGGGATAACCATGGGTGCGAGGAGTATATGAGTCTCGTGACAACACAGGGGTCGGCCGGCGCCGCGCTCTCTCAATCAGGTTGAGAAAGGTGCTGAACACGCCCTCTGTATCGGCCACGGCTTAATGACAGTCACTGAGTAGATCGAAACGACACTGCTGCATACAAAACACGAATGCGTCACCGAGACTACGAACGACCACAGCATTATTCGGCTTGCTTCCCTAATACGTAGGGCTGGCAGACACTCAAAACGGACGAGAGAAGCAAGTAGACGACGAGAACCGACCCGGAGACGAAGTTCCGGACTCGCCTCCCGAGTGCCACCGTCGCGGCTGCACCGAGAGGGCGACGTTTGTCGTCCTCAAACGATATCAGGAAGAAACCGGGCACGGTGCCGTTGAAGCAGAGGCGGTTCTCTGTAAAGAGCATGCCGACGAAGAGAGTCCCACGAATCTTGATGGCAGTTACGCGGATTACGTGTTCCGTGTCGAGCCCCTCCAAGAGCCGCTGGAGATGGACACAGCATGAGCAAACGGATGTAGTTCGACCACGACTGTCGTGCTGAACCCAGCCTATATATAGGGCACGCCGTTTCTGTCACTTGCTGTAAGCCTCCAACGGCGTCCCGATCATACGCTAGTAGTATCACCGAACCCAAAACGGGATACAAGTATGAGCATTTAATTCGATGAAATCGACAGACGAATTATTTGCCGTCTCACAGAGAATGCGCGGCATATATCCGCTCCGCAGATCGCTAAAGAGGTTGGTGTCTCGGCTCCAACGAGTCGGAACGAATTCGTCGGCTCGAAGACGAGGGAATCACCGAAGGGTATCACGCCCAGATCGATCAGGAGAAACTGGATTGGCGATTGACCGATTTCTTTTTATCCACGGCGCTGGGAATCGACATCGGAAGACGAAGGTCTGTTCCATCTGGAGCGTGTCCAACCGTCTGTTCAGTTTGGTCCCGACTGGCCGGAGACCACGTCACCAGTAACAGGAATTGCTGATCGGCATGACGATACCGATCTGATTGCACTCCCAGTCGATGACGACGCTCCGATCGCGCCAAAAACGGTTCAGAAAGAGACCGAGTACCGATATACCACGGAAAGTTTGTTGCTCATCTCGATCGATGAAGAAGACGGAACACGAGCGAGCGCCCCTGGGAGTAACACGGAGAGTCTATCCGGTGACGCAGTGATACTCTTTTTTCCGGACGGGGATCGCAGATGACACCCTTTTTGCGTTCAGCGAATGAATTATCATCGCTGGTACGAACGTGCTGTTGAATACAAAGATTATTTGATCTGCCGGGTGAAGTGTAGGTATGTCTATTGGATCACGTCTTTCGGTACGGCTCGCTGACTTCGGGTCACGGTCGATCATCACACACGCTCTTATGGGACTCGGCTTCGTCGGCGCGGTCATCTCCGGACTGTTCGTTGAAGGTCAATTAGGAGTGATCTCCATGGTCGCGTTCATCAATTTCACCGCAGGACTGTGGATCTGCCAGTCGATCCATTCACTCGGTAACGCCGCGACCGACAGCGAATATAATGGCGTGTTGCTGGAGGTACTCAACCGTGTCTGAACCGGGTATCGACTTTGGTCGGTTCGGCCGCACGTTGGTGTTGATCAGCTTCGTGACTGCAGTTTTTCTGATACTTACCGCCGATCGACTCGGGGGGGAAATATTCCGAATCGGTGCTTTTGCGATCGGGACGGTGGCCGTTGTCACTGCCATCGTTGGGTTTTTGATTGCCGCCGGGAGCGCTATCGAGGCCTGAGTTTCTCCTCACCGTGAACAATCGGACGTACCCTCGAAGTCCGATAACGCATCAGGTATCCCAACGATCAAATTTTCAAGATCGTATATGTCACGGGGAAATTAATTCGAGGGAGTGACGATGCTCTCCCCCCAGAATTCAGCTGCCGATCCTGATAACCTCTGGATCGATTGAACCGTGCAAAATTCAAGCCACGTCTCTTGCACAGGGGATTTATGGCCCTTCCGACCCAATATCATTTATGGGTAATTCTGATGAAAGCCCGTCGAGGGGTATAGCGAAGGGAATAGACGAGAGTGGACTGGGACCGGCCGCGCTAGCTTCGATCGGTTCGGTCGCTCTAGCCCTGTACTACTATTACGTCCGTGGCGAGGAACAACGGGGGCAGTTCGTCGGTCTATGGCCGATGACGATCCTGGGGATGGCGACATACCTCAAACTGGAGCAGATAAGAAAACAGCTCGAAGAAACCGACGAATAAGTGGGTGGACACCACGGTTCGCCGACTAACGTGGGGTGTCGTTGGCAGTGTGGTGTTGTATCTTGCTGGCATGCGCACGCTGTATATTGCTATCGAAACCCACCGTCGTTCGAGGGGTGATCACTAGGTCGTCGACGTAGTGCGTCGCGTCCGATTCCCACGCGACTGCGGATCCGAAGACAGGAAAGAGCGTATCCGTCGAGCACGTCGGCGTCGTCGGTTCGAAAGCGCATCAGTTCCGACGCTCGGAGAGCAAAAGCGGTTCCCAGAGCCGGTCGAATCTCGAACCGCCACACAGAGTAGAGGGATCACTCGCGGCTCGGATCTCGGGCCCGGTGTTCGCTGATCAATTGATCGATCTCGGCTGCTTTCCGGTCGCGTCGCCGTTCTTCGGCGCGGTCACGCCACGCGTCGATGACCGCCTCGACCTCGCGCTCGCGAGCGACCGCGAGTTCGTCGATCTCCTGAACGGACACGTCCTCAGCGGGGGCGACGGGAACGTCGTGTTCGAAGAGGATCTCGTCTGCCTGCTCCGAAAGTCCCCCGTCGCGGAGCACGACGCGCGGTTCGTACGCTGCCAACAGCTCGGCGGTTTCTCGTCCCGCACCGCTCGCATCCCGGAGATAAATCACGTCGTTGGGGGCGATACCGTAGGCCTCGTCGGCGCGTTCGATGGCGCCCTTCGTGAACTGCTCGATAGGCTTTACTGAGACGAGGCCACGCTTCTTTTCCGCCACGTCAGCGAAGTTCGAGTGGTCGAGTTTCCACAGTTCCTTGAGCCGCTCGAGTTTGTCGTCAAGGCGTTCGTTTTTTGCCTCCGCTTCGGCGAGTTCGCGCTTGAGACGCTCAGTCTCGCGCTCCAGTCGTGTCACTTCCCGACGTTCTCTAGCCTCACGGCGTTCCTCGCGGCGGGCGTCCGACAGTTCTGACTCCAATTCGGCGATCCTGTCGTCCTTTCGTGAGACGGTGTCGTTCAATCGATCGACGTGCCCTTCGAGCCGCTCAACCCTCGTTTTGAGCCGTTTGATCGCTCTCTCTTCGTCCGTGAGTTCGCGTGGATCGTGCGTCGTCGATTCCTCCTCTGGATCGTCGTCGTCCCGCATCGCGTTGAGCACGGACTCGACGCTCTCCTCGCCGGCGACGACGCGGGCGATGACCTCCCCGCGATCGAACTGGGGCGGGACCTTCGCGGCGATCCGCTCGAACTGGTCCTCGTGATCGTCGAAGGCGAACAACGCCGCGGCCATCGCGTCCCGCTCGTGGTCGTTGTCGTAGGTCTCCTCGCGCGTCCGGTGGAGCTTTTTGTCCACCGAGAGGTCACGCTGGGGGATCCATCCCGCGGCGTCGAAGCTTCGCCGGATCTTCTCGACGGTTTCGGGGATTGGTTCGACGTCGGCCGCGACGACGATCGGTCGACCGTGTTCGATGATCCACTCGATCACCGTCGCCGTGTCGGCGGTTCTGCTCGACCACACGTCGAGTACGGCACCGTCGAGATCGGTCAGCGCGACCGCCGTTGTCGTGCCGGGGTCGATGCCGACGACGACGTGATCACGGCGCTTCGCGAGGGGTCGATACTCGATCCCGTCGCGGCGCTCGCGCTCGATTTCGATCCGAGTGTCGCCGGATCGACGCCCGGAGACGGGAATCTCGTCGGGCGTCGCCTCGACCTCGAAGACGGCCCGTGAGTAGCCACCGTACTTTTTTGTCACTTCCTGCTCGTAGTCCAGCGCCGCCTCGTCGAGTTTGGATTCGACATCCCGCGCCGTCGTCTTGACTGACCCGTGGATGCGGCGTGTAAACCGGTCCTCGCTCCAACCGCCGCTACCGGTCGAGCGCCCGCGCGAGACCTTGACCGTCGTCGTGTTCGTGAACGCCGAGACCTCGTAGCCGACGTTTCTCGCCGCGAGTCGTGCGGCCGCCTCGGCCTCTTTCATCGGTGCCTTCCCGTAGCGGACGCCGTGGCGGGCGGCGACCCGCGAGAGCGGTTCCGGCCGTTCGTCGCCGGTCACCTGTACGAGTTTCGTCTCCGAGGGCAGTCCTCGAAGGAAATGGACGAGTGCGGCTTTGTCCTCCGCGAGTTCGTAGGTGTTGTCGGTCGCGACGATCGCCGGCTCCTCGCTCTCGATTCGGCGGCGGAGTTTCCGCAACGAAACGACGTCCCGGTCGATCGATTCCCCGTCGTAGGTGACGACGGCGTACGCCGGAGCGTCGCCACGAATGTCGCCGCTTTGAATGTCGACGCCGAATATGAGGTCGTCGAGAGCGCTCGTTCGCGTGCTCACGGTCACTGGTAGGGATCCAGCAGTCATAAAGCCCGTGCCGGGTGTCGGTTTGTGCTCACGCGCAAAAACGACGGTGGGACTGGGATTCGAACCCAGGAGGCTTGCGCCATCTGCTTTCAAGGCAGACGCAATAGTCCGCTCTGCCATCCCACCCATAAGGTAGCTGTCAATTACTGTCCCCTGTAGCGGTTTGGGGCCTTCTGAACCGAACAAACCATGAAACCACGTAGTTCCAATACGGCTCGGTTGAATCGGATTCAGAGTGTCCAATCCCGTTTCTATAGGGGGTGTATCGATGTCTGAGCGCGAAAAAGTTGAAGGTATCGTTCTCATTTACGAACCAGTGGAGGAGTATCTGAATCAACGAGAGATAGTTGCCTACAGGAACCACCGGGAACGACTAATCAAATGGCTTGCTACCCAAGGGAAGAATCCTGAAGCTCTCGAAGGCTATGCGAAAGATACCTTCGCAACGTATGCAAATATCATCTGCACATTTCATCGGGATGTATGGGAGAAAGAGAATCACCTACTCACTATCAAGCCGTGATATTTCGAGAATACAGAAGAGCTAAAAATTCAATTTTGCTGGAATTGGCATTGTTCCACTCCACCACTAGGTTTATTGGCGTAAACTTATTTGAGGGTAGAAGGTCCAAAACGGCGAAATTCAGGAACAATATAGGAGGCTTGCGCCATCTGCTTTCAACACAGACGCAATAGTCCGCTCTGTCATCCCACCATGCCTCGGAATTGTCGCCGACACCGTATGAGTTCTGTCGGTTATCGACGAAGTTTCAACGAACCGTCGGCCTCGGCCGTCACCCCGAGATCGCTGTCCGCGATCCACGACGCGAGGTGCGGCGGAACGATCGCCCCGGCCTTCGCTCGGGTCCGAACCTGTACAACGAGTTCCGCCAGGTCCGTCGCTGTCCGAAGATACGGCTTGGTTTCGAGAAAATCGACGTCCAGACCGCTATCGAGGGCGCGGTCGGTGAGCGTTTCGAGCGCCGGCGGCGCGTAACTGTCGGCGTAGTCGATCGGCTCCGAAAAGGCCGCGTAGGTTACCCGGCCGCCGGGAGCGGGGCCGAGCACGACAGGGGAACTGCGGAGCTTCATCGCCGCCCCGTCGATGTCCGTTCGGGCGAGCAAGGCGGCCTCCGGGTAGGTGATGCCGACCGATCCCACGCCCTCGGTTTCGAGGAGGTGCGTCGCCGTGTTTCCGACCCGTCCGGCGAACGTCTCGCCGACCTGCACCTCGAATCGCACGGAGTCGGCGTCGACGACGCCGTCGAGGACCGATCGGATCTCGGCTTCGGAATCGACATCGATTCCGAGGGCGTCCCCGGGGCGGTAGTTCACCAGGAGTTCGCCACCGCTTCGCTCGGCCGCGAGGACCGTATCGCAGAGGAGTGCGGTGTAAAGATCGACCACGTCCGTCCCGGAGAGCGGCGACGATGTGACGAGGTTCGGGAGCACTACGTCTGAACGGGGTGGATCGGCGAGCACGGCGACGGTGGTCATAGAGCTGTGTTCGTCCGCCGCGTATATCCGCCCTGCGGAAGGCAGGTGGGTACCCACACGAAGCCGCGTCGGGTGGTGGATTTTATGTATCGTCGAGTGCACGAGGAGGTATGGACTGGCTGAAACTGCTTTCGAGCGTGCTAGTGGTGCTCGTCGTACTCTGGAGTGCTGGCGCGACCGTCGAGTTGTTCTTGACGACGTTCTCCGTCGGCGCGAACGTGACGCCCGCGGCGGTGACTGTAGCCCTGCTCGTCGCCGTTCTCCTCGCGACGATCGCGATCGGCGCGCGAAGCCGCCAATGGCTCGCGAACCCTCGTTCGTACTGGTAGCCCCCGCCTCAAATGCGCAGCGTCGCCATCAACGTCGGAGCGAACACGAACCAACCGGGGTTTCGAGGCCCGATCTTCGATGATGGGCGTTTCGAGTACCTCCCGATCCCCGAATCCGAACCAATCCGTCCGGACGCCGAGGTGCCGACTTACGGCGATCTGTCCCTCCGGACGGACGTGAGCGACGTCGCGGAAACGCCGATACACCTCGATCCGACGTTCGCCGACGTCCAGGGCTGCTCGTCGTACACCTACGGCGATCCGCACGGGGTGAAAGCCCGGCCGCTCCTCGAACTCGATGCCGACGACGTCGTCTTCTTCTATGCGACGCTCTCGACGTTCGGTGACGATCCGACCGAATGGATCGCGCCGGAATGGGGGGCGTACCTCATCGGACACTTCCGACTCGCCTGCGACCCGGTCGCTCCGGAGACGTTCGATACCCTCACAGACGAGGAGCGAACGTGCTTCGAGGGGAACGCCCATCTGAAACGCGACCCCTTCGATGCGGAAGTGCTCCTGTGTGGCGATCCGGACGGTTCGACGCTGTACGAAACGGCGATTCCGCTTTCGAGCCGTAAGGCCGGTGTCGACGCGAATCGGCTGGTCACCGAATTGTCGAGCGATTCTGGGAACGGGCCGTGGTGGCGACGGCCGATGAAATTCGACCGAATCGGAACAGAGCGGATACTCGACATCCGCCGAAGCGGCGAGCGACTCAGTTGCTTCGAGTGACGTGAGTCGATCGGCAGTAAGCAGATTGTAAATCGAGCTGCGTCGCACCAGTTCACTTTTCGCCGTGGCTTTCGAAGCCGCCGTATGTCGGATCACGCACTCGTCATCGGCGGCACTCGATTTATCGGTCGCCACACCGTCTCGGAACTGCTCGACGCGGGCTACGAGGTGACGATTTTCAACCGCGGTACCCACGGGAATCCGTTCGACGACACCGATGCCGTCGCACACGTAGCGGGTGATAGAACGAACGAGTCGGACCTCCGTCGAGCGAGTCTGCGGATCGATCCGGACGTGATCATCGACTGCATCGCGTACAAACCGCGCGACGTTCACGCCGCGACGGAGATATTCAACGACGTCGACGCGTACGTGTACGTGTCCTCCGGCGCGGCCTACGGCGAAGAGCGAATTCCGAAGCGAGAGGACGAGACGCCGCTCCAATCGTGTTCCGTCGAGGAGGCGACCGACGATACCGATTCGAGTTACGGCCCCCGGAAAGCGGAGGGCGATCGAGCGGTCTTCGCCGCCGCCGACCGCGGCGTGAACGCGATGGCGGTCCGCCCGCCGATCGTCTACGGACCCCACGATTACACCGAGCGGTTCGCCTACTGGGTCGACCGCGTCGATACCTGCGACCGGATCATCGTTCCGGGCGACGGCTCCGATCTGTGGCATCTCGCCTACGTGAACGACGTCGCACACGCGCTACGGCTCGTCGCCGAACGCGGAACGGCCGGTGAAGCGTACAACGTCGGCGACGGGCACGCGCCCGTCCTCCGCGAGTGGATCGACCTCATCGCGGCTGGCTGCGACACGGACGTCGAGCCGGTGTTCGCGAGCGATCGGGAACTGGGCACGGTCGGTCTCTCGACGGACGCGTTCCCCCTCTATCGCGGCTACCCGCACCTGCTCGAAACCGCGAAGCTACGGGAACTGGGTTGGGAGCCGACGCCACACGAACGAACCGTTCCCGAGACGGTCGCGGAACACCGCCGTTCGGATCGAACCGGCCGTGAACACGGACCGGAGCGGGAGGTGGAAACGCGTTTGATCGGCGTGCTGGAGACGATAGCGTAGCCTCCGATGGGTCGAAGAACGATGGAGACGAGGGGAGAACGGTTTTACCTCCGCCTCACGCAGAACCGGTATGTTCGATAAATCGACGTGGATCCGCCTCCCGCGGAGCGTCGTCGTCGGCCACGGCGTACTCGATCGGGTCGTCAGCGTCGTCGAAGAACTCTACCTCGACGGGCGGCCGCTCATCGTAACGAGTCCGACGCCGAGGGATCTCGCCGCGGACCGGCTTCGCGCGGGGTTCGAGGACGTTGGCATCGACCCCGCGGTAACGGTCGTCGAATCGGCGACGTTTTCCACCGTCGAGGACGTGCTGGCGGCCGCCGATACCGCCGACGCCGGCTACCTCATCGGGCTCGGAGGTGGCAAGCCGATCGACATCGCGAAGATGGCGGCCGACGAGCGGGGCTGTGGACTCATCTCCGTTCCGACGGCCGCCAGTCACGACGGCATCGTCTCCGGACGCGGATCGGTTCCAGACGGTGACACTCGACATTCGGTGGCCGCACACCCGCCGCTGGCGGTGATCGCCGACACCGAACTCATCTCGGCGTCGCCGTGGCGGCTGACGACCGCCGGCTGTGCGGATATTATCTCGAACTACACCGCGGTCAAGGACTGGCAACTCGCCCACCGACTGAAAAACGTCGAGTACAGCGAGTACGCCGGGGCGCTCTCGCAGATGACGGCCGAAATGCTGGTCGAGCGGTCGGATTCGGTCAAACGCGGGTTGGAGGAGTCCGCGTGGGTCGTCGTGAAGGCGCTCGTGTCCTCCGGCGTCGCCATGTCGATCGCGGGGTCCTCACGACCCGCGTCGGGAGCCGAACACCTCATCTCTCACCAGCTCGACCGACTTGCACCGGGCACTGCGCTCCACGGCCATCAGGTCGGGGTCGCGTCGATCGTCACCGAGTATCTCCACAGCGGCGAGGGCGGCGAGTGGAAACGAGTCCGAGACGCACTCGCTGGGATCGAGGCCCCGACGACCGCGGTCGGGTTAGGCATCGACGACGAGCAGTTCATCGAAGCGATGATCACCGCCCACGAGATCCGCGACCGGTACACGATCCTCGGCGACGGAATAAAGCAGTCGGCGGCCATCGAGGCGGCGACGGTGACCGGCGTCCTCTGACTGAACGCGTTTCCCGATCACAGCCCCGTTGGGCGGTCGATGTACGTCGTCTCGATCCCCCAGCCGTCGACGAGATCGCGGAGCGCCCGGACGCCGAACGTCTCCGTCGCGTAGTGGCCGGCCAAGAACACGGTGAGACCGGCTTCTCGGGCCTCGTGGTAGGCCTGTTGTTTCCCCTCACCGGTCACGAGCGCGTCGATCTCCGACTCGGCGGCTTCCCGGATCCAATCCGTGCCCGACCCGGTGACGATGGCGATCTCTTCGATCGTTTCGGGGCCGAAATCGAGCGTTTGGACGGTCTCTCCGCCTGTGTCCAGTTCCGAAAGGCGCGTCTCGATCTGATCGACCGGACGGGGAGCGGGTAGGTGAGCGCGCTGGCCGATAGTGACGCCGCCGTAGTCGCCGAACGGGCCGCGAGGTTCGGCACCGAGAAACGATGCCACCCCGGCTGCGTTCCCCAGCGTATCGTGCCCGTCGAGCGGGAGGTGCGACACGTACAGCGCCAGGTCGTTCTCGATGCAAGCCGCGATTCGATCGTATTCTAGTCCGGTGACGCGCTCGATATCGCCCCAAACGAACCCGTGGTGAACGACGAGCACGTCCGCATCGACGGATGCGGCTTCCCGAACGGTCGCCTCGACACCGTCGACCGCGAACGCGGCGTGTTCGATCGTGCCGTTTCCGGAACCGACCTGCAAGCCGTTCGGACTGGCGTCGACGGCCGCGTACGCGTCGTGGTCGAGTCGTTCGTTCAGTCGCTCGACGAATTCGGATCGATCCATGTTCGAGCCGTCTCGCGGCGTCGTCTTGTATGCGACGACACCGATCACTCGGCGCCAGTGTTCGCCCGACCAGTCGTCGTCGCCGTCCCTTCGGGGTTGTGGACGGTGAGGTCGAACCGGGTCGTCTCGACGGTCGTCACCGTCTCGCCTTGGTGCCCGACGACATCGATCCGCATCGTCAGTTCGACCTCGGTCGTCGTGGAGGCACCGGGAGCAAGGTCGCCGCCGAAGTCATCGAGCGTCACGTGCGTTCCCGTCGCGGTCACGTCGAGTCGATCGAACGCGAGCGATGCGGTCCCCTCAGTCTCGTCGAATCCATCGGTGTCGACGGCGATAGAATCGTCGTCGACGGACGCGTCGAGCAACACGTCGAACCCCGGCGCGTCCACGAGTGCGGCCGAAATAGTCACGTCGATCGAGTCGATGCCGCCGCCGAAATCGATCCACTGAATATCGATGGTCGGTTCGACGGTGACGGCCTGAAGCTCGCCGTCGTTGCGCTCGACCCGAACGTCGTCGGCGAGAAACCGATCGTCGGCTTCGACCGCCGCGACGGGTCTCGATCCAGCGTACCCGAGCCCCAATAGGGTAGTGAGGCTGGCCGAGAAGGCGGCCACGCGTGTGAGCACTGTGCGTCGGTCGAGGGCGTCTCCGGACATGGTACGTCGAGGTGGTCCCGTGTTCGTATATAAACTCAAGCGTCGGCGTGTGAGAAGACGAACTCCTGGAGTAGTTTTCCGCCGAGTGCGGCCGCCTGCCCGTCGTCGCGATCGTTTACCTCGACGACGTCGAATCCGATCGATCGTGGGGCGACCGTTCGGACGACGTCCCGCAGTTCCCCGGGTGACAGCCCGAACGGCGCCGGCGTCCCGGTTCCCGGCGCAAAGCCCGGGTCGGCGGCGTCGATGTCGACACTCAGGTACGCGTCGCCGTCGAACGTGGGCTCCCACGCCCCCACGTCATCGGCATGGATCACGGTTACGTCCGCCTCGGCCGCACGATCCCACTCGACTTCGCTCCCGGTCCGGACGCCGAGCAGTATCGCTTCGTCGACGATTTCGAGTGCGCGGCGTGTTACCGTCGCGTGCGAGCGTTCGTTGCCGGCGTAGGCGTCGTACAGATCGAGGTGCGCGTCGAGACAGACGTACACGTCGGGATCCGCGGCGCGAACGCCCGCGACGGTGACGGTGTGTTCACCCCCGACGAGCAGCGGAAGCCGCCCCGCAGCGCGGTGATCGGCGAGATCTCCTTCGAGAAAGGAGAGATACTCAGCGGCGTCGTCCCACGCGGTCAGGTCGCCCGTGTCGGCGACGAGATCACCGAAGTGTCGGTCGGTTCGACGGTCGTATCCGTCGAAGGAGCTCGAAAATTGCCGGATCCGATCGGGACCGAACCTCGCGCCCGGACGAAACGTCGTGGAAACGTCTAACGGTGCGCCGACTATGGCGTACGCGGCGTTGTTCAATTCGGCGGCTGCCCCGGGAAAATCCGTCATCGTTCGCGCGGTTCAGATGACCTTGCGCTGGCCTTCGAACTCGAGGTACTCTATCTCGTCGTCGGGGGACGGGTCGAGGTCCTCGGGAATGCGCATCGTGATCGTCTCGTAGGTTTCCAGGTCCATGACCTGCATATCGTTTCCGGAGACGGCGACGACCTGCCCCTGCTTGCGGTTTACGATCGGGACCCAAATTTTCGCATCGACCGGCTGAGTGAAATTGCGCTTTTGCCCGTCGAAGACGCCAGTGCCCTCGACTCGGGCTTTCGCGCTACCGTGTTTTCCGGGCTTCGAGGTGCTGTAAGACGTGATCTTCGAGGGGACGTCGTTGATCATCACGTAGTTGCCTTCCTGGAGTTCTCGGACCTCAGTCTGCTGTTTCGGCATACCAACCGGTTCCCGTTGGCGGAGTATAAACAGTTTGGATATCCACGGGCGGGCTACTCGACGCGGACACCCGTAGCCGAGAGGCGAACGTCGGACGAAGGGATCCTACCTCAGACCGAAGCTCTCGGCCAAGATCGCCTCGTCGATCCGACCGGCAACTTCGACACCGCCACCGACGATATCGACGGTGACGTGCGCCGGAGCGAACACTTCGACAGGGAGTTCGTAGAAGTCCCAGCCGTGTTCATCGAAGATGTCCGAGAAGGGCGTGCCGAACGCCTCGCCGGCGGTCGATGCGACTTCATCGAACCTGTCGAACGGTTCGTCGACGGTCATGTGGACTCGTGCGCCGTAGGCGAGCGCGTCGTTCGTCCGCGCCATCGCCGCCTCGTCACTGGCGGGGACCGGCGCGACCGGCGCGGAGGCGGTCACCGACAGCATGTCGAGCGGATCGTACCCGAGTTCGGAGAGTCGGAAGGCGGCTAGTTCGCCGGCCCGTGCCGCGAGCGTCACGCTGCCGGTGATGCTCGCCGTCGAGAACGTCGGCAAGAAGACGCCCGACGTCGGAACGCCCGCCCGATCGGCGACGTGCTCTGCGACCGCCTCTGTCGGTAGCCCGTCGCTTTCGACTGCCAAGACGGCGAAATCGGACGTGTCACGGTATCCCATCCGCTGGTACTCATCTTCCTCGGCAACGAGCGCGCGGGCGGGCCCGCTCCCAAGCCCTTCGAACCCGTCGACGGATAGCTCCCATCCGGCTTTCTGTGCGGCCAAGAACGCCATCGCTGGATGGTCCGTCGAGACTTCGACGTTGGTTCGCGGGGTCTCGTCGACCTCTCCGACCCCCGTCTGTACCGTCGCCAACCCGCCGGTCTGGATTTCGGTCAACAGCAGACCGGCTTCGACACCGCCGACGGCATCGACACCGAAATCACAGACGACCGCCCCGTTATCGAGCTCGTGGACGTCGATCGCGAGTTCGTCCGCGAAATCGATCGCCTCGTCCACCAACTCGACGGCCATCCGATTGAGACTTTCCATACCACGAAGTCAGTCGGTTCCGAATAAAAGGTTCGTGGGTCGTGCCTCGCGCGATCCCCGAGGTCACCACGCGTTTCCGTCGGCGAGATCGACTTCGCTATCGAGTTTCGACGAGGGGCAGATATCCTCGAGGACGCAGGCGGAACAGTTCGGGTTTCGGGCGGTACAGGTCTCGCGACCGTGGCTGATCAGCAGGTGTGTGAACTCTTTCCAGTCGTCTTCGGGGACGATTTCCATGAGATCCGATTCGATTCGAGGGGGCGAACACTTCCCCGTCAGTCCGAGCCGGCGCGAGATACGTTGCACGTGCGTATCGACGACGATTCCCTCCACGACCTCGTGGCCGTGCTGGAGGACGACGTTGGCCGTTTTTCGCCCGACTCCGGCGAGATCCGTGAGTTCCGACATCGTATCCGGGACCCCGCCACCGTGGAGATCAACGATATCGCGGCAGGCGGATTTGATGTAGCTCGCTTTGTTGTTGTAGTACGTGATCGAGTCGATGGCGCCGGCGAGTTCGGACTCGTCGGCCTCGGCGAACGCCTCGGCGCTATCGTAGGTTTCGAACAGCGAGGCGGTCACGCTGTTGACGCGTTCGTCGGTACACTGTGCGGATAGAATGACGGCGATGAGAAGCTCTAACCGGTTCGAAAAATCGAGCGAAATCTCCGGATCCGGATACCGATCGTAGAGCCGATCCAGCGTTTCGACGACCTGTTCTTCGCGTGAATCGAGCGGCGTACCCATATCCGGAATCGGGACGGCGCCCCCTTGGGTATGTCGGGTCGACTTCGCGACGAGACGGTCGCCGGAAGAGAACGTTCGGGACGATGGCGGTTACAGCGCGGCGGGGACCGCGATCGGCGCTGATCGATCGCGCCAGACGGCACCGTTTTTCGGTGTCCCGCCGATCGCCGTCGCCGAAAACTGCGCCGAGATAGTCCACAGCGTCTCGTTTGCCGATTCACACTGCAAACAGACGAGCGAAACGCAGTCGAGACCGTCGATTTCACACTCGATACCGGTCCACCGTTCGGCGACAGCGGCGATCGTTCCGTGGGTTGGTTCAGTTGCAACGATTCCGCCCGGAAGCGTCCAGTCGTCACCGTCCGGGACCGCGACCACTCCGCCGTCGCCTTCGATTTTGACACGCACTGCAACGCCCTCTGGACGGTCTCCGATGACGGCGAATTCGTCGGGATCGACACCGACGGTCGTCTGTTGGACGTCGAAGCCGTCGTACCACTCGTAGAGTGCATCGAGGTATTCGGATGCACCCCCCGAGCGCGAACAGTTCATGTCGGGCGAATGACCACCGGAAACATAAATCTGCGGTATTGTCCGCGGTTTGAGGACAAAATAGACCTCGCTATCGCGTCACGATCAACTGACAGATATAAATACATAGAATTGATACTTTTATTATCATTCTCCTGTCCGGGGGACAGTAGATACGTAGCAAGCGCGGTGCGTTGGACGCCCATCGCGGTTCGATCGAGACCGTTCGCTCGGTTCGACGTGGTTTAGCGTGGATCGATTCGCGGTTCGCGGCAATGAAGTAGCTCATAAATGTCTCGCCAGCGGCGGACTCAGATTCGCGTTCATCCGTGGACTGCTGAAACGGTTGGCCGCCCCGGTCCCAATGATTAGATAGAATTCGATCCCCACTGGTGTTTGCGGGCGAGAGCGATAGTGTTAATAAGAATATATTAAATAGATCAATTGTAACGTACGTTTTGCGGTGCCCTCCGATCGGTCGCGTGGCGAGGTACATGCTTCCGAATGCATAACACATTTAGTGCTGTTACTGAAATTCGTCCGAAGGAACGTCACGACCCCCACCGCGACGGTGGGGTGACACGAACGAATCCCGAACCGATCGGCGGCGCATATGCTAATCTACTCCGTACAGTTACAGTGTCCGCGTTCGAGCAGTTCGATGGCGCTGAACTGTGTATTACAGTCCTCACAGACGACACGAACGTCCACCAGAGTCCGAAACGTCCCGAGTTCGAGATGTCCGCTGGCTCGCAACTGATCGAGTTTTCCCTCGGTGACGGAGTCGACGCGACCGCGGAGCTGTTGAATGTTTTTGATCTCGCGCTCGACCGGATCGGTTTCGTCCGGGGTGTATTCCGCACCGCGGTGTTTTTTCAAATACGTCCGGATCGCTTGGTACGTGACGAAGTCCTTCTCGACCGCTTCGACGTCGAGGCCGTCCCGTTCGAGGCGACGACGAATGCGTGTCCGGTCAGCGCCACTAGAGTCGCTCGTGAGGAGTCGGTAAATGTTCGCGACCTCGCCGTCGAGTGGTCGGATGTCGGCGTCTTCGAGCGCGCGTTCGAGGATCTGTCGGTTGAAAAACTCCGCTAGTTCGCGGAGGCTTTGGCGATCCTCATCCGCGGTCCAGCGCCGCTCCAGTTCGGCGCCGAGTTCCTCCATGTCGTATTCTTGAAGCAGACGAGCGACCTTGCTCCGTCGCCCCCGTCCGGATCCCGGACGGTCGTCAGCGTCGTTCATGGGTGACGAACGGAATGTACATGTTAGTATTTTGTGTTCGCGTACCGCCACTGTTGGCGAGTTCAGGCCGTAGGATAGTACGCGCTCGAAATGAGAGCAGGATCAGCGCGTTTCATCATATTTATTTCCCGAGACATTGTTAGGGGAAACATGAGCACGGAGCAGACAGTAGCGAAGGCGCAATTATCCGTCCGAAACATCGGCGGGATCGACGAGACGTCGGTCCAGTTTATGCCCGGCGTGACGATTCTGGCCGGCGAGAACGCCACGAATCGGACGTCCCTCCTGCAGGCGATTATGGCCGCGCTCGGGAGCAACAATATCTCTATGAAAGGCGACGCGGATACCGCGAGCGTCGAGATGACGATCGACGACGAAACGTACGTTCGCGAGCTAACCAGACAGGGAACGACGATCACTTCGGATGGGAACCCGTATTTGGAGGACCCGACGCTCGCGGAGCTGTTCGCGTTCCTTCTCGAATCGAACGAAGCGCGTCGTGCCGTGTCCACGAGCGCGGACCTGCGCGACCTCATCATGCGACCGGTCGATACCGACGAGATACAGGCGAAAATCGACCGACACTTACAAAAACGGGAGGAGATCGAATCGGAGTTGGAGGAACTGGACAGCCTGAAGAACCGGCTGCCGGCCTTAGAGGAGGATCGCACTCGTCTCAAAGGGGAGATCGAGGCGGCAAAGGAAGATCTCGCGGAGAAAGAAGCCGAGTTGGAGGACCGAGACGCGAACGTCGAACAAACTCGCGAGGAAAAAGCCGAACTCGAGGATCGCCTCGCGGAGCTCCGTTCAAAGCGATCCGAACTGGAGGACATCCGATACGAACTCGAAACCGAGCGTGAGAGCCTCGACTCGACGCGATCACAAAAACGGGATCTCGACGGCGAATTCGACGAGTTGCCTGACGCCCCGGTGGGGGAAATCGAGGAGTTAGAATCGCAGATCGACAGGCTCCGAGAGCAAAAGCGAGGGCTCGAATCGGAGATCAACGAGGTCCAAAGCGTCATCCGGTTTAATCAGGAGATGCTCGACGGCGACGACGGTGGTCTCCTCAACGCGCTCGAGCCGCCCACGGGCGACGACGAGTCCGAAGTCACCGACGAACTCCTCGCGAACGAGCATGTAACCTGTTGGACCTGCGGCAGCGAGGTCCCACACGAACAGATCGAAACGACAGTTACCCGCCTGCGAGAACTCAGTCAGAATAAACTCGGCGAGATAAGCGACATCGAGGATCAGTTGGACGCTCTCACCGACGAAGTTCGGGATCTCGAAGAGAAACAGCGTCGACGCGAGCAGTTACAGCGCCGTCGATCCAGCCTCAACGGCGAAATCGATCGTATCGAATCCTCGATCGAGCGGCTCACCGACCGACGCGAAGAGCTTCAGACCGAGATCGAGGACCTCGAAAGCGAGATCGAAGACCTCGAAGACGACAGCTACGAGGAGGTGCTCGACATCCACAAAGAGGCCAATCAACTCGAGTACGAACTCGGACGCCTCGAGAGTCAGTTCGACGACGTCGAGTCGGAGATCACGCGCATCGAACGGCGTCTCGATGAGGAGTCCGCGCTCGAAGAGCGGCGCGAGGAGATCATCGCTGAAGTCGGAGATCTGCGGACAAAAATCGACCGGATTGAGGAGCAAGCGATCGAGGGGTTCAACGAGCACATGGACTCCGTACTCGATATCCTCGGGTACAGCAACCTCGAGCGGATCTGGCTCGAACGCGTCGAACGCGAGATCAGGGAGGGCCGGCGAAAGGTCACAAAGAGCGTCTTCGAGCTCCATATCATCCGTCAAACCGATGGCGGCGTGACGTACGAGGACACGATCGATCACCTAAGCGAGAGCGAACGGGAGGTCACCGGACTCATTTTCGCACTCGCAGGCTACCTGGCTCACGAGGTGTACGAGACGGTTCCATTCATGCTGTTGGACTCCCTCGAGGCCATCGATTCAGATCGGATCGCCACCCTGATCGAGTACGTCGAAGGGTTCAGCGAATATCTGGTCGTCGCGCTCCTGCCCGAAGACGCCTCGGCGCTGTCCGACGAGTATCGGCGCATCTCCGAGATCTGAAAGATCTCTCGTCGGACCCGGGCAATTCGGGTGGGACCGAATATCCGGTTCGGACGTGTGTCACCCCGGTGTTTGGAACGCCTTGCGTCGAAACCGATGGGTGAGCGGATCGAGGGTCTCGCGTTCTCCGGGCCACGTAATCGTGATCCCGGTTGATCGGTACGATGGCCCGACCGGAGCTTTTCGAGCCGAGTGCCTCACGTACCACCCATTGCCGTCGATTCCGTGCGTGCCGTTGCGTTACCTACCGGGGGATTCGAAACGTCCTATGGCCCGCTCGAGTGTACTCCCGCGAAATTCGCGAGTTTCGTACCATCGCCCTTGTCGATCGATCGGCGGCGACGCGTCCAGTCCGATCTTCGGTGCCTCCCAGTGGGATTCGGATGTTCGAGTCACTGTGTCGCGCTCAATGGCGGTCGCGTCGATCAACAATTGTGTACCTACTTCTCCAGCCGCGTAAGGTACAATTACAAAATTTCATACATAAAATATAACAACTAAATTATTAATATGTGGCACAAGACTAAAAGAACAAACAGTCTAACGTTGTGAACGTATATATGATATCGGATCGGCTAGTATAAAGAAACTGACGGAGTTAATTAATATATAACATATTGAAATTAGTAACACGCACAGATTACTAACGCATATATTATACTTTATACACCATCTTATTTAACTAACTCGCGTCCGACCTCATCGTATCTGCCGTCTCCACTCGGCCACCTCGACGACGGTCCCGCGAATTGTGTCTGCGTCGGCCTCGGTCGCTGCCCACCAGAACATCGGGGCGATATCCTCTGGTGTGCGCCCGCCCGCGTGATCCGTCAGCTCGGTCGCTACCTGTCCGAGGTCGAGGACTGTGGCCGCCAACGAAGCATCGGCGGCGAACTGGCGAACGATCGCTTCGGCGCCCGCTTTGGAAACGGCGTACGCGCCGTATCCAGCCAGTGGTTCGCGGGCGATAGATCCCGACGGAACCAGTACCCGGGCGTCATCCGTGAGGTGCGGTATCGCCTCGCGGATCGTACTGAACACACCTCTGACGTTCGTTCGGATCGTGTCGTCGAACGCCGAATAGGAGACGCCATCGAGCGGCGTTCCTCCTGGCGAACCGTGATAGACGCCCGCATTCGCGACGACGCAATCGATCCCCCGACTCTCGCCGGCGCGAGCGGCAGTCTCCACGAGCCGCTCGACGTCGAACTCGTCGCGTACGTCCGCTCGCACCGGAGTCACCGCCCCCCCGGAATCTTCGATCTCCGTCGCGACCCCCTCGATCGGTTCCCGGTCTCTGGCGCAGGCGACGACATGAACGCCCCGCCGTGCGAACGTCGCCGCGACCGCGCGTCCGATTCCGCGCGAGGCACCCGTGATAACTGCTGTATCCATGCGGACAGTTCGGACGGCAGGGACAAGGTCGTTTTCCTGTGGTATACCCCACCACACCCGTTTTAATGTGGGTTCCCGCCTTACAAACAGGTATGTCACAATCCCGTTCCATCGCGGTCGTCGGCTCCGGCTTCGGTGGACTCTCGTCGGCGTGTTATCTCGCCGACGCTGGCTTGGACGTGACGGTCCTAGAAAAGAACGAGCAGTTGGGGGGACGCGCGTCGGTGCTGGAGGCGGACGGATTCCGGTTCGACATGGGACCCTCCTGGTATCTGATGCCCGATGTGTTCGAGCGGTTCTTCGGCCACTTCGACCGTGAACCGAGCGACTTCTACGAACTCGAACGGCTCGACCCCCACTATCGGATCTTCTTCAAAGACGGCGACGTCGCCGAGGTCACCTCCGACCGCGAGGAGATGCGCGAACTCTTCGAATCCTACGAACCCGGGGCGGGCGAGGCGCTCGATGAGTATCTCGAAACCTCGGAGTCACATTACGGGGTCGCGATGGAGCAGTTCATTTACGAGGATCGACCCCGGATGCGCGATTGGATCGACCTCGACGTGATGCGTGCGGCACCGATCGGCCTTCAGTTGCTCGGAACGATGGACGACTACGTCTCCGGCTATTTCGACCACCCAAAGCTCCGCCAGATCATGCAGTACACGCTGGTCTTTCTCGGTGGTGCGCCAAACAACACGCCCG
The DNA here is from genome assembly GCF_046483325.1 of Natronomonas sp. Taxonomy (GTDB): domain Archaea; phylum Halobacteriota; class Halobacteria; order Halobacteriales; family Haloarculaceae; genus Natronomonas. The sequence continues at coordinate 31,853 of NZ_JAWODL010000026.1, read as the reverse complement.
CGATCTACAACATGATGGGCCACGTCGACTTCAACCTCGGCGTCTACTATCCCGAAAACGGGCTTCGCTCGGTCGTCGACGCCTGCATCGAGTTGGGCGAGGAACTGGGCGTCGAGTACGTCACCGACGCCGAAGTCACGGAGATCGTCAACCGGCGCGACGGGTTCAGAGTCGAGTCCGAGGCCGGCGATTTCGACGCAGACTACGTCGTCAGTAACGCCGATTACGCCCACACCGAGCGCGAGTTGCTCCCCGAACACGAACGACAGTACGACGACGACTACTGGAGCTCGCGGACCTACTCCCCGTCGGCGTTTCTGCTGTATCTCGGGGTCGAGGGCGACGTCGAGCCGCTCGAACACCACACGCTTGTCTTGCCGACCGACTGGGACGAACACTTCGAACAGATCTTTGGCGACCCGATGTGGCCGGAGGATCCCGCCTATTACCTCTGTGTCCCCTCGAAGACGGACGACAGCGTCGCGCCGGACGGACATTCCAACCTGTTCGCGCTCGTCCCGATCGCTCCGGGGCTTGACGACACAGACGATGTCCGGACGTGGTATCGCGACCTCATCCTCGAGGACATCGCCGAGCACACGGGCGTCGACCTCCGCGATCGGATCGTCTTCGAGGAACAGTTCTCGGTCGCGGAGTTCGCGGACAGGTACAACAGTATGCAGGGGACGGCGCTCGGACTCGCACACACCCTCCGGCAGACCGCGCTGTTCCGGCCACCACATCGGTCGGAGGCCTGTCCCGGGCTCTACTACACCGGATCGTACACCACGCCCGGAATAGGCGTACCGATGTGTCTGATAAGCGGTGAACACACCGCTAACGCGCTTCTCGACGACGCAGTATGACCGAATCGGCAATCGATCGCGTACTGCCGACGAGAGAGACCACCGCGGGCTACCTGCTCCGCCTTTCGAGGCCGCGCTTTTGGCCCTATCTCGCGGGCCCCGTCGTCGTCGGCATCGCCTACGCGGCCGGGACGCCGTCGGAACTGTTCGCACCCATCGCGGTCGCGCTGTTCGCGTACTTTCTCGTCCCCGCGAACGTATTTCTCTACGGAATCAACGACGTTTTCGACGCCGATATCGACGCCGAGAATCCGAAAAAAGACGAGCGTGAAGTCCGGTATCGCGACGACCGACTCGTTCCCGGACTCATCGTTCTGTCAGGAGCGTTTGGGCTCGCGTTCGTCCCCTTCGTGCCGACAGCCGGTGCTGTGGCGATGGTCGCGTTTCTCGTTCTCTCCGTCGAGTACAGCGCCCCGCCGTTGCGTTTCAAGACGACGCCGTTTCTCGATTCGATCTCGAACGGGTTGTACGTTCTCCCGGGAGTCGTCGCCTACGTCGCTGTCGCGAAAACCGCCCCCCCGATCGCCGCGATCGTCGGCGCGTGGCTCTGGACGATGGGTATGCACACGTTCTCAGCGATCCCGGACATCGATCCCGACCGCGCAGCGGGGATCGACACGACGGCGACGGTGCTCGGCGAGTCGCGAACGTACGTTTACTGTGGTCTGTGTTGGCTCGCGGCCGCGATCGCGTTCGGAACGGTGCACCCGCTTTTCGCCGCGATACTGGGAATATACCCCGTGTTCGTCGCCTTCGTCGCGGTTTCGAGCGTCGATGTCGACCGTGCCTACTGGTGGTTTCCGGTACTCAACACCGCAGCCGGTGCGACCCTTACGCTCGGCGCGCTGTGGGTGATGCTGTATGGCTAGCGTCGGACTACCGGCCAGAGCGCGCCTCGAACGTCGACTCGACGAAGTCGTCCTCGATAACCGGTTCACCATCGCGGTTGTCTTTCCGGCGATCGGAGCGGTGACGCTTCTCGCATCCGCGGAGGCGCTCCTCCCCGAACCGCTGGCGTTCAACCCCTACTTCTTGCTTTTCGGGATCGCCGTGATGCGGCTACCGCTCATCGCCGGAATCGCCCCACTCGTCACCCGAACGGGGGTCGCCGGACTCGCGATCCTCTGTGGATACACCTACGCGATCGAGTTCGTCGCAGTGATCACCGGGTATCCGTACGGCTCCTTCACCTACGGGGTCGATCTCGGGCCTATGATCGGCGGGCAGATTCCGGCTGCGCTCCCGCTCTTTTTTCTCCCGCTAGTGGTCAACGCGTATCTGCTGTGTCTACTGTTGTTGGGGCCGTATGCGGAACGCGTGCTCGTTCGCGTTCCGGTCACCGTCCTCGCAGTTGTCGGGATGGATCTCGCACTCGATCCAGCCGCCGTTTCGCTGGGCTTTTGGGCGTACGAGGGCGGCGGCGCGTACTACGGCGTGCCGTGGACGAACTACGCCGGATGGGTTCTCTCGGCGACGGTCGCGGTCGGGGTGCTGGACGCGGTCTTCGATCGTGAGTCGCTCTTCGAGCGGCTCGAAAACTGTCGGTTCATGCTGGACGATCTCGTCAGTTTCGTCATCCTCTGGGGTGTCGTCAACGCGTACTTCGGAAACTGGATCCCAGCGATACTGGCGGCGGGGTTCGGATACGGCCTGTGGCTGACGGACCGATTCGACGTGCCGACCGGACGGTAGTGTCGGACCCTTACCCCGTCGGGAGCAGGTCACCCGGGCGTCGAGGCGCGGGTTCTTCTTCGATCACCGGAACCTCGCTCACCTTCGCGAAGACGACTTCCGGGTCTTTGTGCCACATCCAGTACCAACGCGTCTTCGCGACGAGTACGAGCTTTCGGACGGTGCTGATCGACGGCGTTTCGGTGACTGTGTCGTAATCGAGGTTCCGGATGAGCCGATGGTGGTCGGCATAGAGGATCGCCGCAGTGAGGACGGGGAGCTGACAGTCGACGGGGAGATATTTGATCCCCGGAACTCCTTCACGGTACAGGTCCTCGGCCCGTCGCATCTCCCGTTTGATCGCGGTCCCCAGCTCCTTGGTGAATCGGTGCCGTTCGATGTCGTTCGGATCCGCACCGCACTCCTCGAGTGTCGTCTCCGGGAGGTAGATCCGATCGCGGTCGGCGATGTCCTCTCCGACGTCCCGAAGGAAGTTGGTCAGTTGGAACGCCTCACCGAGTCGGCGAGCCTTCGGGAGCGCGGCGTCAGTGTCGTCGGTTTCCATGATGATGGTCATCATGACGCCGACCGCCGCGGCCGATCCGCGCATGTACGACTCGAGTTCGTCGTACGTCTCGTACCGCGATTTTTCGATGTCGGTCCGCATCGCGTTGATGAACCGTTCGATCTCCTCGTCGGGGATACCGTATCGCCCTCTGAGTTCGGAGAACGCGTTCAATACGGGATCGTCGGTCGCTTCGCGGCCGAGCGCGGCCTCTCTGATCTCGATCAATCGATCGTGTTGTTCGGCCGGCGTCGACCCGTTCGGATTATCGACGACCTCGTCGGCGACGCGGAAGAACGCGTACAGCACGTAGGTCGGATGACGAACCCGCTCCGGGAGCAACCGCGTCGCGTAATAAAAGGTCTTCCCGGTCTCTCTGTGTATGGATTTGCTCTGTGCAAGCTGGGACGAGTCGACCATTTGCTATCGGTTGATAGGGCTGGAAATACCTTAGGTGTTTGTACGACGGCACGAATGCGTCGAACCACGACGGCGAGATCGACCGTAGATTTATATAATGACGATACCGAACCAACCGTATGGCCGCCTATCGCCGGCCGGCGCTGCGAAACCTGTTCGACGAATCGCCAACCCCGCACATTGCGCATCCGCCCCACACGCACTGTCGGGACTTTTATATCGCCACGGACGGCTCGTATCGTCTGGATCGAGACGGCGGACTGGGTGTCGTCATCGAAACGCGCGATGGCGAGTGTGTGGCCCGCCTTTCGGTACCGGATTCGGTGCCGAACAACAACGTCGCCGAGTACCGCGCGCTTCATCTCGGATTGGACGTGCTCGCCGCGCGTTCTCCGCGGAACGTCCGCGTCGGCGTCCTCGTCGATCACGATGGTCTCGCCGCGAACATCAATCGAGCTATCCTCGCGACACGCGGTCCGAACACTCGGCCACCACATCCGGTTACGATTCCGAACGGGACGGGCCACCACTGGCGAGGGATCCGCGCCCGAATCGCCGGATTCGATGAGCTTCGAGCGGCACAGATCGATAGCGGTGAGAACCCAGCCCATTCGCTCGCGAACGCACCGGACCAGTACGCGCACGTCAACCGCGAACCGGATCGGTGTGTGCGTCCGTACATCGACGACGCGTCGGAGCCGTCGCTGGGTGAGCAGTATCCCCCGCCCTCCCGGGCCAACCGTAACCGATCCAGCAGTCCGCCCGGCGGCGAGCAGGCGTCGGATTAGGCGGCGTCGTCGACCGATTCGATGCCAGTTTCGGTGATCCTGAAGCGCGCCGTCTCCCCGGCGGCTTTCGAACGGTGTTTTTCGAGCGTAATCCGCCGATTTCCCCCGCGGAACCGTTCGAGTCTGAGGACGACGCCCGACCAGTGGGTCAACGTATGCCCGCCGAGCGGTCGCGAGCGTCCCGAGTCGGTTTCGGGATCCGAATACACCTGGTTGGTGATGAGCACCGCGATATCGTGTCGTCGAGCCAACGCGAGGAGGTGCGTGATCTGTTTGGCGACCGTCCGGAGCGTCCGGCCGTCGTCGTCGTCGTCTCGTTCGAGCCGGTAGAATCCCGTCGCGCTGTCGAGTACGATCAGATCGACCCGCTCGGAGAGGTCACCAGCGTCCCGAACGGCTTCTCGCTGTTCTTCGAAGTCGACGGCGTCGGAGATTATCACCCGGCCCGTGATCGCGTCTATGTCGTCGCCATCGGCCGACGCCTTCGCGAGCGCCTCGAAGCGATCGAGCGAGATACCCTCCGTATCGATGTACAGCGCCGTTCCCCCGGCGGCTGCCACCTGAATGGTCGACGACAGCGCGACGTTCGTCTTTCCCGATGCCGGCGGCCCGTACACCTGTGTGACGACGCCGCGTTCGAGGCCGCCGCCCAACAGCGCGTCGACCGACCCACATCCCGTCGATATCGGCTCACTCACACCGGGTCGTTCGGCGCGTTCAGTTAAAAATCCACGTAAGCCGGGGAGCGTGATCACACATCTCGCCGAGCGGGGACGCTCGTGGGCTAATCCGAGCGTCGGCGTTAAGTTCTCGAACCACCTACGGCGGACCAGTGATCGTCGTCGCAACGGCCGATTTCGAAGTGTATCACGGCGTCGTCGGTGAGTTACGCGACCGTAACGTCCGGTTTACCACGATCGAACCCGACGGGGACGTCCCGAAAGCGGCGGCCGTCGCCATCGTCGGCCCGGAAGACGACCACCCTTCGATCCCGACGGTTCGAGCGGGTCCGGACTGTCCCCATCAAGCGGTCGAGGAAGCGTTGGCGATCCTTCGCGGCGGGGGCGGGCGGACGGTCATCGGGGTCGATCCCGGCGATCGTCCGGGGATCGCCGTGCTGTCCGGAGAGACCATCGTCTCGGCGTTTCAGGTCCCGATCGAGGAGACGGCCGCGGTCGTCGAACGGGAAATCGACGGAGAGAGTGATCCGCTCGTTCGCATCGGCGACGGCGCGCGGCTTCGCGGAGCGCGAATCATCGACGCGCTCGACGTACGCCCCATCGAGCTCGTCGACGAAACGGGGACGACACCGTACCAGGGCGAAGGCGTCCGCGGGATGGGCGACGTGCTCGCGGCGGTCAACATCGCCCGGACCGAGGGAGAGGTGATCGATTCAAGGGAGATCGAACCGACAGCCGGCGAGATTCGGATGATACAGAACCGCTCCCGGGAGCGGAGTGACGACCACCGGTCGATCGACGAGTCGCTCGCCAGGCTGGTCGCGCTGGGAGAGCTGTCCATCCCGGAAGCGCTCCGTCGGCACCGCGACGACGAGTAGCGGTGTCGCCTCCTCGGATAGCTCGGACGGCTCCAACCCGAGCCATTCAAGTACGCGCCCGGACATCTCCATTATATGAACCACGCTCGGTCCACGAAGAAGCGAACGGGTGGTCGGCGGCGCCCGACCCGCAAAAAGCGCAAGCACGAACTCGGCTCCGCGCCGACCGAGACGCAGGTCGGCGAACCGAAGCTGAAAACCGTCGAGACGCAGGGCGGGAACGCGAAGGTTCGCGTCGTCAAGACGAACGTCGCGAGCGTCGCCACCGACGACGGCGTCGAGGGTGCGACGATCGAGGACGTCGTCGAGAACGCCTCGAACCCGAACTACGTCCGTCGGAACATCATCACGAAGGGCGCGGTCATCGAAACCGATCTGGGCCGTGCGCGCGTCACCTCGCGCCCCGGACAGGACGGACAGGTCAACGCGGTTCTCCTCGAGGAGTAATCGCCCTCGATTCTTCGGTTCTCGGTATCCCGTAGCCGGCGGCTCGCGCGTCGATAGCGATGAAAGACGATACTTCGTGCGAGCGATCCGGGACGGTCGAGTTATTCGGAGATGTCGACCGACGACGTCTCGAACGCCCCCTCGTCTTCCTCGGAGTCGTACGTCTCGATCGCCGTTCGGACGAGCTCGAAGACGCCCTCCTTGCTCCATCGGGCGGTGTTGACCTGGAGATCGTAGAACGTTCGATCGTCGAGGTCGATGTCGTAGTACGACTGGTAGCGTCCGGCTTCGTTGACCTCCCTGACGCTCATCTCGGCGGCCGTCTCCTCCCGGTCGCTGATTCGAGCCTTCCGTACCTCCTCGGGCGCGTCGAGCCAGATCCGGAGGTCGGCCCGGTTGCCGGCGAGCCAGCCGGCCAGCCGGGATTCGAGGATGAACGGCTCGTTGACGGTCCCCCATGTCTCCGCGATCGAGAGCAGCCGGCGATCCAACGCGCGGTCGATCGTATCGGACGCTTGAGCCTTCGCCGACAGTTGCGTGAGCGTCATATCACGGTCCTCGGCGAGATCACGGAAGATGTCCCCACCGGAGACGTACGGACACCCCATGGCTTCGGACAGTCGAAGACAGAGCGCGGTCGCACCGCATCCCGGCGGCCCGGAGACGGTGATGAAGAGGTTTCTATCGACTTCGGATCGCGTGTCGTCGTGTACGGCCATACGAGCGGTTCGTCCTTCGAGTCCATAAGGGAGGCGGGAGGTGCATGGGGCGATCGCACGTCGGAGGACTCGGCTACAGACAGCCGAGTTCCCGAACTCGACTCCGGACGAAGCCGGCTATCGCGCGTGGTTTCGACGGTTGATAGATCCGCGCCATCTCCTCGTCGGTCAACTCGAAGTCGAAGATATCGAGGTTCGCGGCGAGATGCTCACGACTCGTGGCCTTCGGGACCGTGACGACGTTCGGCTGTTGGACGAGCCAACGCAACGCGACCTGTGCCGCGCTCTTGCCGTGGACGGCCCCGATCGATTCGAGGACTGGATCCTCGGGCACCGCGCCGTGTGCGAGCGGCGAGTACGCGGTCAGCGTGATCCCGTGGATTTGGCAGTAATCGAGAAGCCCCGTCTGCGACCAGTAGGGGTTGTACTGAACTTGATCGGCCACGATTCCGTGTTCCGAGCGGTCCCGTGCGCGCGACAGCCGATCGATCCCGAAGTTCGAGACCCCGAGGTGTCTGACCGTGCCCCGATCGACGAGTTCGTTCATCGCGGCGAGCGTCTCCCGAAGCGGCGTCATAACGTTCGGCCAATGGATCAAGAGCAAATCTACGTACGTCGTATCGAGCTTCGCGAGGCTCTCCTCGACGGACCGTATCACGTCGTCGTACGCCCGGTTTCTGCTCCCGAGTTTCGTGGTTACGAACACGTCGTCTCGATCGACGGCGCTCGTTTTGATCGCCTCGCCGACCTGCCGCTCGTTGCCGTACTCCTGGGCCGTATCGAGATGCCGGTACCCGAGTTCGAGGGCAGTCCGAACTGAGCGCCGGCAGACATCACCAGTTAGCCGCCACGTCCCGAGTCCGATCGAGGGGATTTCGACGCCGCTGACGGTCGTCGTGTCCATGTCCGGCGTACGAACGCAGCGGGCATAACTCTGTATTTAGCGGAACTCGCGGAGCGAGTCGAGCAGCGAGTCGATCGGCTCCGTCGTGGTTGCGAGCGAGACGCCGTCCGCGCGCGCCAAGGCAGGAGCGTGCTCCCAGAGATCATCGGGGTCGAGTCCGTGGAGGACGACTGCGGATGGAGTGGGCGTCACGACTCGCAGGGCGACGAGCGGTGACTCACCGCGGGTTACGTCGGTGAAGACGAGCGCTCGATTGGTCGATTGACCGTAGAGACGGTAAAACTCCTCACTGGAGAGACGTCTGATCGCTTCGACGCTGTTGATCACGGTGTGGCCGGCGATCGTTTCCGCGCTCCCCTGAACAATAGACGCCGCATCGATCGCGGCGTAAAACCGCGAGATCGGGACCGTCGCCGAGTACTCACGGAGGTCGTAGACGACGTCCTGATCGAAGCCCGCGGAGACGACTCTGGCGTGTTGACGGACGCGATCGCCCCCGCGTCGTTCGTCGATATTCAACAGTCCGCGTACGACGCGACTGACGACGCGAATACCGGGGTTCTCCCGGCGTCCACTCTCGTAATCGGAGATGACTGAGGCGGAGACGCCGAGTTCGTCCGAGAGCGTCGTCTGTGCCACGTCGAACTCCTCGCGCCACTTTCGGAGGGTCGCGCCCGGGTCGTCGGATAGCGTCACCTCGCCGGCGATTCGCTCGGCGAGCTCCGCACGCGGGTCGCGCATATTCGAAGGTGGAGGCGGGACCGTATAAACCGTCCGTCCCGGTGTGGAACGATCCGAACCGCCACCGAATTTATGCTCGCCCCTCCCGAGTGGACGACAATGCCGCCGACACTCGTCACCGTCGCGGTCGGTGTCCTTCTCGGCGTCGCCCTCCTCGGTGGAGCCTTCGACCGCCGCTCGCTCGCGATCGTCGCCGGTGCCGCTGCGATCCCGGACCTGGACGCACTCTTCGTGCTCAGCGGCCTCAGTGTGACGAACGCGGCGTTTCACTCGGTGCTCATCCCATTCGGTGCGGCCGCGGGGCTGTATTACGACACCCAGGTTCGAGAGCGATCGCGGCTCGTCGATCGGTACGGCCCGTACGGCGTCAGAGTCGCCTGGGTGGCGGTCGCCGCCTACGCCGTCGCCGGGATCGGCCTCGACGCGTTCAGCACCGAGAGCGTCGCACTCCTGTATCCGATCTCGGGACGGTACTACGCGATCCTCGGACGACTCGTCGTCTCGACGCAGGACGGACTCGTCCAGACGTACGTCACGCTCGGCGAGGGGGGATTGGGGATCGAATCCCCAGGTACAGTCGGGACGTACACGGTCGAATCGCCGCTTTCGCCGACCGACGGGGAGCGGCGAATCCACCTGGTCGACTCCGGCTGGCAAGCGGTCATCGTCGCGACCGCGATCGCCGCCGTGCCGATGAAGTATCTGATCGAGCGTCGGGATCGACTCGACGAGGAGGTGGCCTGATGCCGTCGTCGGTCGTCCACGCCGCGATCGCGCTCTCGCTTGCGGTCGGCTTACTCGGCCGGTTCTACGATCGTCGTGCGCTCGCCGTCGTTCTCGCGGTAGTGCTTCTCCCGGAGTTGGATACCGCGATCGGGTGGATCATGGCCGGCGCACACCGAACCGTGTTGCATACGATGATGATCTCGATCATCGCAGCACCGGTGCTCTACTGGGAGACGACGCGCGCCGAATCGAGGATTCGGAATCGGTGGGGCGCGCGCGGCGTCCGGATCGCGTGGGTCGGGCTCTTCGTCCACACCTTCGCACACATCGCCATCGATTGGTCACACCTCGCGGGGATCAACGTTCTCTGGCCGTTCACCGACCGATTCTACACGCTCGACGGCGAGATGTACCTCTCGACGACGGAAGGGTTCGTTCAGACGTTCGTCGAGATATCGCGGGATCCGGAAACCGGATCCGGGGTGATCGACGCGGGAGCGGGCGGAACGCGGGCCGAAACGCACGTATCGAACCCCGCCCAGCCCTCGGCCGATCCGGAGCCGGGACCGGTCGATCGGCGGTTCCCGATCGCCGTGCAAGGGTGGCAGCTTTATTTCGTACTCACCACTGCGTTCGCGCTCGTTTCGAAGAAGCTTCAGTCCTCTGCGGACAGCGTATAGACATGAGCGGTGACGTAAATGAGTGAGACGACGCTTCGACCCTACGATCCGAATGCGGAAGCCGATCGCCGTACGCTGTGGGAGTTGAAAACTGCGTTCGAGACCGAACTGGGCGAGATGGCCGACAACGAGCCGAAGGCTGCCACGTACGGCGCAAAGCTCACCGACAGGTACAGGTCGCGGTGGCTGTCGTGGGTCGATCGGTGCATCGAAGACGACAAGCGCTGTCTGCTATTCGCTGTGGAGGACTGTGGCGCAGTCGGGTACATCTTTCTTCTGCCCGAACGGCTGGCGTTCATCTGGGACTCGGCGGTCGTCAACGAGCTGTACGTCGTCGAAACGCGCCGAGGAGACGGCGTCGCCGATGCGTTGTTAGGACGGGCCATCGAAATCGCGGCCGAACAGGAGTTACCGCTGGATCGATTGCTGTTGGACGTCAGCCACGATAACTCGCGAGCGAGGCGGTTCTACGAGAGACACGGCTTCAAGCCGTGGGGTGAGATCGTCGCCAAGGATCTGTAACCCCGTTACGACGAGGAGGCAGTCACGGACGCGATCACGCCACCGATCGCGCCGAAGAAGACCGGATAGACGAACCCTGCGATGAGGATCGCAGGGATGAGGTCTGGTGCCCCCGACGCGTCGCCGACATCGACGGTGAAGAGCACGGTACCCACGATCGCCGCAACGAGATAGCCGGGGACGACGAGCGCGCCCGCGATGGCGCCGTCTTTGGCTTCGGTCGCACCGCTGTATCGACCGAGTGCCAGTCCCGCAACGATCAACAGGGCAGGCGGGATCACGTACAGAAACGGCGTGAATCCGTCACCGCCGATGAAGCTTCGGGGCGGGGAGAACGGTCCGAGGCCGCTGTAGGAGATGTCGACCAGGTGAGCGTTATAAAACACCCATCCGACGAGCTCGTAGACCGGGGATTCGCCCTCGAAGAATTCGATCAACTGGTTGAGCGGCGACGATTCGATGTCGGTCGCGACCAGGAGATACGTGAGAACGTAGCCGAGCACCCACGCGGCGACACCTGCGACGGCGCTTTCGACGAACGGACGACTCGTAGCGTCGGGTTCGGAGGACATACCACCAGAACCGATGAGAGGGATTTAAAAATGTCTTGTGGCTACCGTGCGAACGGATCGCACGTATGGCGTCGGCAGTAACGAGTTCGGATCGAATCCCGGACGGCAAAGCGTTTATCAGATACACATTCTTGTATCTGGTATGAAATTTGGGGTATGGCACAATGGCACAACGAACGTGCCGCTGAAGGAGGCGGACGAGGGGCTCGTCATCCCCGACGCATCGGTACGTGAACTGCATCGAGATCGTCAACGAATCACGAGAGAGCGCATCGAACACGGGATACTGGCGGAACGACGCGGCTTCGAGCGGCTGACGTTCACCGAACACCACTTCGTTCTCACGGGGATAGAGCTCTCACCGAACCCTCTCCAATCGCAGACCGCGATCGCCGCACGAACTGATGAGATCAAACTCCGGCAGGTGGCCAATATTCTTAGCTGGCACGACCCGATTCGGTTGGCCGAACAGACCGCGTTGCTCGACGTCATCTCGGACGGCAGAGTCGAGGTCGGCATCGGTCGGGGCTACCAGAGTCGCGAGAACGAAACGCTGGGGCAGTACTGGGGCGGCACGATCCAGGACGACGAGAAGAATCGGGCCTCGTTCGAAGAAAAGTTCGACCTCGTCCGGCGAGCGTGGACCGAGGACGTGCTGACGCACCACGACCAGTTCCACGACGTGCCGCCGACGTGGACTCGCTGGCACCACCCCCAAGAGCGGGCCTACCTTCACGACCCAGTCAGCGAGTACGACGTCGGGGATTTCATCGATTGGAAGGAAGGATCCGTGACGGAGACGGATCTCGACCCCGGGTATCCGAACGTCGTCACCGCCGGAGAGTCGACGTTGCGAGCGATCTCAGTGTTCCCGCGCCCCATTCAAGAGCCGCATCCCCAACTGTGGGAACCAGTCGGATCGCCGCGTTCGATCGAGTTCGCCGCACGCAACGGTATCAATCCGTATCTGGCGGGCGCGCGTGATCCGACGGATATCGACAAGGTGGTCGACATCTACTACGCTGCCGCTGAGAAAGCGGGGTGGCCCGATCATCGGCCCGAATACGACGGGGAGGCGTTCGAGCGTCCGTGGGACGAAGCGCGCCAGCGCGGATTTTCGATCTACGTTCCCGTGTTCAACACAGAAATCGCTGACGAAGAGACGTACGAGCGGTGGCTGCAGGGGATCAAGGCGTACTGGCAGTATCTGGGATTTTTCGGGTTCGCCGGGGGATTACCGGAATCAGCTGGTCGTCATCCGATCGAACAGCTCCGAGAACTCGATCCGGAGGTGTTCATAGAGCGAGGGCTCTACGTCGCCGGCAGCGCCCAAGACATCATCGACCGGCTCGCGCATATTTCGGAGGTACTCGGCGGGGAGACCATCGCGTTCGACATCGCGTTCGAAAGCGTCGGTCTCACCGGCGAGGAGGCAGACGAACAACTCGAGGCGTTCGCCGAACGGGTGATGCCGTATTTCGAGTAGCGTCGGTCGGTGGGATACACCGAACGGTATCTGCTCAAACGCCTCACCGGCTCAGCGTCGCGATCGTATCGATCCCGTACACCCGCGCCGGCGTTTCGACGTGCGCCCGCCGGAGTGCTTCCTCGTACCCCGCCTCGGCCAGCCAGCGCGTCCGTTTGGGGACGGTTTTCGGACCCAACACCGCACCGGGTCGGTCCGGGTCGTCGATGAAGTCGGTCTCCATGAAGAAGGGCCACTCGCCCCCACAGGCGCGTTCGAGCTCGTCTTTGTGCGAGATAACGCTCGGAACCACTCCCTCGACGTAACCGCCGGAGTAGTGTTTGACGACGCGCTCGCGGGGAAGTCCCTCGGCTTCGGCCCACTCGGCGACGTCCTCGAAGTCCTCGCCTCCTTCGGTGTGGAGTTGGACCGCACAGCCGACCTCGGCGGCGCGGGCGAAGGCGTGACGCATCACGGTGTTCGAAGCGTCCCAGACCGCGTCGTCGACCTCGTAGTGTGGCCGCCCGGACTTGATCGCGAGCGCCGGTCCCGAAGCGACGTACTCGGCGGCGACGTCGATCCCAGCTTGCATCAGTTCGGCGGCCTCGTCGGGATCGTATCCCCGGTCGAGCAGTCGCGAGATGAGCGCCGGATGCACGCCGAGAACGGGCCAGGCCCGCCCGGAAAGTCGTTCGTCGGCCTCCTCGGTTGCGTCGATCGTCAACTCGAAGCTCTCACCGAAGCCGTCCTCGTCGTCGACGTCGCCGACGAGATGCCAGGAGGGTTTGTTGAGTACGTTGAGGTGCGTTCCGCCGGCGCGTGCGAACTCCTCGGCCGCGTCGACACCGCGGCCGTTGACCGGATCGAGGTGGAGGTGGTTGTCGAGAACCGGGCCGTCGTACATGATCTCCGGTTCGGCTTCCTGTTTGAAAACCGCACCGTTATATGATATCGACGATGCCGACGCTTTCGAGCAGCAACCAGCCGACGAAGCCGACGTAGAGAGCGAGCATGGTTGTCGCTTCGCGGTTCGTGATCTCCATGCCCGTCCGGGCGAACCCGAAGAGGATGATCGTCGCGACGACGAGAAACGCCATCATCGGAACCGTGGCGGTGAACGACACCGGCGTCGTCCCGGCGAGGATGACACCGGCCGGAATCGCCACGAGGAGGTCGAAGACGTTGCTTCCCAGTACGTTCCCCAGCGAGACCGCGGGTTCGTCGATCCGTGCGGCGGCGACGCTTATAAGCGCATCCGGGAGACTCGTCGCCGCGGCGACGACCGTGAGCCCCCACAGAAACGAGGGCGTGCCGAACGCGTCACCGAGACCGATCGCGGAGAAGACGAGACCCTCGACACCGGCGATAATGAGCGCGACGCCGCCCAAGAGCAGCCCCCACTGGGTGAGAATCGACCGACGGGTGAGCGTCGTGCTCGGCGTGTTCGCGTCGCTGACGTCGAGGTACTGGACGAATATATACAGCCCGTACAGCAACAACAGCGACATCGCGAGGGGTCTCGTGACGTTCCCCTGAAGCCCCGCGCCGTCGGTCGGATAGTAGATGACCGCGAGCGCGAAGATGAGGAACAGGGCGGCGACCGAGAGCATGTAAAACTGCGCCTCCTTATAAACGACGTCGCGGCCGGTATCGAGCGTGCCATCGGCTAAGAGTGCCGACAAGGCGGGTATGACCAAGATGTTGAACACCGCGGAGCCGACGATCACGCCGATCCCGAGTTCGAACTCACCGTAGCGAAGCGTCGCGATGATGGTACTCGCGATCTCCGGTGCCGAAGAGCCGACGGCCGCGAGGACCGCCCCCTGAATCAACCGCGGCAGTCCGTAGTGGCGGGCGATGCGGCCGGAGGAACGCTCGAGCGCCGACGAACCGGCCCAGACGACGACCGTTCCGACGAGACCGATACCGAGAAGTACGGGGATGCTTGTCATGTTATTGCAGGGTGATCTCGCGGTGTGCCGCGTTTCGAAGCGCGTCCGAGCGACCGTGCGTTCCGGGGGCGACCGCCACCGTTCGAAGTCCGCGTTTCGCGGCGATTTCGAGGACGGGCTTGAAATCGGTGTCGCGGGAAACGACGATCACGGTATCGATCCGATCGTCGACAGTGGCTTCGACGGCTTCTACGGCGAGTTTCACGTCCACGTCTCCGCTGGTCGTAACGACCTCGAAACCCCTCGCTTCGGCGGCTTGGATCAGCCCCGAGCCGGCGTTCGCGTCGACGTAAACCCGGGCGACTGCGACCGTTCCCTCCCCCCCGGCGATCTCGCGGAGTTCGTCGAGGTCGACGTCGAATTCGGGGCGGAAGACGTTCGGACCGTCGACGAAGATACCGACCCTCGTTCCGCGACCGCGGCCGACGAGTCGCTCGACTAGTCCCATACGCCGTCTCGGCGTCGCCTCGACAAATAAATACTTACTTTCGGATCACGCATGAAGTCTCATGACACTCCGGACGCCGCCGCTGGGGCAGCACCACGCCGACTCCGGCGCGAAACTGACCGCCTTCGGCGGCTGGGAGATGCCCGTGGAGTTCGATTCGATCCGAACCGAACACCGCGCCGTTCGAGAGGCAGCCGGAAAGTTCGATGTCTCTCACATGGGCGAGCTCGAGGTTTCCGGCCCCGACGCCACGGAGCTTATGAACCGTCTGACGACGACCGACGTCACCGCACTCGGTCCCGGCGAGGCACAGTACGCGACCATCACCGATTCGGACGGGATTGTGCTCGATGATACCGTAGTGTATCGGCTTCCCGGATCGGGCGGGACGATCGACGCCGAGTATCTCTTCGTCCCCAATGCGGGCAACGACGATCGGATGTGCGAGCGGTGGGTCGAACACGCCGACCGGTGGACCCTGGACGCGACCGTCGAAAACGCCACCGAGAGCTACGGCATGATAGCGGTACAGGGTCCCGAAGCGATCGAGCGTCTCGAAACGCTCTGTGACGCTCCGGGGGACGTCTCTCGATTCACCGTCGAGCCGCGAACGATCGCGGGGGTCGACTCCCTGCTCGCCCGGACGGGCTATACGGGGGAAGACGGGGTCGAACTCCTCTTCGACGCCGACGCCTCTGCGGCGATCTGGACCGCACTCGAGTGTCAACCCTGCGGACTCGGCGCGCGCGACACGCTCCGTCTGGAGGCGGGCTTTCTGCTTTCCGGACAGGATTTCGACGCGGCGGAGAACCCTCGAACGCCCTACGAAGCCGGGCTGGGATTCGTCGTCGATCTCGACACCGAGTTCGTCGGGCGGGACGCGCTCGCGGCCGCGACGGACCCCGACGAACGGCTCGTCGGATTTCGACTCACCGAACGGGGGATCGCCCGACATGGCTACGAGATTGTTTCCGACGGCGAACAGGTCGGAACGGTCACCAGCGGAACCATGAGCCCGACGCTCGGCGAGGCGATCGGGCTCGGCTACGTGCCGACATCCCACAGTGATCCGGGGACCGAACTCGAGATCGCGATTCGCGGTGAGATGAAGCGAGCTGTCGTCGAGGACCTCCCGTTCTACTGAGCGTCGGCGATGTCGACACTGCGGATTTCGAACCGCGCGCCGCCATCGCTTCGCTCGACGGCGGTGGTCGGCCACCCGTGTGCGTCGGGTATCTCCCGTGCGCTGCCGAGACCGAAAGCAGTTAGATCGTGGACA
Organism: Natronomonas sp.; assembly: GCF_046483325.1. GTDB lineage: Archaea > Halobacteriota > Halobacteria > Halobacteriales > Haloarculaceae > Natronomonas. Next base: position 15,530 of record NZ_JAWODL010000026.1, on the reverse strand, counting down.
GGTTCTACGCCCGGGCCATCGAGATCACGGTCGCGTCGTGGCAGTTCGGGCGGATCCCGAACGCGACCGCCTCACCACTCCGAGAAGCCGATAACCATACAACCCCGCCGCGGATACAACACCCATGCGCTTTGAGATACCCGACGACTGCCGGTATTTGGAAACCCACGAGTGGGCCCGACGCGACGGGGACACCGTCCGAATCGGGATCACGGATTTCGCACAGGACGAACTTGGCGACATCGTCTTCGTCGAACTTCCGGCCGCGGGAGAGACCGTCGAGGCGGACACCGAGTTCGGTGTCGTCGAATCGATCAAGGCGGTCTCGGACCTGTACGCACCGGTTTCGGGAGAAGTCGTCGCCGTCAACGACGACCTCGCGGATGCGCCGGAATTCGTCAACGACGATCCGTTCGGCGACGGCTGGATGCTCGAGATCGATCCGTCCGACGAGGCCGAGTTCGACGACCTCCTCTCACCCGACGAGTACGAAGCACAAACTGCCTGAAACGACGTTCCTTTTGGATCAATCGTCCGATACGACTTGCCCGGCCGCGTCGTGTCCGGCGGTCGGTGTCGCCGAGTTCGGAAGTTCAGTTCGAACGTCGGCTTCCTCGTGTTCTTGGATGATGTCGGCGTACGCGTCGGGCATGACTTTGACGAACTTCTCGAGTTCCTCGTCCCAGTTGTCGAGGATGTACTCGCCGCGGTCCGAGTCGGTGTGCGCGACGTGGTTTTCGACGAGCCGTCGGAGCATCTCCTGATCCCTCCGGTCGAGTTCGTCGCTCGTCGAGACCATACCGTAGTTCACCTTCTCCTCGAAGTCGCCGTCTCGATCGAGGACGTAGGCGACGCCACCGGACATCCCTGCAGCGAAGTTCTTTCCGGTTCTGCCGAGACAAGCCACGACGCCGCCGGTCATGTACTCACAACCGTGATCGCCGACCGACTCGACGACCGCCTTGACGCCGGAATTTCGGACGGCGAAGCGCTCGCCCGCCATCCCGTTGATGTAGGCCTCGCCCTGGGTCGCGCCGTAGAGGGCGACGTTGCCGATGAGGATGTTCTTCTCCGGCTCGTAGGGGGCATCGTTCGGGGTGTTGATCACGAGCTTACCGCCCGAGAGTCCCTTGCCGACGTAGTCGTTCCCGGTGCCGGTCAGTTGCATCGTGATACCGTCCTGAAGGAACGCACCGAAGCTCTGTCCGGCGGTGCCGCCGAAGTCGACGCGGATCGTGTCCTCCGGCAGGCCGTCGGTTCCGTAGCGCTTCGAGATCCGGTTGGAGAGCGTCGCGCCGACGGCGCGGTTGACCGTCGAGATGTCCCGATCGATGTGGATCGGTTCACCGGTTTCGATCGCTTTGGCGGCTTCCTCGATGAGCTCCCAATCGAGTGCGTCGTCGATCTCGTGGGTTTGTGCTTCGGTTTTGTACCGGGCGTCGCCGGCCGGTTCGGCGAGCACGGCCGAGAGATCGAGCTTTCGCGCTTTCTCCTGTTCGACGTCCTTGCGCTGTTTGAGCACCTCGACGTGGCCGATCATCTCCTCGACGGTTTCGAAGCCGAGCTCCGCCATAATCTCGCGCAGTTCCTGGGCGATGAACGTCATGTAATTGATCACGTGCTGTGGTTCACCCGGGAAGCGCTTTCTGAGGTCTTCACGCTGCGTTGCGACGCCGACTGGACAGGTGTTCTCGTGACACTGTCGGGCCATCACACAGCCGGAAGTGACGAGCGGCGACGTTCCGAAGACGTACTCCTCGGCGCCGAGAAGTGCCCCGACGGCCACGTCGTAGCCGGTCTTCATCCCGCCGTCTACGCTGACGCGAATCCTGGAGCGGAGGCCGGTCGAACAGAGCATCTGGTTGGCCTCGGCGAGGCCGAGTTCCCAAGGGAGGCCGGCGTTCTTGATCGAGGTCTTCGGCGACGCGCCGGTCCCGCCGGAGTGCCCCGAGATGTGAACCACGTCGGCGTTAGCCTTCGCTACGCCGGCGGCGATCGTGCCGATTCCGGCCTCGGAGACCAACTTGACGTTGATGTCTGCCGCCGGGTTGGCCGCCTTCAGATCGTGGATGAGCTGTTTGAGGTCCTCGATCGAGTAGATGTCGTGTAGCGGCGGCGGCGAGATGAGTCCGACGCCGGGCGTCGAGTACCGTACGTGGGCGATCATCTCGTTGACCTTCTTGCCGGGCAGGTGGCCGCCCTCGCCGGGCTTCGATCCCTGCGCCATCTTGATCTGCAGTTCGTCGGCGCTAGTCAGATACGTCGAGGTGACGCCGAAGCGGCCGGAAGCGACCTGTTTGACGGTACATTCTTTTTCCGTTCCGAACCGTTCGGGCGGTTCGCCACCCTCCCCGGTGTTGGATTTTCCGCCGAGTCGGTTCATCGCGATGGAGTTGTTCTCGTGGGCTTCGGGCGATATGCTCCCGAGGCTCATCGCGGCCGTCGAGAACCGTTCGACGATCTTTTCGATCGGCTCGACGTCCTCGATGTCGACGGAATCGCGATTGGAATCGAACTCGAGAAGCCCTCGGAGCGTCTGGAGGTTCTCCGTCTGGTCGTTCATCATCTCGGCGAACTCGAGGTACTCCTCGTAGTTGCCCTGCCGGACCGCCTTCTGGAGCGTTCCGACCGACTGTGGGTTCCACTCGTGGAACATGCCCGAGGAGCGGTGCTCGTACTCGCCCTGATATTCGAGTTCGGGATCGTCGCCGAAAGCGACCTCATAGCGCGTTCTGAGGTCGGATTCGACGTCTCCTATATCGACGCCCTCGGTCCGGGCCGTCGTCCCCTCGAAGTACTCGGCGACGAAGTCCGAACTGAGACCGACCGCCTCGAAAATCTGTGCGCCCTGATAGGACTCCACCGTCGAGATACCCATCTTGGCCATCGTCTTCAGGAGTCCGTCCTCGACGGCTTTGATATACGCCCTGATCGCGCGCTGTTCGTCCGCCCCGTCGGGACCGGCGACGATGTCGGCGATCGACTGGTAGGCGAGATACGGGTTCACAGCACCGGCCCCGTAGCCGATGCAGGTCGCGACGTGGTGAACGGCCCGCGGGTCCCCGGATTCGAGCACGATCCCGACGTGGTTTCGGAGCCCGTTTCTGACGAGGTGGTGGTGGACGCCGCCGGTCGCGAGCAGCGCCGGGATGGGGACCGCGTCGGGACCGGCGTTGCGGTCGGAGAGGACGATAACGTCGTGTTTGTGGGCGGCTTTGGTCGCCTCCGCACGGATGTCCTCGACGGCCGTTTCGAGGTCCGAATCAGCATCGTACGTGATGTCGAGGACGTACGTCGAGAGGTCGTCGTCGAGTTGCTTGATCGCGCTCGTCTGTGCGTCCGTGAGGATCGGCGAGTCGACGACGAGCTGTCGAGCGTGTTCGGGCGTCTCGTCGAGCAGATTGCGCTGGTAGCCGAGACGCGATTCGAGCGAGGTCACGAGCTCCTCGCGGATGTAGTCGAGCGGCGGATTCGTGACCTGCGCGAACAGCTGTTTGAAGTACGTAAACAGCGGGCGGTTGAACTGTGAGAGGACGCTGAGCGGCGTGTCGTCGCCCATCGAACCGACGGGGTCCTTCCCGTCTTTGGCCATCGGCTCGATGAGGTGTTTCATCTCGTCTTCGGTGTAGCCGTACAGGGCCTGATGTGAGCGAAGCGATGGGGTCGGATCGCGCGGTGCAGCGTCCTCGTCGTCGGCGATGTCGTCGATCACGACCTGTTCGTCGGCGACCCACTCGCCGTACTTCTCGTCGACGAGGTCGTCGAAGATCTCCTCGTCGGGGATGACGCGTCCCTCCTCTGGATCGGCGACGAACAGTTGACCGGGCTGGAGCCGATCGCGACGTTCGATCTCGCCGAAATCGTACTCGAGCGCCCCGGCCTCGCTGGCCATGACGAGCGTGTTGTCACTCGTCACGTCGTATCGGCAGGGTCGGAGACCGTTTCGGTCGAGCACCGCACCGATCCGGTCGCCGTCGGTCGCGGCCACGAGCGCCGGGCCGTCCCACGGTTCGACGAGCGACGCGTGGTAGTCGTACCACTCGCGACGGTCCTCGGAGACGCGGTTGGCGTCGACGCGCCACGCTTCGGGGATGAGCATGCGGAGCGCGTGTGGCATCTCGCGGCCGCCGGCCATCAGGAGTTCGAGCGCGTTGTCGACCGAGGCGGTGTCTGATTGGTCGGGATCGTTGATGATCGGTCGGAGGGTTTCGATCTCGTCACCGAAGTCGGCGTGTTCGAGGTCGTCCTCGCGGGCGCGCATCCAGTTGATGTTGCCCTGAATCGTGTTGAACTCGCCGTTGTGGATGATCGTCCGGTACGGATGTGCGAGGTGCCACGCGCCGAGCGTGTTCGTCGAGAAGCGAGCGTGAACCATCGCGAACGTCGAGCGAACGCGCTCGTCGAGCAGATCGGGGTAGTAGCTCGGGAGCTGTTCGGCCGTCAGGAGCCCTTTGTAGACGACCGTCTTGCGGTCGAGCGAACAGATGTAAAACCGCGCTGCGCCGTCCAGATCCTGTGTCTCCATCTCCGTCTCGAGGTCGCGACGGCCGACGTAGAGCGCTCGATCGAAGGCGTCATCGTCAAGTCCTGAGCGAACGAAACACTGGACTACAGCCGGTTCCGACTCCGTGGCCGTCTCGCCGAGCGGCTCGCTGTCGGTCGGGACGTTCCGCCAGGCGAACACGTCGAGTCCGTGTTCGGAGAGCAGACGTTCGGTGATGTCTTGCAGATCGGCGATGGCATCAGCGTCCTTCGGCATGAAGATCGATCCGACGGCGTATTCGCCGGCGGCCGGAAGGTCATCGATTTCGTCGGCGAAGAACTCGTGTGGCGTCTGCAAGAGAACGCCCGCACCGTCACCGGTGTGCTCGTCGGCACCGGTCGTTCCGCGGTGTTCGAGGTTTTCGAGCAGTTCGATACCGTCGGCTACCGTTCCGTGGGTCCGGTCGCCGTCGAGGTCCATGACGACGCCGACGCCACAGTTGGCGCGGTAGTCGTCGGGATCAGCGAGCCCGGCGGTGCTCGCTGGATGATCAAATGGCTCAGACATACGTCGCTATATCAGGTGCCTAACTAAGAGGCTTCCCCTCAAAGTATAATGGTAGGTTTATTCCATACAAGGAAATATTATGTAATTGATCTCGATATATAGAATCATTATATTTTACGCCGGAATGGAAAACACGGTGTATCTATCGCTTCGGGAGCGGCAGATTCAACTGGCGGGACGCGAATTTGTGGACATGTATTCGGTCGTTGGCTGCCGGGACTGTCACGCCCTTTGGATCGTCGAGGGGCGACCGAAGACGACGGAGTGTCCGCGCTGTCAGCGCCGTCACCAGTTCGGAAAGCTGCGGACGTTCGCCGAGACCGACACCTCCGAAGCGGCCGCCCGCGCCAGGAGTTCGATGCTCGCAAAGCGGGCTGACGACGGTGAGTTCGTCGACCCCGAATCGATCGACGTCGAGGCAGTCGGGATGGACGACGACGACTTTCTATCGGCGTCCGGTATCGACCCTGAGGAGGTGTCGACCGCCGGGAAACGAGCGGGGCGCGGACGCTCTTCGCGAAGCCGAAAACAGGTGATCCTCGACGGGTTGGACGAACTCGATGCGCCGACCGAAAGCGACGTTCTTGAGTACGCGATCGCGGCCGGGGTTCCCGAATCGTACGTCGAGCGGACGCTCGAAAAGCTCCGACGGACGGGTGAGGTGACTCGTTCAAACGGCGTCTATCGGCGACTGTGATGACTCCGTGCGAATACGCGTTGACGAAGACGTCTTGCAGGGGGCGCCGATCGTGAGCGACCGCGACGACCAGTATCGGTTCTATCCCGAGGACTTCGAGGACGGAAACGATCCGACCCGGCGTGAGATCGCCGCGGCTCCGTTGGTCATCGTTGCCTGTCTCGGCGTCGGGGTCGTGTTGTTTCTCGCCGATCCGTTCGTCGATCCCATTACCGTCTCCGGGACGGACTTCGAGTTCACCGTTCTCGCGGCCATCGTATTCGCGGTCGGACTGTTCATCGGGAGCAGCGTCTACGTTCGGCAGGGGAGACGCCGACTCGGCTTCGTTCACGCCGTCGGCTCGCTCGGCTGGTTGCTGCTCGTCATCGGCACCGCGTTTTCGAGTACGGTCGCACTGGCCGCGGGCGGTGGCGCGCTGGTGTTCGGGGCGGCCGCGTTGGTCCTCATGACGTGGCGATCGTCGGCCTGATCGGCACCCTCGGCTGGATGCGGCGATCCGGAGCCCCTTTGTGAGGTTCACCCCCAGGAGGCGTATGAAACACGAACCCACTCGGTACAGTCGCTTGCTCGTCTTCGTGGGGCTGTTGCCGCTTTTGCTCGCCGATCTGTTCGTCGGCCTTCCGGACGGGGCCTTCGTCGGTGGCGGCGCCGTCGTCATGGCCGCCGCGGCGATAATTCACTTCTACGGCGGCGAACCGCTGGCGGGTGCCGGCTGGCTCGTCTTCGGGGCGGCCCTAGGGCTCGTATCGCTCGTCGATCCGACCGCGAACGCGCTCTATATCGTCGCGTTCGCGCTCTTGCTTCTCGGCGGACTCGCCCTCCTCGTGAGTCAGCGGACGGTGGATCGTGGGGCGGAACGCGAGTAGCGACCGAACTTACATGTAGCCGAGATCGCGCAGTCGCTCCATCAGGTCCTCTTTGTCCTGGGCGCGACCGGCGCGTTCGGTGGTGTTGTCGAGGTCCTGCAACCACGCGGGGCTCTCGTCGCTCTTCTCGGTCGAGATCTCGCTGCCGAGCGATCGGAAGCCGGCGAAGTATTTCGGCGAGACCGGGATGTCGTCGTGGGTGAGGCCGTTCGGTAAGTCGTCGTAATCTTGGGGAACGTAGCCGTCGTCAGGGAACTCGGGGACGGTTTCGGGGACGACGTAGTACCAGAAGGCGTCCCAGACGTCGCCTTCGTCGAACTGCAGGATCGGCTGAATCCGGTCGTGCGGCGGGTAGATCTCGGGATCGTGTCGCGGTGAAAAGAACGTCTCGTCGGCGCGAGCCTCCTGTTCGTCCCAGCGGATCCCCGAGATGATCCCGTCGATGTCCCGCGCTTCGAGCGTGTTGTTCAGCGCGACGGTCTTGAGAAGGTGGTTTCCGACGTATGTGTCGAGCAGGAAGGGGAAGGTGTCTTCCTCGTACTCCAAGATGTTCCGGACGTGGTGTCGGTTGTGTTCGCTCAACGCGGCGATATCGATATCGTCACCCGGTTCCAGCCCGTGCTCGTCGACGTACTCGCCGATGTCAGCGTTGCGCGCGAACACGACCTCGAGATCCCACTCGTCGGCCCAGCGATCGACGAACTCGAGGAGGTCCTCGAAGTGTTGATAGTGATCGATGAAGACCGCAGGCGGCAGGTCGAGGCCGTATTCCTCGGCGACTTCCTTGACGAAGTACAGGGTCAGCGTCGAGTCCTTTCCGCCGGTCCACATGATAGCGGGGTTTTCGTACTCCTCGAGACCGGTCGCGACCACTTCGATCGCCTTCTCGATTTTGTCCTCCAGTGTGGGGTAGTCCTCGGCGGATTCGCCCTCACCGTCGGTGTACGATACGTCGACGTACTCCGGGAACTCGCTCATGATCTGTAATTAGATATAATTAGAAGCCTAAAGGGTGTTTCGGGTTCGGCGAAGCCGGCGTCGGGCGTTGGCGTGGCGTCACGGGATGGAACAGTCGTTTCCGCGTTCTACGGGCCCTGTATCGCGTGGGCGGGCGTCGGGCCGCATCGGCCGCGGGTGAACCCGCGGCGCCACGTGCGTCGCCGACGGATCCCGACAGAATATAAAGGCGCGCCGCCGAACGGGGACCAGCGCGCGTCCGTTCGATTATCCGCGAAGACCGAACGCGACCACGACATAACACATGAGCGAACAAGAACTCGGAATCACGGAAAGCAAGGAACACAATCCCGGCGAATGGTACGCCGAGGTCGTCCAAAAGGCCGGCCTCGCCGACTACGCACCGATGGGTGGGTTCATCATCACCCGTCCTCGTGGTTACGCCCTCTGGGAGCGGTTACAGGGGTATCTCGACGGCTGGTTCAAAGAGACCGGCGTTCAGAACAGCTACTTCCCGATGTTCATCCCCGAGTCGTACCTCGAACGGGAGAAGGACATCGTCGAGGGGTTCGATCCCGAGGTCGCGTGGGTGACCCACGGCGGGCACGACGAACTCGAGGAACGACTCGCCGTTCGACCGACCTCCGAGTCGATCATCACGCCCTTTATCGCCCAGTGGGTCCGCAGCCACCGAGATCTACCGATGCGGCTCAACCAGTGGTGTTCGGTCGTCCGCTGGGAGGCGACGGAGACGAAGCCGTTCTTCCGGACCAAGGAGTTCCTCTGGCAGGAGGGCCACACCGCACACGCGACACACGAGGACGCCTGGGAAGAGATGATGACGCGGCTACACCAGTACGAGCGCCTCTACGAGGACGTTATGGCGATCCCCGGAATGTTGGGCCGGAAACCAGAACACGACAAGTTCCCCGGCGCGCACACGACGACGACGATCGAGGCGTTGATGCCCGACGGCAAGTCCGTCCAAGCGGGGACGAGCCATCACCTCGGAACGTCCTTCGCCGAGGCGTTCGGCATCGAGTACACCGACGAGGACGAGATCGAGCGGACGGCCCACACCACATCGTGGGGGCTCTCCTGGCGCGCGCTCGGCGCGCTCATCATGACGCACTCGGACGATCAGGGACTCGTCATCCCGCCCGAACTCGCGCCGACGCAGGTCGTCGTCGTCCCGATCTGGCAGGCGGACACCGAAGACGCGGTCAAAGAGTACGCCGCGGATCTCGCGGCCGAACTCGACGGGGAGTTCCGCGTCGACTACGACGACCGCGACGGGCGAAACCCCGGATTCAAGTTCAACGAACACGAGCTGAACGGCGTCCCGCTTCGCATCGAAATCGGGCCCCACGAAGTCGACGACGGCGAGGCGACGCTGGTCCACCGTCCCGACGGCGAGAACGAGGTCGTTTCGCGCGAAGAGATCGGCGATGCGGTCCGCGACGCCCTCGATACGGTCTACGCCAAGCTCTACGCGGCCGCCGAGGAGAATTTAGAAGAGAACGTCCGCGAGGCCCACGGTCGCGGCGAGATCCTCGGGACGATCGGCCGCTACGGCGGCTACGTCAAGACCGGTTGGTGTGGTGATGAGGACTGTGAAGCCGTTATCAAAGACGAGATCGCAGCCGAGATCGTGATGCTACCGCTCGACGACGAAGAACCGGTCCACGACACCTGTGGGATCTGTGACGACGGGGCCGAAGAGACGGCGTACTTCGCCAAATCGTACTGATCCAACCGGTCCGGTCACCGATTCTTTAGTGATCAGGGCGCGAACGCCTCGACATGGATCGAGTCAGATCGTCCGACGTGGAGGCCGCAGAACCGGTCGAAGACGTCTATCTCGAACTGCTCGCGTCGGGCGAGCACACGAGCATGCAACGCTTCGAGATCGAGCCCGGGGCGACGGTTCCCGAACACAGCCATCATCACGAACAGACCGGCTTCGTTTACGAGGGCGAGTTGACGTTTATTTCGGGTGGCGAAACGGTCGTCGTCGAAGCCGGCGATTCGTTCACCATCCAGGGTGAGGAACCGCATTCGGCCGAAAATCGGGGCGACGTGCCAGTTCGAGGCGTCGACGTGTTCTCGCCGCCGCGTACCGACCCCGACTGGGCAGAATAGAGATCGACACGGGCCGGACTCGCCAAGACCGCTACCCGATTTTCGAGTGGCGTTCAGTCCGTCGAGCTATCCACCGCACCGACACGCAAAAATACCGAATTAGACGGTTCGGCGACCGATCAGGCCAGTTCGTGTATGTTCTCGACGACCTCTTGGGCGTACTCGCTGGTCGCGAGTTTCTCGCCGCCTTCGATCTGTCGCTCGATGTCGTAGGTGACCTTCTTGTCGACGATCGTCTGCTCGACGGCGTCGCGGACGAGGTCCGCGGCGTCGCCCCAGCCCATGAAATCGAGCATGAGACGGCCCGAGAGGATCATCGCGGTCGGGTTGACCTTGTCCTGGCCGGCGTATTTCGGCGCGGAGCCGTGGACCGGTTCGGCCAGCACGCGACCGTCGCCGAGGTTCGCGCCGGGGGCGATACCGAGACCGCCGATCTGTGCGCCACAGGCGTCGGAGAGGTAGTCACCGTTGAGGTTCGGCAGCGCCAACACGTCGTATTGGTCCGTCCGGGTCAGGATCTGCTGGAGCATGTTGTCGGCGATGCGATCGTTGACGACGACTGCTCCTTCCGGCGGCTCGCCGTCGCGCTCCTCCCAAAGCGTGTCCTCGGTGATGACCTCGTCGCCGTACTCTTCCTCTGCGACCTCGTAGCCCCAGTCGCGGAAGGCACCTTCGGTGAACTTCATGATGTTCCCCTTGTGGACGAGCGTGACCGAATCGCGGTCGTTCTCGAGGGCGTAGTCGATCGCTCGGCGGACCAAGCGTTTGGTGCCGAACTCGGTGATCGGTTTGATACCGATGCCGACCGGGCCGTCGTGGATGGTCGAATCGAAGCCCATCTCGTCTTCGACGAACGCCTTGACCTGCTCGACCTCGTCGGTGCCGGCTTCCCACTCGATACCGGCGTAGACGTCCTCGGTGTTCTCCCGGAACGAGACCATGTCCATCTGCTCGGGACGTTTGACCGGTGACGGAACGCCGTCGAGGTGGTACGTCGGACGGATGTTGGTGTACAGATCGAGCTTCTTACGCAGGGCGACGTTGAGGCTGCGGAAGCCGGCGCCTACGGGCGTCGTCAGCGGGCCCTTGATCGCGACTTTGAACTCTTCGATCGCCTCGACGGTCTCGTCGGGGAGGTTCTCGTCGTAGCGCTCGCGAGCGGACTCGCCGGCGTAGACACGCATCCAGTTGATCTCTTTTCCCGTTGCCTCGGCGGCCGCGTCGAGAACGGTCTGTGCGGCGGGGCCGACGTCGGTTCCGATCCCGTCACCGTGGATGATCGGAATGATCGGATCGTCCGGTACGACGAGTTCGTCGTCCCCCGTGACTTCGACCGTCGATCCCTCGTCAGGTACCTCGATTTTGTCGTATCCCATACCGAGCGCGTTCGGAGGGCCCCATGAAAGGCGTACCGCTATCGCGGCGAATTTTGCATGAAAGATGAGTAAAAATCTACGGAGGTGCAACCGGGATCGATCGCACGAACGACCGATACAAGCGAAGCCGGGCAGCCGACGTTTTATACGACAGTGCGCCGGACACCGAGTATGACCCTCGACCCGGTCCACTTCGACGGCATCGCGCGGCTCGCGGGCCGGATCAACCAACACGTCGATGCGACCGAGCACGACGCGTTTGCCGAGACGGTCTTTTCCGAGTTCCTCGATCCGTTGCGCCACGACGGCCGTCCCATCGTCGAGCCGATCGACGAGGTGCGGCGGCGACGAATCGACATCGAGGACGTCGCCTTGCAGGATCCGCCGTTTCCGACTCAGCACGGTCTCGACTCCGGAACCATCAACCCGACGACGTTCACCAACGGACTCGTCCTCGACGTGGCGCAGGCGGCGATGGCCGCGGTGCCGTCGGATCTAGAGTTGCACCGCTCACGGACGGTCGTCACGACGGCGCACTCGAACGATCCCACGGTCGACTGCGACGAGGACGAGTGGACCGGATTCGACGGCGGCTACTCCCGCGGACGCGTCCTGCAAGCGCCGCGCGTCAATCGCTACGAGGAGGCAGTCGTCCACGCGCTCTCGCTGTATCTCGCCGAGGTATCCCACGCCGCGCTACAGGCGGAGGTCGTCGAGGACCTGTTGATCCTCGACGGTCCGATCTACCCGAAGGGGCTACTCGCGTGGGCGGATCGTCACCCGGAACTCGCGGACCTGCTCGTCGAGGAGGAGCGTCCGCGGGACGTGATCGCGCGCTACATCGAGTTGGTCGAGCGGTTCGCGGATCGTGACGTCCCGCTCCTCGGATTCGTCAAAAACGGCGGGTCGAAGGCGATCACGCGCGCCGTCCGGAGCAAAGCGCGCGCGCCGTGGGCCAACGACGCGGCCTTTTTCAAACGCGTCCTTCGTCGCACCGACGACGACGGCGAGACGCTGACCGATCAGCTGACGTTCACCAACTGGTTCGTCTCCCGGTGTGGCGTCGACGAGCCGCTGTCGACTCATGGAGACGCGCTCGGCCTGGAACGATCGCGCGCACTCGGCGCGTACGAGGTGACGTTCTTTTGCGTGTACGACCCCCGAATGGAACTCCTGTTCCGCGTCGAATCCCCGGCGGTGTTCACGCGTGATCCGGAGACGCGCGAAGCGCTGACGATGCAGGTCCTCCGCGACATCGCCCACGAGAGAGGGCCGCCGCTCGCGGTGGCGAAAGCCGACGAACTGGCCCGCATCAACCGCGAGGAGAAAGCCGCCCTGACGCGGGCGATAGAGCAGCGCTTCGACGCGGACCGCGACCGGACGTACGACGACGAGCGGTGGGGGCTCGTCGTGTAGGTGGCTACGGAAGCGGATCGTCGACTGCGTCCACGAGTTCGATCTCGACGTCCGACTCGGAGATTCCGAGTCGGGCGAACTGCGTCCGTATGTGAGCGCGCGCCGCTTCGATCGCCCGATCGCGATCGTCGAATCCCCGCGGCATCGGCGATTCGAAGGCGATCCGTATCTCCTCGCCGTCGATCCGCTGGATCCGGCCACCGCTTTCGACCTCGTAGAACGAATCACAGATCCAGACGTAGGGCGCATCATCGTCCGGTGCGCCGCGGTACGTCGGTGGATCCTCGCCGGGCCCGTAGAGCGTGCCGGTCAACGCCGTCCCGCCGGCCGAACCGCGAATGCGGAGCATATCCCCAGGTACGGGGAGTACGGATAAAAGGCGTGCGGCGGTACGTGCGTCAGGGAACCGACGTTCATCGGATACTCACTTCGCGAACGTCGCGAACGTTGAGACCGGTTTGTGCTCCGTTGTGGCGGCACTCCACGTAGACGAGCCGGTCGTCGCAGGCGTCCAGTCATAAGAGATAGGTCGACTCGCCGGGGATATCTTCGGTGATACGGACTTGCAAAACATCGCCGTTCTCGCCGCGTTCTCCGGTCTCGTACACGTCGCGTAACTAGTTCGAGACCCGTATCCTGCCCGGCTGGGAGCGTTCTTATCGTAATCGTCGCGACGGGGGCGTTTTATATTTCGCTCGAACTCGGCAATTGAGTCCGACCGTCGCGTAGAAGTGCTGGTACGTCGCCAACGGGATGCCTGCGATGAGTATTTACTTAACCGGAAACCGCCCCTGCTGCGGCACCGAGTGTTGTGAACTACCCCACCCTACTCGCTCACCGCTGACGCGGTTCGCTCCTTGAGGGTGGGGCTTCCTGTTTCCACGACGCGCTTTGCAGATACCGAGGTATCCACAGCGAGCGCAGTCTCCACAGGCGTTGACGAGAGCGGAGCTCTCGTTCGCCCAGCAGAACCGTTCGGTTCTGAGGACGTTGATTCGGAGTGACCCACTCCTATATCTTCGAGACCGCGAGAAAGAATGTTCCACGCCGCGTTCGCGTCCCTGTCCGCCTCGAACCCACACGAGGGACACGAGTGTTCACGAACCCACAGCGGCTTATCCGTCTTGACGCCGCAGGACGCGCACTCCTTCGTCGTGTCTTTTGAGTCAACCGCGACGAAGTACGTTCCTTCGCGCTCGCACTTGGATTGAAGCATCCGGAGGAACGTTCCCCACGCCGCCCCCGCCCGGTTACGGGAGCTACCGGGGAGTTCAATCAACCCTTTCGCATCCAAGTCCTCGACCGCCACGAGGTCGTACTCAGTGGCGTAGTAGTTCGACAACTTGTGAATTAAGTCCCGACGCTTCCGCTTGAGGTCGGCATGGCATTCGGCAACGACCTGCCGTTGTTTCTCCCAATTCCCAGAGCCGTAGTCCTTCCGCGAGAGGTCGCGTTGAGCGCGTTCGAGTCGTTCGCGCTCCTCGCTGAAGTCGGGGCTTTTGATGGCGTACCCGTCGGTGTCGTGGGCGTACGTGAGAATCCCCACGTCGATTCCGACGACCCTCTCGGGATTCTCCGGCTTCTCTGGTGTATCCTCGTCCACGGCGATGCCGAACGTGGCGTACCACTCGCCCGTGGGTTCGCGTTTGACCGCGACCTGTTTGACGGTCGCGTTCTCGGGAATGTCTCGGTGGAGGTGAATCGGAATCTCCCCGATCTTGCTCAACCACAACGTAGGCCGGCCACTCGTATTCTTGAGTTCGAAGCCGGACTGGTTGTAGGTGAGTGACCGATACTCCCGAGGCGGTTTCCACTTGAGCATTCCCACGGCGCGTCCGTTCTCCTTCTGCGCTTTGAGCGTGGAGAGGTTGTCGTAGACGCGCTTGACGACCATCTGGAGGACTTTCGAGTGAACGTCTCTGAGGTCAGTCCACCAGGTTTTGAGGTCGGGGAGTCGCCCCTGCACCTCGTAGCGGGCGGGGATGTCGTCTGCCTCGTTGAGCAGGTGGAGGACATGGTTGTAGAGTTGCCTACAAGTATCGACGTGGTGCAGAAGTGTCTCGGTGAGGGCTTCCGTAGGGTTGAGTCGATACTTGTAGTTGTACTGCATGGACTATTCGTTTGAGTCGGGTTCGGAGACGCGGACGACTTTCACGTCAGCACCACGCCAGCGTTTGGGAACGATGACGTGGGCGCTATTGCCTGACGGTTTTGCCGTTCCGTCGAGGACTTCCTCGCCTTCGATTTCAAACCTATTCATCACCGATGTATAGACTTTGGATAGACATAAAGGTAGCGGTGGGCCTGTGGGTCGGGCGGTGAACGTGTTTGAGAATCGTGCGGCGCTGTATCCCCTCCCTACTGCGCTACTCGGTCGCTTCGCTCCCTGCGTTGCTCCTTGAGGAAGGGGAATTAGCGCCTAATTCCAGTTAAAACGGCTCGTGAAGCGTCGGTGGTGGATCTCACTCGTGTCCCGAGACGCGGACCGGTTCGTAGGGTTCCTCCAGCCACTTCACGTCGGCGGGGGAGAGGTCGATATCGAGCGCCTCGACCGCGTCCTCTAAGTGCTCGACGCTGGTCGTGCCGACGATCGGCGTGTCCACCCACTCCTTGTGGAACAGCCACGCCAGCGCGATCTGGGCCATCTTCACCCCCTTCCCCTCGGCCAGTTCCGCGACGCGTTCGTTGACCGTCGGACCGCCGCCCTCGCGGTAGGGATGCGCGTAGAGGTGCTCTTCCGTCTCCCCGCGGAGCGTGGCGTCGACCGACTCGTGCGGTCGGGTGAGGTAGCCGCGCGCGAGCGGGCTCCACGGCATCACGCCGATGCCCTCTTTTTCACAGAGGGGGAGCATCTCGCGCTCCTCCTCGCGGTACGCGAGGTTGTAGTGGTTCTGCATCGTGGCGAACCGCTCGTACCCCTCGCGCTCGCTCGCGTGGAGCGCCTCGGCGAACTGGTGGGCCCACATCGAGGAGCCGCCGACGTACCGCACGTCGCCGCGGCGGACGGCGTCGTCGAGCGCCGCGAG
>NZ_JAWODL010000048.1:0-3183 GCF_046483325.1 Natronomonas sp. | reverse complement strand
CGGCTCTCGGTGAACGATTCCTCGACGGCGTCTTCCGGCATGAGAGCGCCGCCGACGGCGATTCCGTACTCGTCCATCAGCTCGGCGTTCGTCAGTCCAACGAGAGCGGTCTCGTCGCTGACTCCCTCGATATCCTCGATGTTATTCACGCCGCTGAGATCGTCTTCGTCCGGGAACGGGACGAAATCGGGCACTGACTGAGCGACGTGGGACGTGCGGCCGTCGACTTGTACGCCTCTCCGTTGATCGAACTCGAACACCTCCGTCGCTTTCTGACCTAGCGGCTGGAACTCGTGTAACAGCGTGTCGAATTCGTTGTTTTCGAGTTTCGTCGGACCAGCGTTGTCAAAGCTCCACTGAATATCGACGTTATTGTTCTCGAACGTGTTGTCCCGGATCCAATCGATACGGTGCTCGCCGGTTACTGCCGCCCAGTCCCAACCTTCGAAGCGGCACCCTTCGATGACGTTCGTCCACAGATAATCGTGAAACGGCCGAGCGAACCCGTTCTCCGTACCGCCACCGTGCAGATACGAGTTCTTCAGCGAAACGTTCGACGTGTATCGGAAGGACACGCCGACACTGCCACCACGGCCCTGATGACCTGCTCGGAGATGCTTCGGTGGGTCGGGCTCGTGAACGTCGCCGTCTTCGTCGACGAACCGACCGATGTTGAACACGGTCATGTCGTCGATAGCGTTGAATTCGCTGAAGCGCTCGTGTTTCCATTTGAAGTTGTGCCGAGAGAAGTCGGCGCCGCCTGCAGAGGCGAAGGCCACGTTGCCCGAGACCGTCGCCAGCGGCGCGAACGTCGAGGGTATTTTCCCCGTCTCACGCATCAGGTCGTTGTGACGACCGTTCGCGAAGCGACCCTCCTGTATCGCCTCCCACAGCGGCGAGATACGCTCTAGATTCACGTACTCGACGGGCACGTTCGGCCAATACGTGACCCTGCTATCTTCTATCGTCGTCCCTTCGGCGAGGTCGCCGTCCAGCAGCGGGCGCAGCCACCAGACGAACGCCTGATGCCGGTGGCCGGCGGCGACGCAGTCGGTGACCGCCACGAGCGGACTCTGCAGCCAGAAACCGTGCCCGGCGTGTCCGAAGTCGTCTATCGGCGGGTCACCGCCGTGCGCCCCCGCGGATCGGTCATCGATTCGTTCGCCGCTTCCCTCCGAGCGGAGGGCGAAGTTTCGCTCGAACGAACCCCGCTCGTTCCCCCCTTCGGCGACGAACCCCGCACCCAAGACGTCGCGGGTGATACAGTCCGTGATACGAGCGTGGGAATGATGATTGACGATGCCCCAGCCGGGACTGCCGTCGACGACGACGCCCTCTGCGGTGTGCGGCTCGGCTTCGATGCCGCTCCTGTGATAGTGAAGCGGAT
Organism: Natronomonas sp.; assembly: GCF_046483325.1. Taxonomy (GTDB): domain Archaea; phylum Halobacteriota; class Halobacteria; order Halobacteriales; family Haloarculaceae; genus Natronomonas. Next base: position 1,796 of record NZ_JAWODL010000048.1, on the reverse strand, counting down.
ATCGCGATCGGAGATTCGTCTCTAACCCGTCTTCCGACGCCTCCTCGCCCCGGACGGGGTTCGTGAGCGGCCGTCGCTTGTCGGTCCGACCGAGGTCATCGAATCGAGCGTATTTGACCGTCGTGCCCGTGGACGTGATCATCGCGTGGCCACGCCGTTTCGTGTCGGCGCTTTCCGATTCGAAGACGACGTTCCGAGACAGGTTCAGCACGTACGCGTCGAGGCTCTCTTTCGGCGGGACGTGGTCCGCTCCGAACGCCGCGTCGAGGGAGACGGCGGTCCCGTCAACCGATCTGATGGTTCGCTCTTCGTCTTGGGTCTCGTTCGGAACGACGCCGGGAACGACGAGACGGTCGCCCTCCTGCCAGTTCGTCGGCCTCTCAGTCAGTTCTAACCTTTTTTCTCCTGCTGTCGGGGCGTCTGCCAGACGCGTCCAAGCCGTCTTTTCCGCCCCGTGTATCGTCAGATCACCGTGTGCCAACAGCCCACGACCCTCTCTTTCGGGGTCCCGCTCTTCGTCTATCGGGCCTGTGTCACGGAACGTTACGCGAGCCTCTACGTCGGGTTGAATAGGGGCGTGAGCCGTCCCGATTTCTAGTCTGCTTCCCGGTAACGACATCACAGTCTCGGCTACGAGATGGGTGGTGACGGACGGGCTGACGATCAGCTCCCCGTCGACCCGAAGCCAGTCCAGAGGAGCGGTGTCGCCTCGCAGCGTAACCGAGACGTCGTCTTGAATCAGCACCCGAGCGTCTTCACCGGGGACCCCTTGTTCCGTCCAGACCGCGGGGTCATCCCAGCGGCCGCTCTCGATTGCTGTATTTGTCACGTCCTCGGGTACCGCTTTGAGGTTCTGTTCTACAGCCGCGTCCGAGTTGGTACCCTCAGGCTCCGAATCGAGCAACGTGCATCCCGCTACTCCCCCCGTAGTGAGCGCAGCCGTGCCACGCAGGAACTCACGTCTCTCTACCATCTGCCTAAACGAGCACACTCATAGGGGTTTCACCTCACAAAATGGTTTGATCTTTAATCATTGTTTTGTCATAAAACCGTGAAAGTCTCAATTAGTTATATTATTGAATACTACAATTTCTAGGTTCGAGTTCCCGTTATCGGGCACATCTCTTCTCCGATCGAACAGAGATTTGACCCCGAAGTCTCAGTCCGACCGCAGTGCGCCGGAATGAGTTGGCATCGAACCGCCCGGAAACACGATCTCACGGCGATAGTGATAAGAGGCTTGATATCACCTACCAACATGTCACTGGATCATGATTGAGGGAGTCGAGACGCGGTCGCTACAAGTGAACGCGGACGAGCGGGGACACCTCGTCGAAATGTTCCGCGAGGACTGGGACATCTACGACCCCGACCCGGCGATGGCGTACTATTCGATGACCTACCCCGGTATCGTCCGCGCGTGGCACCGACACACCCGCGGGCAGATTGACCATTTTATCTGCCCGAAAGGTCGGATCAAGATCGGGATCTACGACGACCGCGAAGGCTCTGCCACCCGGGACGAACTAACCACCCTGGTCATCGGCGAACACGACCAGCGAGCGGTCCGGATTCCGGGCGCGTGTTGGCACGGATTCAAAGCCATCGGCGATGGTCCGGCCTTCCTCGTCAACTTTCCAACGAACCTCTACGACTACGATAATCCTGACGAGGAACGGTTACCACACGACACTGACAAAATCCCGTTCGACTGGGAGACGGAGCCGCACGGATGAAGGGCGTCGTTCTCGCCGGTGGAACGGGTTCGCGACTCCGCCCGATTACGCACACGGGCC
>NZ_JAWODL010000042.1:0-101650 GCF_046483325.1 Natronomonas sp. | reverse complement strand
TGCGCGAGTGGTAGGGTTGGCATCTTTAATATCACGACCGCTGTGCTGACTGAAACCCCTGCGTTGAGCAATTCCGTGAGTTTCAAATGTCAATACAGCGCCAGACACTTCTATGCGGATTGAATAGACAGGAACGTGCGTAGAAGACAGTATCTCGGCACAGTTAGTGCTATTATCGGGAGTGTATCAATTGCGGGCTGTACAGGACGTCTCCCGTTCGGAACTGAGAGCGAGAGCCCGGAGTATCCGGGTGGAACGCTGATTATCAAGAACACGGGCAGGACGACAGTGAACGTTTCAGTGACTGTCAGCCCGGATAAGCACGATCCCTCGCTTGATGCCCCCGTTTCCAGCGGAGAGACGCTCGTCCGGCGTGAATTCGTCATCGCTGAGGCGGGCGATATCGTTACCGTAACGGCCCTCCTTGGGAGCGAAGGAGACCCAATTGACTTCCAGTTTCTTCCTGCTGGCGGGGAAGGCGGGGACGCCCCACCAGAAGTCGCTCGCCTCACATTCGAGAGTGCTGTCGAAGCAAATGCGACATGGAGCGCAATAGCCGGAAAATGAGCTCCTGTAGCACCAACCGATTTCAGTATTGGTCGAGATGGCTCTGTTGAAATCCTCTTCTTTAGAGAATTGTTTACGTGAATCCACTGAACACTACACGTGCGAACTGAGTGCTGAAGAAACTAAACAGATATAAATAATACTCGTACTGGTATGCAAGACTCAGAGGGTGGAATGCAGCAGCCGAACACTGTTCGTTTCAGACACTCAACGACGAAGCAACCGTTATCTATGCGTGCGTATCGATCGCTGAGGGTTCCGCCAGTTCTGATAGTTGTTCAAGTAGTCGTGCAAGCCCAAAGCGCGCATTCAGCAGCAAATCGATTACAGGACCAGGTTACTCGTCATGGTCGTCATCGATCTGTTCAAGAAACCGACGTACCTCGTCGAATTTCATTCCTTGCCGTACCTTGTCTTCGAACCTGTCGAACTCGATGAACCCCTGATCCGATAATTCGGGAAGTAGGACGTGATGGAGTTCGTAACAAATCGTGAGGTACTCCCCGGAGTTGAGAGTCTCTCCCTTACGAAGAATCGAGTCAGCAGACATCGAACTCTCGTCGAGGAGCGCACGTAGTACTCGCCGCTGTTGCGCTGAGAGTACCCGTTTGATGCGATCTTGGTTACAGCGTTCGTCACTCACAGGTCAAGTAGTTGCTACCGATTCGGCCACACTCGAATCGAAGTCGATCACTCCGAATGCTCGTTCTTTTCCACTTCGGTGACGATCACGTCCCAGTCAGGATGTTCGACCCCATTCCGACATTCGAATCCTCCTTCTACATCGATTCCACTCTCGTAGGCCCTGCGAAGGAGGTCTTTCAGCTCCGCGTTTAATTCTTCCTTCGACGCAAGCGAGGTCTCCTCAGGCGTCATCTTCCCGCCCCCCTTTCGTGTTTCTCCACTGTGAGCTCGTTTTCTGGTGTGATAGTGATCACACCGTAGCTGTGTACGGTTATTGCGTGCCCCTCGTGCGTGAATGCAGCGTGGGTATCCCCGTTTGTCCCGTTGCGAACGCGGACGAGCGCATCTAATTCGTCGGCGTCAACAGGGGAATGGAGCGGGTCGAGTTCTACAGGATCAGTATCCATTACGTCCGCCAGCGTTGCGACAACAGCCATGCTCGCTGGTGTCTTCTCCTGATCGAACCGGGTGCGAACAGTCCCAGATTCCTGAGCGTACTCAACCGCTTCTACTCCAACCCCAGATATCGTTGTACCCATCTAGCCTGATTCTAGCCGTCTGAGTCGGTTCAACAGGGATACTGATAATACAGCAGATTTAAAAGGCAGACTACCCGAACGGTCACGACGAACTGACGAGTGTTGCTCCAATGAGGCGTCGATGTCCCCGACGGAGTCGTGACGATAGTGACTGCTGGGTGATACCGAGCTCGTCGGCAATCTCTTCGAGCGACGCCTCGCGTGGGGAGTCGAAGTAGCCCAGTTCGTAGGCTAGTACCAGCGCCTCGCGTTGGGTCTCGGTCAACTCGTAGCCCTCGCCCTGGATCGGAAGCATTGCGTGGACGGCGGTGATTGTTATCAGAATGTCGTTTTCCTGGCAGTATTCTCGAAACTCGGCGATTGTCTCCTGACTCTCACCGCGTACCTCGAACCGCCATTCCTCTTTCGTTCCAATCCCGGAAAGCACGACGACGTTGGCCTTGGCAAGCGCACTCAGGATGCCGAAGTACTCTGACTCCCACTCGGCACGCATGAGATACTCGTCTTCGACGCTATCGACCACTCGAATGTTGCTCACGCCAGAATGTGCCTCGAACGCAGCTTCGATATCCTTCGTTTCTACATCGCGCACCCAGAAGTACGGGATAATCAGCGTCTCGTGTGGAATCAATCGCTCCAGTTCAACGGTCACACCCGGCAGGTTCTCGAACACACTTCCCAGCGGAAACTCCGCTACCGGACTCGTAAACTCCATCACAGTTGCCATGCGAAAGCCTTCGTCTGGCAGACGAATAACCGGCATGGGTGGTGTACCATGGCTTCGAGACGAGTCAACGCACCGTTGCTGGCTGAGATGGTGTGCGCTGCGAGCGGGGTATACCTCTGGCACCCGGATGGCCATGGTGCACCATGTCCTCTCCTTTTGTGCAACCGGACAATCTAGTCTTACAAGCGAGTATGAGTGTGATAACGGAGGTTCGCATCCCATCCGATGATTTTGAACTCGGGCAAATCCTCGGTCTAGAGCAAGCCTCGGCCATCGAACTGGAAACGCTCGTCCCGAGCGGGGACGTGACCGTGCCGCTCTTTTGGGTCTACGAACCGGTCGAAAACGGCTTTCTCGAGGCCGTCGAACACTATCCAACTGTCAACAGCGTCACAGAGGTGGACGTGTTCGACGACAGGACGCTAATCAGGCTCGACTGGGATGCGAGCCAGGACCACCTGTTTCAGTGCATCTTGGAACACGACGGGCAGATACTGGGTGCGACTGGATCGTCGGAAGGGTGGAATTTCGAGATGCGGTTCTCAGACCGCGAGGCATTGAGTCAGTGCCAGGACTGCTGTGAGGCCGCGCACATCTCTCTGGAGCTAACCCGCATATATAATCCGACGGACCCGGAGGCCGGTCCGTGGTACGGCCTGAGTGAGCCCCAACGAGAAGCGTTGACGCTTGCCATTCGAAGGAGATACTACGACATTCCACGAGGGTGTACGACCGCAGAGTTAGCTGACGAGCTCGAGATTTCCGATCAAGCAGTGACGGAGCGACTGCGTCGTGCCATTGGGACGTTCGGGAGGTACGCACTTCTCACGCCCGAGTCAGCAGCGGAAATGGACTGACTGTTTCCATTATGCACCATGGGACAGAGCCAGGCAGATGGGACTACGCTATGTGAGTATGGATGAGAGTCGAGAGCTGGGGACACGTAATATACAGTCAATTGATGAGGGTACCAGTTCTTCGGAGCGTGAGAGATCGATCTCCCCCGATACGATTCTGTCGGCAGTAGCGAACGAACACCGACGCGCCGCCCTCAACGCGTTGGACAACGCTTCTGAGAAGACACTGGAATACGATGTGCTCGTAGATCGCGTTGCAGACCAGGTTCGGGACGAAGATGAGAACCTGGAGTCAGACGAACACCAACAACGCGTCCGAATCGCACTTCACCATACTCATCTTCCAAAACTGGAGGAGGCTCGGATAATCGACTTCGAGGCTGAAACGGGGCACGTCCGGTTTGTTGGCGGTGAACTGGAACAAGATCTCCTGACGTTGGTCGAGCCGTACGAGGCCTACGAGTGACAGAATATCGGATCGACTTCTCCTCCGTTCGACCTAAATCAGCCGTATTGTACGAATATGTATTGTTCGTCGTCTTCATTCTCTGTACTGACCGATTTGACTGACCCGAATTGAAATTTGGTCCGATACTGTATTGGCGCATTGTATCTTGCACGGCACTTCTGACGAACATCTGGCAAGAGGCACACTTACCGATCATTACTTGCCCTTTAATGGTCGTTAGATTGCTTGGTCAAGATTGTGGACGATACACGCAAGAGTGAGTTCACGGAACTGCTTCCACCAACGTCGTGAACGGACGAACGCGCCGTACTTCCGCTTGAGCGTTGAGTTGACTGTCTCTGATTGACTCCGTTGGCCGTAGAGATCGGCGTCTAAGCGTGCATTCCATGCCTTGTGAAGCGATGTGAACTCACGATGCTTAATTAGTGGACGAATCTCGTTTTGACGGGCAAGCTGTCTGATTTTCTGGTCGTCGTAGCCTTTGTCCCCGAGCAGGATGTCGATAGTCTTGGGGTTGCGTTTGATCAACGACGGAGCGATCTGGCTATCGTGTTTTCGTGTCGTCGTCACGTGTAAATCAAGGACTGCATTCACTTTGGAATCGACTAGCAGTGTTACTTTGAGTTGCTGAATCGTGAGTTTGGCTCGTTTCGTGTAGTGTTTTGAGGCGTGACTGCGGTCGAATCCCAAAGCATCAATCCCCGCAACGCCGTTAGTCGGGAGCAGTGAAACAGAGAGACTGAGCAGCACTCGCCAGACAGCCATATCGAGTCTATCGAACGCTTTGCACAGTGTTGATGGGGCAGGCAGTTCAGTGAGATTAATGATGCTCCGAATACGGGGCATTTCGATGAGTTCGTCGAGGAATGCTCGATACGTTGTATCCTTTCGAACTTTGAGACAGAGGAGAACGAGGTGCTGATGGAGTGTATAGCGTTGTTTCGAGAACTTCGAGGAGTATCGAGCGACGGCACGTTGTGCTAATTGAAATGCTTCCTCGACAAATCGGAGCAACCGAGACTTTTGGAGGGTCTGCATCTACTCAAACTACCGACTGAACCTGTAACTCACTAAGGATTTCAACAGAGCCGGTGAATTATGCGTTAGAATGAGTATGCGCAATTATCATACATCTCGTCTCTTTTGAAACAGTATGAACCGAACAGAACTGTTCCTCGCTTTAATCGTTTTCCTGTTAGCCGCACAGGTATACGAGACGGGAGATGGGCATACGCCTGAATTCATCGTAATCCCCGTTCTGATGATTCTTTTCTTATTTCCGTTTTACGTCGTTGGTACCGCTATCATCGAACACGTTGCTGAGTAATGAATTACTTGTACTGAACGATTTACCCCTGTGACGACTTGGGGGTAGGCGAACTGTTCTATGACACCCTTCTATAATTCCAATACCTCTCTAAATTCGATTAAACTTCAATAATATCGAATCGGCGCTTATCTTCATATATCAAACAGAGGCAGAACGTAGAGGCGAGTAACAGCTGATAGCAAGCGGAATGGTGTTTCGGCTAAGAAAAATGTACAACCGCTAACTGGGTGCGTGGAAAACGCGGTTCAAATCTCCGAAAATACTCGTTTCTATTCAGCTATTGAATGAATGAAAGTTGGGCGCCCAAGGGAGTTCAGCCCACGTACCGCGACGGCAAGGAACCGCTCGCGGTGGGAGTGGGCCAACTCGGATTTGAACCGAGGACCTCCCGGTTATCAGCCGAGCGCTCATACCTAGCTGAGCTATTGGCCCGTTCGTTGGGCGCGTTTCACCGTAGCCCCGTGGGTCGTTTAAACGTTTCTTTTCGGGCGTCCTTTATGAGGCCGTGGCACGATTATCGGCCGAAGGAATCGTCGCCGCCGTCGGAAGACGTTCCGTCGAAATCGCCGCTCTCGGCGCTTTCATCCGTGGAGACGTCCTCGAACTCGTAGTCGTCGGCGCCCACGTCGACCGTCTCCGTACCGTCGCCTGGGCGACCGGGGTCGGAACCGGGACCCGAAGCACCGCCGAACCCGCCCCGAAAACCACCGTTTTCGCCGTCGCCGCTCGGAAAGCCGCCGATGTAGACGTTCCCGGTCGCGAAGCCGCCTGTTTCGCTATCGAGATACGGCGTCACGACGTAGCGTTTGACTGCGACCCGGATCGGGTAGCGCGTCGGCGGAAGCACCAACAGGAGACCGATCAGATCGGTGATGAGCCCGGGCGTGAGCATCAACGCGCCGGCGACCAGGAGGAACGCGCCGTCGAGCAGCGCGTTCGTCGGCGGCTCCCCCCGGGCGAGTTGGCGCTGAATCTTTCGGACCGTGTGTCGACCCTCCGCGCGAACCAAGAGCAGCCCCAAAAGCGCCGTCAGAACGACGATCGCGACCGTCGCCGCGGGACCGAGGGTGATCGGGCCGATCCCCGTCGCGAGGACGACCAACAACAGGACGTCCACGAGCGGGACGAGCAGGAGGAGTCCGATGAACCGCAGGTACATACATCGGGCTACCGGCCGCCCCGGGAAAACGTTTCCGAGACCGGTGGACACTCCGGCACGAACGCGCGGAAACGATATCGCCTTACCCCCGCCGCCGCTTTGCCTACCCGATGAAAGCCGCGCTTGTGATCCTCGACGGCTGGGGCCTCGGCGATGGCGGCGAGAGCGACGCCGTCTCGGCGGCCGAGACGCCGGTGTTCGATCGCTTCCGCGAATCGGGTGCGTTCGGAACGCTCGAAACGCACGGCAGACGCGTCGGGCTTCCCGACGGACAGATGGGTAACAGCGAGGTCGGCCACCTCAACATCGGCGCGGGACGCGTCGTCAAGCAGGACTCGACGCGGGTGACGGACGACATCGCCGACGGCGTCTTCGCGGACAACGAGTCGATCGATGGAGCATTCTGGTACGCGGACGCTCACGACGGCCGAGTTCACCTCATGGGGCTCGTGAGCGACGGCGGGGTCCACTCCTATCAGGCACACCTTCACGCCTTGATCGAACTCGCCGCGGATCGGGGCATCGATGCGGTGACGCACGCCTTCACCGATGGCCGCGATACGGCACCGAAAAGCGGAGCAACGTTCCTCTCCGAGCTCGAAGCGACGGTCGCCGAACACGGAGCCGGAAACCCCGCGACGGTCTGTGGGCGGTACTACGCGATGGATCGCGATCAAAACTGGAATCGGACGAAGCGCGCGTACGACGCGATCGTCGACCGGGAGGCACCGTACCGAGCCGGATCCGCGGTCGAGGCAATCGAGGCGGCCTACGAACGGGGAGAAACCGATGAGTACGTCGAACCGACCGTGATCGGAGCCGACGACCGGGCGCTTTCGGACGGCGATGCGGTCGTGTTCTTCAATTTCCGAGCGGATCGAGCCCGACAACTCACGCGTTTGCTCGCTGATATCGATCCCGAGTGGCCCTTCGAGACTGATCCACCGGCGATCGAACTCGTCACTATGACCGAATACGACGAGACGTTCGACCTTCCGGTCGCGTATCCGCCGATCGAACCCGAGCGAACGCTCGGCGAAGCGATCGCCGAGGCCGGATTGACGCAGCTGCGAGCCGCCGAATCGGAGAAGTACGCCCACGTGACGTACTTTTTGAACGGCGGCCGAGAGACAGTCTTCGAGGGCGAGCGTCGCGAGATCGTCGACAGTCCCGACGTGCCGACCTACGACCGGAAACCGGAGATGTCCGCCGCCGAACTGACGGACGTCGTGATCGACGCGATCGAACGCGAAGGCCCGGACGTGCTCGTGTTGAACTACGCCAATCCCGATATGGTCGGTCACACTGGGGATTTCGACGCCGCCGTCGCGGCCGTCGAGGCGGTCGACACACAGCTCGGTCGGCTCGGTCACGCCGTTCGCGAGGCGAGCGGACACCTCTTCGTCACTGCCGATCACGGCAACGCCGACGACATGGGAACGCCCGATCACCCCCACACCGCACACACGACGAATCCGGTCCCGTTCATTTACCTCGCGAACGATGGCACGGACGGCGGTCCAACGGTCAGACCGGGCGGGACGCTCGCCGACATCGCTCCGACGCTCCTGTCGGTTATCGGCGTCGAAATACCCGACGCGATGACAGGAGAACCCCTCCTGCGATGAGCGAACAGATCGTCGTTCCGTCGGACCGCGACGTGCGAGGGACGCTCGATTCACCCGAAAGCGATCGATGCGTCGTCGCCTGTCCGCCACATCCACAGATGGGCGGCAGTCGAACCGATCCGCGACTGCGAGCAGTTAGCGACGCGCTCGATTGTGCCTGTCTACGATTCGACTACGGACCGTGGGACGAGGGGCGAGGCGAACTAGAGGACGTTCGAGACGCGTACGCGTGGGCGACGGACAACTACGACCGGGTACGTCTGTTCGGCTACAGCTTCGGCGGCTGCCTCGCGTTGGTCGCCGCCGCCCGCGAATCGGCCGCCGGAACGCCACCCGAACGGGTCGTTGCGCTGTCGCCAGCCGCACGACTCACCGAGGAGATCGACGCGGTCGCCGCGATCGAAGAGATCGACTGCCCCGTCGGCATCGTCTACGGCGAGCGCGATACGACCGTCGACGCCGAGGCGGTCACAGAGCGGGTTCGAGAGCGCGGCGGCCGCGTCGAAGTGGTGAGCGCGGACCACCACTTCGTTGGGCAGGAAAAAAAGGTCGGCGAACTGGTCGCAGAACTGCTGAGTATATAGAGAGGGGCCGGGTTCAAAAACGGGGTAATAAACGACGGGGTGGGTTATTAAAAACACCTATGAATAAACCAGGTGCGATATAGCTATGAGACAGCGAACTGTTGCCGGCGTCGATTGGGCGGGAGGGATGTGGTTAGCGGTCATATTTGAGCAAGGTTCGTACTCGAACTGTGTTCTCGAAGGCGACTTCCGAGCGTTTTGGGACGAGCATCGATCGCTCGAGGACGTGTTTATCGATGTACCGATCGGCCTTCCGGATGACGGTGAAACGGTAGTGCAGCGCGAGACGGTCGATTCGCTAGCCCGTTCGATGACTGGTCGACCGTCCAGCGTCTTCCCGGTTCCGTCGCGAAACGTCGCCGCTGACGTATATTCACACGGAGCTCACTACGACGAGGTTGCGAGGCGAAACGAAACAGACATCGGGAAGGGATTGTCGACCCAGTCGTATCATATCGCAGAAGGGATCGGGGAAGTCGATTCAGTGCTACGTGGAGATGAACGGGCCAAAGAAGTGGTAATTGAATCACACCCCGAAGTGTGTTTCCGCGGCCTTTTGGGTCGCCGACTTCGACATTCGAAAAAGACGGCTGCTGGCGTCGGCGAGCGTCTGGAAGCACTCGAGACGGTGGTGGATGAACCGGGAACGTTACTCCGAGACATTACAACTGATTTAGCGGATACGCCGGGCGCGGACGGCGTCGAAATCGACGACGTCCTCGATGCGCTCGTGCTCGGGGTCGTTGCGCGGGAGGCGGCTGGGGATCCCCGGACCCTCCCGGAAGACCCCGAAACGGATCGTGAGGATTTACCGATGCAGATGGCCTACTGGGCTCGCGAGCCGATTCGCAAGGGGATCGATGAGTGAGCCGAAATACGAGCCTCCGTCGAAGGGCGTCCGAAGGTCGCTCGAAGGCGGTTCGCTCGGGAGCGTGCGGCGCGCTCTCTTGGCGGGGGAAAGACGCCCAATGACGGCTCGAACCACTCCGAGTGCGGCCGAAGAACGTACGCGCTATCTTTCAGCGACGTTCCTCAGAGCAAAGCTCTGACCCGGTTACCCGAAAGGGTACGCGCTTTTCGGGACGACGAGAGACGTGGGCGTCTCTCGAATCACGCATCAGAATCCGTTGGATTCTGGGCGGGTTTTGGTCGCGGGGGCGATCGCGCTCAGACGGCCCGCGATCGCTAGTGCGTACAAAAAGGTCGTTCGAAATTGTTTTGTCCGACGCTTGCGCACCGTCGGTATGCCGACGGAACTTACTGACTACGATCCCACTCTCGGGAGAAAATTCATTTTCGTCACCGGCGGTGTGATGTCCGGATTGGGCAAAGGCATCACCGCGGCGAGCACCGGACGCCTGCTCGCCAACGCCGGATTCGACGTGACGGCCGTGAAGATCGATCCGTACCTCAACGTGGATGCGGGAACGATGAACCCCTACCAACACGGCGAGGTGTACGTCCTGAAAGACGGCGGGGAGGTCGACCTCGACCTCGGAAACTACGAGCGATTCCTCGACATCGACATGACGTTCGATCACAACGTCACGACGGGTAAGACATACCGCCACGTGATCGAAAAGGAACGCGCCGGCGACTATCTCGGCAAGACCGTTCAGATCATCCCCCACATCACGGACGATATAAAACGTCGGATCCGAGAGGCCGCGGCGGGACACGACGTCTGTATAATCGAAGTCGGCGGTACCGTCGGCGATATCGAGGGGATGCCCTACCTCGAAGCGCTCAGACAGTTCGCCCACGAGGAGGACGACGAGGACATCCTGTTCACGCACGTCACGCTCGTTCCGTACTCGAAAAACGGCGAGCAGAAGACGAAACCGACCCAACACTCCGTCAAGGAACTCCGCTCGATCGGACTCCAGCCCGACGTCCTCGTCGGCCGCTGTGACGACCGACTCGAGTTGAAAACGAAGGAGAAGATCGCACTCTTTTGTGACGTGCCGGTCGACGCCGTCTTCTCGAACCCCGACGTCGAGGACATCTATCACGTCCCGCTGATGGTCGAAGACGAGGGACTCGACGAGTACGTCATGTCGAGACTCGGCCTCGAGGACGAGGCGATTCCGAAGGCGGATCGACAAAACGAGTGGCGCGAGATCGTCACCCGGGAGGCGACCGGCCAGATCGATATCGCACTCGTCGGCAAGTACGCCCTCGAGGACGCCTACCTCTCCATTCACGAGTCGTTGAAACACGCCGGCTTCGAGGCGAACACCGAGGTCAACGTGCTGTGGGTCGACGCCGACGAGATGGACGACGCCCACGCGGATCGGCTCGAACGCGCAGACGGGATCATCGTTCCCGGCGGGTTCGGAGCCCGCGGGATGGGCGGCAAGATCAAGGCAGTCCGATACGCTCGCGAGAACGATGTACCGTTCCTCGGTCTCTGTCTCGGCTTCCAGATGGCCGTCGTCGAGTTCGCGCGGAACGTCTGTGGGTACGAAGACGCCCACTCCGCAGAGATGGACGATACGACTGCTCACCCCGTGATCGACATCCTGCCCGAACAGTACGAAGTCGAAGATATGGGCGGAACGATGCGACTCGGTGCCCACGAGACGGACATCGAACCGGGAACGTTGGCTCACGAGGTGTACGATTCGACCTCGTGTACCGAACGCCACCGCCACCGCTACGAGGTCAATCCGGAGTACATCGAGGAGCTCGAAGCCGCCGGACTGGTCTTTTCGGGCCGGGCGGAGAATCGAATGGAGATCCTCGAGTTACCGGACAACGAGTTCTTTTTCGGAACGCAGTTCCACCCCGAGTTTCGTTCGCGGCCCGGGCGGGCCTCGCCGCCGTTCGTCAGTCTCGTCGAGACGATCCTCGAATCCGAGGAGACGGAGCACGAGGAGGTGACGGTCTGATGGTCGACACCGAGTCGTTCATCGAGCAGAAGGTCACCGAGATCAGCGAGGCGATCGGCGATTCGAACGCGATCATCGCCCTCTCGGGCGGCGTCGATTCCTCGACGGCCGCGGCGCTCGCCTACGAGGCCGTCGGCGATCAACTGACGCCGGTCTACGTCGACACGGGTCTGATGCGTAAGGGCGAAACCGAGGAGATCCGCGAGACGTTCTCCTACATGGAGAACCTCCGGGTCGTCGACGCGCGCGAACGGTTCCTCGACGCCCTCTCGGGCGTCGTCGACCCCGAGAAGAAACGGCACGTGATCGGCGAGGGGTTCATCCGCGAGTTCGAGACGGTCGCCCGCGAAGTCGATGCCGACTACTTGGTGCAGGGGACGATCTATCCCGATCGGATCGAGAGCGAAGGGACGATCAAATCGCACCACAACGTCGGTGGTTTGCCCGACGTCATCGATTTCGAGGGGATCGTCGAGCCGATGCGTGACCTGTACAAAGACGAGGTCAGAGAGGTCGCGCGCGCGCTCGACCTCGAGGAGATCGTCTCGGAGCGAATGCCGTTCCCCGGCCCCGGACTCGCCGTCCGCGTTCTCGGCGAAGTGACGGAAGGAAAACTCGAGGTGGCCCGAGAGGCGAACCACGTCGTCGAGGAGGAACTAGCGGAACACGAGCCGTGGCAGGCGCTCGCGGCCGTTCTCGGCAAGGCGACCGGGGTGAAGGGCGACAACCGCGTGCACGGCTGGGTCGTCGCGGTTCGATCCGTCGAATCGCGCGACGGAATGACCGCCCGGGCACAGGAGGTCGACTGGGCGACACTGCAGCGAATCCAATCGCGAATAACCGGCGAAAACGAGAACGTCTCCCGCGTCGTCTACGACGTGACGCACAAACCTCCGGCAACGATCGAGTATGAGTAAAGTCATCGTGGCAGGCGGCGACCCGGACGGGATCGGTGCCGCCCTCGAGACCCAGGGTGCGACGGTCAGCTACGCCGAGGGAACGGCGGACCGGCCCTCGCTCGAAGCCGCCGGTGTCGAGGACGCCGACATTCTCGTGGTGACCGACGCCGGATTGGCGACGTCGGTGACCGTCGCCCTCGAGTGTAACCCTGCGCTTCGGATCGTCATCTACGCCCACGACTCTGTACCCGAGTTTATCAGGGGACAAGCCGGCCATATCGTCGACCCTGCGTTGCTCGACCCGGAGACGATCGCGGACGAACTGCTTCGGTGAAATCAGCGGCTACGGTCGCGGTGCGGCGTTTTGGAGCGCCGTTTCGGCGACGTTCCCCCCGTAGTCGGCGCTTCTGGACAGCGAGTCGACGATCAATCCGAGCAGTTGCGCCTGTTGGGGTTCGAGCTCCCGGATGGTATCGTCGACGGCCCGCGCGAGTTCGTCGATGCGAGTCACACGCTGTCGGGCGTCGTTCGCGAGTTTCGTCGCGCGTTCTGATTCGTCCTCCAAGAGCGCCTCGATGGCCATCTCTACGATCTCGGTCGCCTCTGCGTGGAGTTCAGTAATCGCCTCGGCGGCGGCGTCCGGCGGAGAACCGAGCGTCCCGGCGTGCGTGGCAATCTTGGTGGCGTGATCGCCGATCCGTTCGAGTTGGCGAGCGCTCGAGTGGTAGTCGAAGCAGGTCTCTCGGTCGAGTCCAATGCTGGCCACCGCCGAGGGATCGCGCAGTACGGATCGGAACACCCGTGAGACCATAGACCAGAGTCGGTCGACGTCGTCGTCGCGCTGGACGACATCGGCCGCGAGTTCGTCGTCGTCCTCGACGAGTGCCGTTACGGCGTCTGCGAGCATCGTCGTCGAAACGAGTTGCATTCGCGTGATCGCGTTGTGCATCGACAGCTCCGAGGAGTCGAGAAGGTCCTGCAACCGAACGCGACTCGACGTTTCGCCGATGACTTCGAGGCCGACGAGTCCCTGGGTGGCCTCGCGGATCGTCCGGCGTTGTGCGGCGGTCACCTGAGTGGTTTCGAGCGTGATGATGTCGAAGCCACTGACGTACATCGTGACGACCGCACGCATCAGTTCGTCACCCTCCAAACCGGTGATATCGAGTGTCCCTTCTGTTTTCTCTTCATTCCGCTGGGGCGTCAAAAGAAGCGTATCGTCTTCCGGGTGGAACTCGACCACGCTTCCGCCGCGAACCCCGTTCTCCGTCGCCCATCCCTTCGGCAATGAAACGGTATACGTAGATCCGCCCGTCACCTGGACTTTCCTCGTCTCCATACGTCCCGGACAGAGCTATATCATAAACATCTGTCGAAATATATAGCCGTTTAATCGGCAACAAGACCGTTTTTGAGGTATTTCAAGCTCGTTTCACATATAACGCCAGTTCGTAAAAGAGGATTCACCGAGTTAATACATAGGAATATATATTACACATAGTGGAGTACTTATCGCTCCGTGCATCCGGTAAGAACACTGATGGGACGGCATCGGAATCTCCGCTCGGGAACGAATCGTTCAGTACGGCCCAGAAAGCAGTGCCCGACCGTCCGGAAAATATCAGTTAACTGTCACACTCTCGCCATCAACGATATCAGATATAAGGCCACACAACAATGAGCTCCGACGAAACCGCTGATCCGACTGCCGAAACCGAATCGCTCGCAAGGTCCGCTGCCGCGGGGCTACAGGAGGGGACTCGGAAGCGAGGAACGGGAAAAACCGTCCTCAACGTACGGGATATAAACGTCTGGTACGGGGAAACGAAGGCCCTCTCGGATATCACGATGGAGATCCCTGAGCGGGAAGTGACGGCGCTGATCGGCCCCTCTGGATGCGGAAAATCGACGTTTCTGCGGTGTATCAACCGGATGAACGACCTGATCGACTCCTGTCGCGTCGAGGGAGAAATCAGGATGTACGGGAAAAACGTGTACGACGAAGACGTCGATCCGGTCGCATTACGGCGGAAGGTCGGGATGGTGTTTCAAAAACCCAACCCGTTTCCCAAGAGCATCTACGATAACGTCGCTTACGGGCTGAAGATTCAAGGATACGACGGAGACATCGACGCACGCGTCGAAGAATCGCTCCGTGGGGCAGCGCTGTGGGACGAAGTAAAAGATCAGCTCGATTCCTCCGGACTCGATCTCTCCGGCGGGCAACAACAGCGACTCTGTATCGCCCGCGCGATCGCCCCCGACCCCGACCTCGTTCTCATGGACGAACCGGCCTCTGCGCTCGATCCCGTGGCGACTTCGAAAATCGAGGACCTCATCGACGACCTCGCCGAGGAGTACACCGTCGTCATAGTCACTCACAACATGCAACAGGCCGCCCGCATCTCGGATAAAACCGCAGTCTTTCTCACCGGCGGCGAACTCGTCGAGTTCGGCGAGACGGGTTCGATATTCGAGAACCCCGACAGCGACCGCGTCGAGGCCTATATCACGGGCAAGTTCGGATAGGTTCGAGACCGGTGTTCGGAATCGAGAGCCGATAGCGCGTGGATGACGATCGTCAGACGTTCCCGAAAAGTCATACAGGTGAAGCTATAACCGGAAACAATGGCACGCAAAGGGTTTCAACAGCAGTTGACGGAACTACGCGAGAACGTACTCTACATGAGCGAGATCGTGCTCGAACGGATGCGGATGGGGCTTCGAGCACTGGCCGAAAAGAACCAATCCCTCGCGAGGGAGGTCATCGAGGGCGATCACGAGATCAACGAGATCTACCTCGAATTAGAGCAAGACTGCATCGACCTGTTCGCGCTCCAACAGCCCGTCGCCGGCGATCTCCGGTTCATCGCCGCGTCGTTTAAGATCATCACCGACCTCGAACGGGTCGCGGACCTGGCGACGAACCTCGGCGATTACACGCTCCAAGCCTCCCGGGACATGTACCCCGACGTCGACATCCAAGGGATCGGTTCGGAGGTCGTCGAGATGGTCGAGGAAGCGATGGACGCCTACGCGGAGGAGGACTCCGACGCCTGCTTCGATATCAACGAGCGCGACGACGAGGTGGACGCCCTCTGTGAACGCGCATCGAGTATCGTCGTCCGTGACCTCATCGAGACCGAGATGGATAGCGATTCGTCCGACAGCGAGATCGAGATCTTCATGGCCGAGGTATCACGACTGCTTCTCACCATTCGGGATCTCGAACGCGTCGGCGACCACGCCGTCAACATCGCGGCCCGGACGCTCTACATGGTCGAAAACAGCGACGAGTTGATCTACTGATCGCCACCGGACCTCATCGTTCGCGCGCGAACGCTCGAACCGGGGAACCGTCCCCATCCGGCAGCGAGAGCGGAACCGCGAACAGTCGACAGCGGTCCAGCCCAGCCAGGTTGGTCAGATTTTCCACGATCAACAGTCCGTTGCCCAGCAGTGCTCGGTGGGCTGGTACACCGCCACCGTCGTGTGAGCCACTCCGCGTCGGATCGGGATTCAACGTATCGAGACCGACGGACCAGCCGGCATCGACGCAGCGTTCGACGCACGCCCCGCTCAGATACGGATGGTCGACGTATCGTGGACTCCCCCAGTGTTCGTCCCACCCCGTTCGGAAGACGATCATGTCGCGATCGCCGTGGCCATTCGGTAGTACGGACGGACCGATCGCCTCGCGTACACCGAACGCGGTACAATCGACGACGGTCGCATCGAAGACGAACCGGTCGAGATCGAACGCGTCGAGCGAGTCGTCGAATCCGACGTGACTCGGCGCGTCGACGTGCGTTCCGGTGTGAGATCCACAGTGGATCTCCGAGACGCGATAGCCGTCCGCTTCGACGGTCGCAGCCGGTTCGACCGAGACGTCGGGGTCGCTGGGGAAGGTCGTCATTCCGGTCTCGATCGGTTGGGAGAGATCGCGGTACATCTCATGAGGAGAACCGTCGGCGTCTGCCTTACAGGTAGCCTTCGTTCAACAGCAGTTCGCCGTTCAACACGCTCGCGCCGGCCGCACCGCGCATCGTGTTGTGGGCCAGGCAGTTGTACTGGACCCCGTTCGTGGTCGTCTCGATACCGCCGGCCGAGACGGTCATTCCGCCGCCGAGGTTCCGATCGAGCCGGGGCTGGGGACGATCGAACTCCTCGAACACCTCGATCAGCTGTGCCGGCGAGGAGTACAGATCGATACTCGGGTACGAGCGGAACGCCTCGGCGACGGCTTCGGGGTCGGGGTCGTCCGCGAGATCGGCCCAGACGTTTTCGAGGTGACCATCGAGCGTCGGGACGCGGTTACACGACGCGGAGACGTCCGCGCCGTGGAGTTCGATCCCAGCGCCATCGAAGGAGCCGAGGAGCTTGCGCGATTCGGTCTCCATTTTGTCGGCCTCCCCGCCGATGTGGGGAATGACGTTGTCGATGATCTCCATCGACGTGACGCCGGAGTAGCCGGCGCCGGAGACGGCCTGCAGCGTCGAGACGTGGACCCGTTCGAGGCCGAACTCGTCGAGCGCCGCGAGCGTCGGAACCATCGTGATCGTCGAGCAGTTGGGGTTCTTGATCAACGCGCCGTCCCAGCCGCGATTGTCCCGTTGGACCTCGATGAGGTCGAGATGGTCGGCGTTGACCTCGGGGATAGTGAGCGGGATATCCTCGTCCATGCGTCCGTTCGATGAGTTCGAGGAGACGATGTACCCCTCCTCGACGAAGGCGGGTTCAACCGCCGAACCAACGCCAGACGGGAGCGACGAAAAGAGCAACTCGACGTCGTCGGGGACCTCTTCGGGGTCAGTGCCGACGACCGTGGTATCCGCGACATCATCCGGGATGGGTGAGTCGACGCGCCACTTCGCCGCGTCGCGGTAGGTTCGGCCGGCGCTGGACGACGAGGCGGTGAGGGCGACGATCTCGAACTCCGGGTGCGGTGCGAGCAGCTGGATGAGTCTTTGTCCGACGGCGCCGGTCGCGCCGAGGACACCTACGCGGGTGGACATTGCCAGTGGTATGACGAGCCATAGGAAAACGGTTGTGAAAAGCGGCCGCCTCCCGTGGATCAAAAATGAACGACCGTCGAGAATACTGGCCTACGCCGTCTGCGGAACGCGCTGTTTGTGGGTGACGTAGCCCGCGATCCGGTTGCGGACGCCCTTCGATTCGATGTTGGTCAGTTCATCGACGAGGGCTTTGTTGTGCTCGAAGTCGTCACCGAACGCCTTCGGATAGCGTTCCATGAGCAGTGCCGCAGTCTTTTTCACGTAGGCGGGTTTGATGGCCATTTATACTGTGTGATACTGCTGTGGTACCTAAAAAAGATTCGAAAGGGTGCCGCACTGCTGAAGATCCGACGAGATGCGCCCGTGAACGGGACAGCTCAATCCGCCGGGTCGTCGGTCGATGCCGCGTTCGAATCGATCGTAACCGCTCGATCCGCCTGCAGTTTGCCGAAGAGAACGGCGACGACGTAGAGGCCGACAGCGACGAGTACGATCGTCCCGCCGGCGGTCGCTTCGTAGTGAAACGAGAGGGTGATTCCGATCAACACGGCGAGTTCGGCGAGGATCACCGACGCGAGCAGCGCCTCGCGAAAACTCCGGGCGAGCTGTGTCGCGCCCGCGACCGGCACCACGAGCATCGCTGCGACGAGGATAACGCCCATGATCTGCATCGCACCGACGACGACCATCGCGGTGAGCATTGCCACGATGCGGTTGTACCAAGCGACGTTAATTCCGGCGACCCGTGCTGCGGTTTCGTCAAAGGTCACGTAGAGCAGCTGTTTGTACGTGACTCCGACGACGACCGTGATGACGGTGAAGAGCCCGAGGAGCAAGATCGTGTTCTGCTTCGAGACCGTCGAGAGGTTCCCGAAGAGGTACTGGTTGACGCCGACGGCGAGGCCGCCCGAATTGAGACTGATCAACACCGCGCCGAGAGCGAACCCGGTCGACAACACGATCGCCATCGAAACGTCGTTGTACGCGTCGGTCACCTCCGAGATCAACTCGATCGCGAGCGCGGCGATCATCGCGACGACGACTGCCGTGAGATACGGCGAGACGCCCGTTCCGAGGACGGCGTTGACGAACAACCCGACGGCGACGCCGGCGAAGGCCGTGTGGGCGAGCGCGTCGCCGATCAGCGCGAGCTGTCGGTGGACGAGGAAGGTACCGATCAGCGGGGCCATCACCGCGATGAGGATTCCGACGAGAAAGGCCCGGTGCATGAATCCGTATTCGAGCATCGAGATACCGAACTGATCCGCGAGGAACAGCATGAGCCCGCCCCACAGGCTGAGTATCCACAGTACTAGCCCGTAGATGACGTCGAACGCGCCGAGTGCGGCGACCGCGGTCACGCGATCGTCACCTCTTCACCCCGGCGGATGTTCGTCCCGTAGGCCCGATCGAGCGCGTCGCTTTCGGCAAACTCGCCCGGCGGGCCGTCGAAGTACAACTCGCGGTTGAGACAGACCACGCGGTCGGCGTGTTCGAGGACGGCCCCTATGTCGTGTTCGACGAGCAGGATGGTCATGCCGTCGTCGTTGAGCGCGTCCAACAGATCGAAGAACGCATCGACCGATTCGGCGTCGACGCCGACGGTCGGCTCGTCGAGGACGAGGAGATCCGCTTCGCCGGCGAGCGCGCGAGCGATATACGCGCGCTGTCGTTGCCCCCCGGAGAGCTTCGTGATGCGTCTGTCCGCGAGGTGTTCGATGTCGACCGTCCGCAGTGCGTCCCGTGCGAGTTCTCTGTCCTCGGTCGTGATGCGGCCGAAGCCGGCGTGCGGAAACCGCCCCATGAGGACGACTTCGGCGACCGTGATCGGCATCCGCTTGGTGTTCTCCGTAACGTCCTGTGCGACGTAGCCGACGCGGGCGCGATCGACGAACGCACTCGCCGGCCGCCCGAACAGCCGAACGTATCCCCGATCCGGTTCGTGGAGGCCCAGTATGAGCCGCAAGAGCGTGCTCTTTCCGGAGCCGTTTGGGCCGATGAGTCCGACGTATTCGCCGGAGTCGAGCGTGAGGGAGATACCCTGAACGACTGGACTCGCCGTGTAGCCGAACGAGACGTTTTCGAGGTCTATGAGCGTCATGTGTGGTATGGGTGTCGAATCGTGTGCCGCGTGGTCACTCGAAGTTCCGCCACTCCGCGTCGAAGTCGGGGTCCGGTTCGGCGGCGTCGAGGACGATCTCGAACGTCGGCATGTTGATCTCGCGGGCGATCTCGAAATACCCCCAGCCGTGGTCGGCCCACGCTTCCGTGATTCCGGCGTAGGGCGTCACCGGGTAGTACGCCTCGACGTCCGTCTCATCGCGAAGCTGCTGGGCGGGTCGGCGTGGTTCGAACACTGCCGCACCGATGTTCCGGATATCGTGTCCGGCGATCGTATCCTGTGCGCGTCGCATGTCGGCCGGACGGACGTCATCGTTGGCTGCGAGGTTCGTCACGAGCGGCTGAATCGTCGCCCCGTATCGCTGTCCGATGTACTCGAAGGCGTTGTGTGCGGCCAAGAAGACGACATCGCGTTCGGCGGCTTCGAAGATCGCCTCCCACTCGGTGTCGAGGTCGTCCAACTCCGAGTTGACCGAATCGGCGTTCGTTGCGAACGCCGATTCGTGCTCCGGAGCGATCTCCGAGAGGCCGTCGACGATGTTGTCGACCGATCGCTTCGCCAGACCTGGATCGAGCCAAAAGTGGGGATCCTTCCCTGACTCGACCGCCTCCTCGTCTCCGACGGTGTCGACGAGGTCGAGCAGTTCGATCCCCTCGCGGGCGTTGATCATGTGGGTGTTCGCCCCGTCGTCGCGGACCGTCTGAATCGCCCGATCGGCCCACGGCTGGAACTCGGGCCCAACGTTGATGAACGCGTCCGCATCGACGATGTCTCGGGTGATCGAGGGGTCGGGGTCCCAGCCGTGTCCGTGGAGGCCGGTCGGAACGAGGTTTTCGACCGTGACCGGCGTCTCGTCGGCCACCTTCCGCGCGAAATCGTAGAACGTAAAGAAAGACGCGACGGCGACGCGTCCGTCGGAGTCGTTGCTCCCGGTGTCGCCCGAACCGCTGCCGATACACCCGGCCAGTCCGACAGAGAGCCCTCCGGCGCTGGCGAGGGTGAATTCCCGGCGAGAGAGACATCGCGAACCGGGGGTGTTTGCTCCCATTACCGTAGCATTTGATATGGCTATACATTAAGTTTTGGTATCTTATTTTAAAATTAGACTGGTCTAACTTTTGTGGAGCGGTGCCCGTGATACCGACACAGTCGGACACGCAAACCGAGTTCCGAGTCTACTCCACGCCGAGGTCCGCGAGCGCTCGTAGTCGGTCGAACGCCTTCTTTTCGCGGGGACCGCCACAGCGGTCGACGACACCCGCGAAATAGTCGATCCGATCGGACAGCGCCGCCGAATCGTACCCCGACACGTCCAGTCTTGACACGGCGACCGTCGCCTCGACGACTGCGTAGTACCCCCGGTTCGTCGTCGGAACGGTCTCGTGTTCGACCGCCGCGTCGATCGGGTCGATCGCCCACTCGACCCACTCCGTTTCCCCCTCCGTCCCACGATCGACCGTGTGGACCTCGACGCTCGCCCAAGCGTCGGCGCTCGTCAAGATCGGATCGTCCTCCTCGCGGATCGAACAGGCCGCATCGACGAAATCGACGGGGTCGCTCGAAAACTGGACGTAGCCGCCGTCGCGTTCCTCGAAGTTCCGTCGGGTCCGGGTTCGTCCCCACGTCCGAGCCGTCACGGGGTCGCCGGCGAAGAGCCCGAGCGCGGCGACGTTCCAGCGCCCGTTCGGCCCGAGCGTCGCCACGATAGACTCCGTCACACCGCGGAGTTCGACCGGCCACTCGACACCGGTCATCTCACACCACCAATCCACGTTCGAGAGAGATAAAGAGCGCAGCGGCGATTATGTCCGCCGTCGTTCCCGGGTTGATATCGCGAGCGACGAACTCCTCGGCGAGCGCTTCCGGGTCTTCGGTCCCGGCAAGAACGTCCCGTGCGCGAGCGGTCGCCTCGGCTGCCGCTTTTCGGCCGTTTCGCGTGATGATGAACGTATCCGGCTCCGCGGCGAGCAACCGGAGAAACACCCTCGACGTACGCCGATAGATCGGGCCGTCGTCGTCGAGCAGCCATCCCGCCGCCTCGAAGCTCCGCTCGAACCTGGACGTCCACTCGGCTGCGACGCCGTCCCGATCGGCTGACCTATCCATCACGTCGTAGAGCGTTAGCTCCCGTTGCAAAAGCGTTTCGACGGCCGCCCGGCCGCGCCGCACGTCCAACGCGGCGAGATCATCGGGGGGATCGTCCACGGCGACGTCGACGTGGTCGAACGCCCGATAGAACCCGCAGGCGTCCTCTACGGTCGTCTGTTCCACTGTTTTCGCGACGCCCTCGGGGGTGAGCCGCTCGGTTGCGGCCGCCCGAACCAACGGAACCACGCACAAGAGCGCGCCGAACTGCGTGTTTCCACCGGATTGATCGGCCATTCCGTCGACTGCCCGCTCGAAGGCATCTCCGATCGGTGCGCCGTCGGCGGCCGCGCACAATCCGTCGAACGCCCCGACCGAACCGGCCATGAAGTGTTCGAATCTAAGGTCATCGTAGTCGCGGTACCGATCGACGTTTCCGGGTTTCGGCGTCCCGGTCACTTCGAGCAGCAGCGCCAACTGTGCGTTTTCGGCCGGGTTACGCATCCGGCGTCACTCCGGGGTCGGCCGGGTCGGAGATCCCGTCGTCGAACCAGCCGTCGACGGCGTCGCGGACGCGCTTCAGGATGGCGGGATCGTCCGAGGGGCGCCCCACCGAAACCGCATCCGCGCCGTGTTCGAGGTACCGGTGAGCGCTTCGTCGGTCCCGGACGCCGTTGTTGGCGATGACGAACGCCTCGGGCGCGGCCGAGACCACCTCGGCGATGACAGGTTCGCTGTCCATGGCGTCGACGTGGAGTGCGTCCGCGCCCGAGTCGACAAGCGTCCGGGACAGACGGGGCAGATCGACGCCCGGGACCTCGGCACGTACCTTGACGCTGACCGCCGGGCCCGCCTCCGCCGCCGCGGCGACCTGCTCGCAGAGGCGCTCGGTGTCCCGAAGCAACGTTTCGCCCGCGCCCGCGTCGCACATCTCCGACTGCCGGCAGTGGGCGTTCACCTCGAGGATCGCGCCGTGGTCCGCACAGACGGTCGCGGCCTCGGCGATCGCCGTCGGATCGACGCTCCGGACGTTGAACGCCGGTCGGAGATCGGCGGCGTCCAACGACGAGAGCTGTCGATCGAGAAAACGGATCGGCGATTCGGGGAGGAACTCGGTCCGCTCGCGATCGACGAGCGATCGGGCGGCGGCGCGCGCCTGACCGCCGAGTGCCAGCCCGCCGAGAAACGCACAGCCGACGTACGGTTCCGCCGTCAGCGCCCACTCGGCGTCGGACTCACCCGACAGCGAGGCAGCGGCGACGCGCGGTTCGAACATCAGGGAACCTCCACGCCGATCGCCTCGAAGGCCTCGCGGACGGCCCGACAGACGCGTAGCCCGTCCTCGGGATCGCCGAGTCGGGTATCGGTTCGGACGATCGGCCGGTCGAGAGCTGTCCCGTCGTCTTCGTCGAGGACGAACACGTCGGCGAATGGGTACGCGTCCGCGACGCCGGCCGTCGAGGGGTCGTGGCCCGTGGCGGCCATCAATTCGCCGGCCGGGCCAGAGAAGACCCGATCCCCCACGAACGGCGAAACCGCGACGACGGGCGTCGATTCGAGCGCCGACCGAAAGGCGTCCATGGCGAGCATCGGCCCGAGACTCGTCACCGGGTTGGAGGGGCCGATCACGACGGGCGAATCGAGGGCGTCGAGGACGGCGTCGGTCGGCTCGGCGTGCTCGACACCCCGGAACTCGACGCGCTCGACGTCGGGGTCGGCCCGCCGGTGCACCCAGAACTCCTGAAAGTGCATCGCGCCCTCGTCGGTGTGGACGATCGTGGCGACGGGACCGTCGCTCATCGGGAGGACGGGACGGTCGACACCCAGCGCGTCTGCGAGCGTTGCGGTCACCGTCGTGAGGCCTCTTCGCTCGTCCAAGAGCCCGGTGCGGGTGACGTGGATCGCCCGATCGCGGTCGCCCAACTGCATGAACTCGGCGACGCCCGAAAAGCGCCGGAAGCGTGCGATGTCTCGTCCGCTCGTCTGCGCCTCCTCGGGCAGATAGCGCGGTCCAGCCGGTACCCCCGCCGCGTCGGCCAGCCGCTGTATCTCGTCGTGCGTCACGGTGGTGTCCTCGTCGATCCCCCACCACGTCTCGTGATCGAGGAGACCGCCCTCCGAAAAGAGTACCGTATCGATATCGGGACAGACGAGGACGCCGCTCATCTCGATGTCGTCGCCCGTGTTGCAGACGACCGGAGTCTCCTCGGGGGGGAAGATCGTCTCCGACCCCCGGAGGAGTTTGGGCGTCCCCGTACCGCCGGCGAGGAAGGTTACCATACCACCGCTATCGGACCGACGGATTTGAATCTGACCGTCGGTTCGTGGATTCGATCGATCGACACGCACGGGTTCGGCGCGACGGTTTTTAACGGATGACGACGAAGCCCGATCCGGATGGTCACGATCAAGGACAGCGTACACGACCACATACGAGTCGAGGGAGTCGCGGCGGATCTCCTCGATACCCCCGCGGTCCAGCGGCTCAGGCGGCTCCGACAGCTCGGAACCGTAGGGTTAGTCTATCCGAGTGCGAACCACACCCGATTCGAACACTCACTCGGGGTCTATCACCTTGCGAACTCGGCGCTCGACGAGCTCGGGATCGGGGGGGCGCAGGCCGAACGGCTCCGGGCCGCGGCGATCCTTCACGACGTCGGCCACACGCCGTTCAGCCACAACATCGAGTCGATCATCGCACGATGGACGGGACGCATGCACGACGAGGTGGACGATCTCCTCGAGGAGGGGGAGATCGCACGCGTGCTGGCGCTGCACGATATCGATCCCGAGTTGGTCGCGGACCTCATCGCCGGAGACGGCGAGTTCGGCCAGCTCGTGTCGGGTGAGTTGGACGTCGACCGGATGGATTATCTCGTCCGGGACGCTCACCACACGGGCGTCCCGTACGGCACGATAGACACCGGGCGCCTGATTCGGGAGCTTCGGTTCGTCGACGGCGAACTCGTGCTCGGCGAGGGGAACGTCCAGACGGCCGAATCGCTGCTCGTGGCTCGGGCACTGATGAACCCGGTCGTGTACAACCACCACGTCGCCCGGATCTCGAAGGCGATGCTGCGTCGTGCGACCGAACGGCTGTTGGAGGTCGGTGAGGCGACCGCCGAAACGCTCCGGCGGATGGACGACGCGGCGTTGCTCGTCGCGCTCCGCTCGTGCCCGGAGACGGCGGCGTTCGCGAACCGGCTCGACACCCGATCGCTGTACAAACGAGCGATATGGGCGGAGCTTCGGGACGTACCAGAGGCGATCGTCGATGCGGACCACGAGGCGCGTGGCGAGTACGAGCGGGAGGTCGCGACGCGGGCCGGCGTCGACCCCGACGCCGTCATTATCGACGCCCCCAGTCGGCCTCGGATGCGTGAGTCGACGAGTCGGGTCGTCGTCAACGGCGAAGTCCGGACACTCGGCACACAATCGACGCTCGTGGACGCGCTCCGGCGAGTACAACACGAGCAGTGGCGACTCGGCGTGTACGCACCCGAAGACGCGACGGACGCGGTCGGGCGGGCGGCCGAAAAGACACTCGGGTTAGATCTGGACGCGTTCGTCGTCGACGTACGTAAGGGGATCAACACGACGCTCGACGAGTTTTGAGCCGAACGAACGCTCGAGCCGAAGCTACAACCGATTTAACCGGGCCGATCTATGGGCTCGTATGGAGCTTTTGGGGACGATACTCGCCGGGCCCGACTACGAGCCGGTCGAGGGCCGGGTCATCGTCGAGGGAGGCGAGATCACGGCGATCGAAGAAGCGAAGACCCCATCGTCGGCCATCATCTGTCCGGCGTTCGTCAACGCGCACACGCACATCGGCGATTCGATCGCCAAAGAGGCAGGCCGCGGTCTTTCGTTGGACGAACTCGTCGCGCCGCCTGACGGCCTGAAACACCGGTTGCTCGCCGAGGCCTCGCGCGAGGAACTCGTCGAAGCGATGCGCCGATCGCTGCAGGCCATGATCGCGGGCGGGACCGGTGCATGCATCGAGTTCAGAGAGGGGGGCGTCGAAGGAGTCGAGGCGCTCTCGGCGGCAGCCGAGTCGCTCGATATCGACCCGATCGTGATGGGCAGAGATGAGATCGACGTGCTCGACGTCGCGGACGGGTACGGTGCGAGCGGCGCTCGCGACGGTGAGTTCTCCGCCGAGCGAACCGCCACCAGAGAACGGGGGAAGCTGTTCGGCATCCACGCCGGCGAGCGCGACCCCCACGACATCAACCCGGCGCTCGATCTCGATCCGGACTTTCTCGTCCACATGGTCCACGCCGAACAGTTACACTTGGAACGAATCGAGGACAGCGGAACCCCGGTCGTCGTCTGTCCCCGCTCGAATCTGGTGACTGGCGTTGGCGTGGCACCGATCGCGAACCTCATCGAACGAACCACGGTCGGCCTCGGGACGGACAACGTGATGTTGAACAGCCCGTCGATGTTCCGCGAGATGGAGTTCGTCTCGAAACTGTGCGACGTCTCCGCACCGGAGGTGTTGCGGATGGCGACCGCCGCCGGCGCCGAAATCGCGGGGTTGAACTGCGGGGTCGTAGAGCCAGGCCGGGACGCACGGCTGCTCGTCCTCGACGGGGATTCGGACAACCTCTGCGGCGTTCGAGATCCCGTCAGAGCCGTGGTTCGACGCGCCGGCGTCGACGACGTTACGAACGTCGTATTAAGCTGATCCTCCGGGAAGGCGCGTCTTGCGGGTCGAAACCGGTTTGTACGCGTAGCTCATAGTTTCATGTGGTGTGTTACCTATGTTCGATACGATACTCGTCCCGACGGATGGATCGGAGGGGATGGCCCGAGTGATCGAGACGGCCTCGGAGCTCGCTGACGTACACGATTCGACCGTGCACTTCGTGTACGCCGTCCACACGGCGTCGTTCGCGAGCCTACCGATGGAATCCTCGTGGGAGGGCGTCGGCGTGATGCTCCGCGAGGAGGGAGATAAGGCGCTCGAAGCGGCGAAACGACAGTGCACGGCCGATCGAATCGAAACCGCGATCGTCGACGGGCCACCGAGTCGCGAGATCTTAGCCTACGCCGAGGAGACCGGCTGTGACCTCATAGTCATGGGGACCCACGGTCGCGGCGGGCTCAACCGCCTGTTGCTCG
Organism: Natronomonas sp.; assembly: GCF_046483325.1. GTDB lineage: Archaea > Halobacteriota > Halobacteria > Halobacteriales > Haloarculaceae > Natronomonas. The sequence goes on along the minus strand of NZ_JAWODL010000042.1, from coordinate 74,964 downwards.
GAAGCGTGGCCGAGCGCGTGGTCCGTTCGGCGACGATCCCGGTCATGACCGTCCGAGTCGGTGAGACGGAGGGGCGTCCGTCGGGGGTCGTCGACGAACAGCCGATCACCGCCGATCCATCGGTCACCGAGGCGCTCGAATAAGCCGAGGCAGGAAAAATACCCTCAGGTCGGACGGAGGTGCTCACAGTCGCCCGCCGAAACGCGCTCGTCTCCGTCGTCGGTCGCCACGACGAGCGTGCCCGGAAACTCGATGTCGACCGCCTCGCCGACGACGTCCCCGTTCGACGTCTGAACGCGGACGCGCTGGCCGAGCGTGGTCGCCGCGTTACACCAGGCCGGCAACACTGATTCGGGATCGGATCGCAGTTCCTCGAATCGTTCTATCAGCGTACGCGTCAACTCGGACCTGTCGACGTCGCCGACCAGTTCGCGGATCGTCGTCGCCGTCTCCGGCACGGCGTCCGCGTCGATGTTCGCGTTGATTCCGATCCCGACGACGATCCAGGAGACCCGGTCTGCTTCCCCTTCCATCTCGGTGAGTATCCCGACGAGCTTTCTCCCGTCGACGAGGACGTCGTTGGGCCATTTGATCCCAGCATCGACGCCGACATCGCGGAGCGCTTCGGTCGTCGCGACGGCCGCTGCGAGCGTGTAGATCGGCGCCTGTGCCGGCGGAATATCCGGCCGACACACCAGACTGATCCAGATTCCCCCGGACGGCGACGAGAACTCGCGGTCGAGCCGTCCCCGACCGCCGGTCTGTTCGTCCGCGAGCACGGCGACGTTCGACTCGCCCGCCGCGGCCAACTCTCTCGCTCGGTCGTTCGTACTCCCGATCGAATCGTGATATTCGATCTCGAACGGAGCCGAAAGACCGTACTCGACGCCCGCACCGCCGAACTCCGGCGTTCCCAACAGGACGTATCCGTTATCACGGCTGTCGATCTCGAACCCCTGCTCTCGAAGCGCTTCGATGTGTTTCCAGACCGCCGCCCGCGAAACGTCGAGTTCGTCGGCCAGCGCCGGGCCCGAGACCGGTGCGTCGGAAAGTGACTCCAGGATCCGTCGTCGAGTCTCCTGCATACGTGATCGTCCACGCGGCGCGCACGGATAACGATCCCGAGAAGCGCGCGTGAGCCGTGTGGCTCGTTCGGAACGATTACTCGAGTACGACGAGCGGATCGCCCTGATCGACCGAGTCACCCTCCGAAACCGCGACTTCGGTGACCGTTCCGCCGACCTCCGTGACGACGTCGTTCTCCATCTTCATCGCCTCGAGCACGCAGATCACGTCGCCGGCGGCCACCTCGTCATCCTCCTCGACGTCCACCGACAGGATTGTTCCCTGCATCTCCGCGCGGACGACCTCGCCGTCGGCCGAGATCTCCGGACCGCTATCGTCGCCGCCGCGGCCGCGTGTCGGCTTCTGAGCGGTCGGGGTGGAGGTCGGGTTACCGCCCGCCACCGCCGCGAACGCGCCGCTTTCCTCCAGGTTGACCTCGAAGCGCTTGCCGTTGACCTCGACGGTGAACTCGCGTTCGACCGTCTCATCGTCCGAGTCGCTCGATTCGATATCTCCGCCCCACTTCGCTTGGGCCGCCTCGATCCGTTCGGGGTCGAGCTCGTTGTCCAGATACTTCGTCGTGTGCGTCCCGGTCGCGAACGTCTCGTCCTCAAGCATCAGCCGGTGGAACGGGATGATCGTCGGGATCCCCCCGATGTCGTACTCCGCAAGTGCCCGGTCCGAGCGCGCGAAACACTCCTCGCGATCGCCGGCGTGGACGATGAGCTTCGCGATCATCGAGTCGTAATCCGTCACGAGATCGTCGCCCTGACGGAGCGCGTCGTCGAGACGAACGCCGATCCCGCCGGGCGGATCGTATGTCTCGAGTGTGCCGCCCGTCGCCGGCGCGAACTCCTCGGCCGCGTTCTCGGCGTTGATCCGGAACTCGATCGCGTGCCCGTCCAGTTCGACGTCCTCTTGCTCGAAGTGGATCTCCTCGCCCGCGGCGACCCGCAGTTGCCACTTGACGATGTCGATGCCGGTCAGCTCCTCTGTGACGCAGTGTTCGACCTGAATCCGGGTGTTGACCTCGAGGAAATAGAAATTCGCATCCGGACCGAGCAGTTCGCCGTCCGCACGATCCTCCTCTTCGACGAGGAACTCGAACGTCCCGGCGTTGTAGTAGTCGGCGGCGTCCGCGCCTCGGCGGGCCGCCTCGCCGATCTTCTCGCGGAGCTCGTCCGAAAGGGCGGGAGAAGGGCCCTCCTCGATGACTTTCTGGTGGCGACGCTGGAGCGAACAGTCACGCTCGCCCAGGTGCCGGACGTTGCCGTGTTCGTCGGCTAGGATCTGTACCTCGATGTGGCGCGGGCGTTCCAGATAGCGCTCGAGATACACCGAGTCGTTGTCGAAGTACGCCTCGCCTTCACGCTTTGCGGCGTCGAGTTGGTCCGCTGCCTCCTCGGGGTCGTGGACGATTTTCATCCCGCGGCCGCCGCCGCCCCCCTCGGCTTTGATCGCGATCGGGTAGCCGTACTCGTCACCGAATTCGTGGACCTCGTCGACCGACGTGACCGGATCCGTCGTCCCCGGAACGATCGGTACGTCGGCCGCGTGCATCACTTTGCGGGCCTTCGTCTTCTCCCCGGCCTGCTCCATCGACGCCGAGGAGGGGCCGACCCACGTCACGCCGTCGGTCGCCTCGACGGTCGCGGCGAACTCCGCGTTCTCGGCGAGGAAGCCGTATCCCGGATGGATGGCGTCCGCGCCCGCCCTCTCGGCAGCCTCGATGACGGCGTCGTGATCGAGATACGACTCCGCCGCACGTGCGGGGCCGATGTTGTACGCCTCGTCGGCGTAGCGAACGTGACCGCTGTGTTTGTCCGCATCGCTGTACACGGCGACGGTATCGACGCCGAGATCGGCACAGGCGCGCATCACGCGCACCGCGATCTCGCCACGGTTTGCGACGAGCACCTTATCGAACATGTTGTCGAATCGGTGTTACGGCGAGTACCTTATTCTATCGATCGATACCGAATCGGTGATCGGGAGAGAAAATTAAAACCGGTCGGTACGCCCCGCCGCGGCCCACTCGTCACGAGGGGCGTCGATAGGTACCCGAACGCGGCGACTCTGGAGCGCTTCGATTCGACCGGCGAATCGCCAGTCGTCCCGCGAAAAGTCGGTCGAACCTTGGCTCGCCGCCGCCTCGGCTTCCGCCGCGAGCGTTCGGAAGACGGCGGTGATGGCGGCCGCCTCGGCCTCGTCCGCGTCGTCCGGGATGTCGAGCTGCATCGTCACAGCGGGATGTTCCCGTGCTTCTTGTCGGGCTGGTCCTTCCGCTTCGATTCGAGCATCTCGAGGTCGTGGATCAACCGTGGGCGCGTGTCCTGCGGTTCGAGCACGTCGTCGACGAAGCCACGCTCGGCCGCCGTGTACGGGTTTGCGAACGTATCGCGGTATTCGTCGATGAGCTGTTCGCGGCGGGCCTCCACGTCTTCCGCATCCGCGAGGTCCTCGCGGTAGAGGACGTTGACCGCGCCCTTCGGTCCCATGACCGCGATCTCGGCGGTCGGCCACGCGTAGTTGACGTCCGCTTCGAGGTGTTTCGATGCCATCACGTCGTACGCGCCGCCGTAGGCCTTCCGGGTGATGACCGTCAGCAGGGGGACCGTGGCCTCGCTGTACGCGTAGAGGAGCTTTGCACCGTGTTTGATGATCCCGTTGTGTTCTTGATCGGTTCCGGGCATGAAGCCGGGCACGTCGACGAACGTGACGATCGGGATGTTGAACGCGTCGCAAAAGCGGACGAATCGGCCGCCCTTGAGCGAGGCATCGATATCGAGCGTGCCGGCGTTGACGCGCGGCTGATTCGCGACGATACCGACGGATCGACCGTCGAGGCGACCGAATCCGGTCACGAGGTTTCGGGCGTAGGCTTCGGCGACCTCGAAGAACGAGTCCTCGTCGACGATCCGGTCGATGACGTCGACGATGTCGTAGGGCTTTCGCGGCTGGTCGGGAACGATCTCCTTGAGTTCGTCGTCGCGGCGGTCGGGGTCGTCCCACGGCTCGACGCGCGGCGGATCCTCGACGTTGTTCGAGGGGAGATACGAGAGCAGGTAGCGGATATCGTCGAGCGCCTCTTTTTCGTCAGCAGCCGAAAAGTGTGCGACGCCGGAATCGGCGGTGTGGGTGCTCGCGCCGCCCAACTCTTCGAAGCCGACTTCCTCGCCCGTGACCGTCTCGATCACGTCGGGGCCAGTGATGAACATGTGGCTCGTCTCCTGCACCATGTAGATGAAGTCGGTGATCGCGGGCGAGTAGACCGCCCCGCCGGCGCAGGGTCCCATGATCGCGGAGATCTGCGGGACGACGCCCGAGGCTTTCTGGTTTCGGTGGAAGATGTCGGCGTAACCTGCGAGCGAGTCGATCCCTTCCTGTATCCGCGCGCCCGCGGAGTCGTTGAGCCCGATGATCGGTGCGCCGGTCTCGACGGCTCGGTCCATCACTTTACAGACCTTCTCGGCGAAGGCCTCGCCGAGCGAACCGCCGAAGATCGTGAAATCGTGCGCGAAAACGAAGACGGTTCGGCCGTCGACTTCGCCGTAGCCGGTGACGACGCCGTCACCGTAGGGCTTCTCGGCGTCCATGTCGAAGTTGGTACTGCGATGCGTCTTCAGCTGGTCGAACTCCTCGAAGGTGCCGTCGTCGACGAAATAGTCGATCCGCTCTCTGGCGGTGAGCTTCCCCTTCTCGTGTTGTTTTTCGATGCGTTCTTCGCCGCCACCGAGCTCGGCTTCACGCTTTTTTTTACGGACTTCGTCGATGCTTTCGTCCATGGTCATGAGTTGGTCTTGCTCGGCAAACGACCAGCAGCGAAAAAGGCGTTCCGCTATCGGTCGACGTGTGCTAGAGGCGAGACGAGAAGGGATCGTTCGACCGTCGTGATAACGTCCACATCGTGGCATCGGTTTAGATATTCGAACGGCACTGCACCGTACGTCGGTCTCAGCGACGAGACGATACGCACTTACCGAGTCCGTCCGATACGGTGCGTGTATGCGTCTCATCGCGCACCGGGGATTCTGCTCGACCTATCCGGAAAACACACTCCAAGCGGTCGAAGCTGCGGCATCGATCGCCGACGAAATCGAGATCGACGTTCGCCGGTGTGGGAGCGGCGAACTGGTCGTCATCCACGATGAAACGGTCGACCGGGTGACCGATGGCAACGGGCCGGTGGCCGAACACACGCGGGCGGATCTCGAAGCGTTGGACGTCCTCGGAACGGGACAAGGGGTACCGACGTTGGAGGACGCTTTGGGCGCCGTTCCGGAGTACGTCGGCGTCAACGTCGAACTCAAAGAGCGGGGGACCGAAGCGGACGCGCTCGAACTGATCGACGCACACCACCCACAGGCGATCGTCTCGTCGTTTTCGCGTCAGGTGCTCGCGGACTGCCGGGAGATCGATCCCACGGTCCCGCGGGCGTATCTCACGGAGGAGTCCGGTGCCGCAGAGATCGAAATCGCGATCCATCTCGATTGCGAGTACTTTCACCCGGCGATGGACATTTGTACCGATCGGATCGTCGCGGATGCACACCGGGCAGGCATGAGCGTCACGGCGTGGTCGGTCGACTCGTCGGACGAAGCCGAGACGCTGGCACGAACCGGTGTCGACGGCGTGATCGCCGATCGACCGGACGTGCTCACTGAGTCGATGGTCTGAGATCGATCGGCGGCCAGTGGATTCTACCGGGACATCGGGAGCGATCCGATTCGGTAATACTAACTCCGGGTCGTTCGACCGTTTGGCCGAACTAGCGATGAAACTTCACGAGTACCAAGCGAAGGGCGTATTCGCCGACGCCGGAATCCCCGTTCCGGACTCGAAGCTTGCGTCGACCGTTGACGACGCGGTCGAGGCGGCCGGCGAGATCGGTTATCCGGTCGCCATTAAGGCACAGGTACAGGTCGGCGGCCGCGGCAAGGCCGGCGGAATCAAACTCGTCGACGAGGAGGAAGAGGCTCGCGAGGCGGCCGACGAGATCCTCGGGATGGACCTCAAAGGTCTTCACGTCGACCGCGTACTCGTCGAAGCCGCGGTCGATTTCACCGACGAACTCTACGTCGGCGTGACGATGGACCGGACCGAGGGCAAGCCGGTCGCGATGGTTTCGACCCGCGGCGGCGTCAACATCGAGGAAGTCGCCGAAGAGGACCCCGACGCGATCGTGCGAGAACACATCGACCCCGCGTTCGGCATGCACCCCTATCAGGCCCGAAAGGCCGTCTTCGACGCCGGCGTCGACCGGGCGGTCGCAAACGATGTCGCGTCGATTCTCACACAGCTCTACCAGCTGTGGGACGACAAGGACGCAACCGATATCGAAGTGAACCCGCTCATGGTCACGGCCGACGACGAGGTCATCGCGGCGGACGCGGTGATGAACATCGACGAGGACGCGCTGTTTCGACACCCCGACCTGGCGGAGATGGAGGAGGAGGCCGCGGGCGACGAACTCGAAGCCAAAGCCAACGAGTACGGCTTTGATTACGTCCGGCTATCCGGCAACGTCGGTATTATCGGCAACGGTGCAGGTCTCGTGATGACGACACTGGATCTGGTCGACTACTACGGCGGCGAACCCGCGAACTTCCTCGACATCGGCGGCGGTGCGAAGGCAGAGCGCGTCACGAACGCCCTCGACATGGTCTTTTCCGACGAAAACGTCGACAGCGTGGTCTTCAACATTTTCGGCGGGATCACCCGAGGCGACGAGGTCGCTAAGGGAATCAACGAGGCGCTCGAGCAGTTCGACGAGATCCCGAAAAACGTCGTCGTCCGACTTGCCGGGACGAACGCCGAAGAGGGTATGGAGATTCTGAACACGGACCTGGTAACGGTCGAGGGAACGCTCGAGGACGCCGTCCAGCGCGCCGTCAACTACGCGGAGGAAGAACAATGAGCATTCTCGTCGACAACGATACGCGCGTCGTGGTACAGGGTATCACTGGCGGTGAGGGGAAGTTCCACACCGGCCAGATGCTCGAATACGGAACGAACGTCGTCGCGGGCGCGGTCCCCGGACGCGGCGGTCAGGAGGTCGAAAGCGTCCCGGTCTACGACACCGTCCAGAAGGCCGCACGCGAGGAGGACGCCAACGCGTCCGTCATCTTCGTCCCGCCGGCCTTCGCCGCCGACGCGATCTTCGAGGCGCTCGACTCGCCGGTCGACCTCGTCGTCGCCATCACCGAAGGCGTCCCGCAGCAGGACATGGCCAAGGTGTACCGAAAACTCGGCGAAACCGACACCCACCTGATCGGGCCGAACTGCCCCGGTCTCATTACCCCCGGCGAGGCCAAGCTCGGCATCCTGCCGGGCAACATCTTCGCCGACGGCAACGTCGGACTCGTCTCCCGGTCGGGGACGCTCACCTACCAGGTCGTCGACAACCTCACCCAGCGCGGCATCGGCCAGACGACCGCGGTCGGGATCGGCGGCGACCCGATCATCGGGACGGACTTCATCGATGCGCTCGAACTGTTCGAGAACGACCCCGAAACCGAAGCCGTCGTGATGTGCGGTGAGATCGGTGGCGAGGACGAAGAGGAGGCCGCAGCGTTCATCGGCGAGCACATGGACACCCCAGTCGCCGGCTTCATCGCCGGTCGCACGGCCCCGCCGGGCAAGCGGATGGGCCACGCGGGGGCCATCGTCTCCGGGTCGGGTACCGGTACCGCCCAATCGAAGATCGACGCTCTGAACGACGCGAGCGTTCCGGTCGGTGACACTCCCAACGAGGTTGCGGATCACATCGAAGAGTTCTTGTAACCGTCCGCAGCGGACGTTTCGTGGCGACCGGCTCTCGGTTTCCGATCGCGATCGGGCGCTGACGCTCCGGGCACGGCGTTTATTCGTTCGGTCCACGTAGCGGAGGTATGCTCTCTCACGTGCTGGTCCCGATGGACGACTCGGAGCTGTCGGAGCGGGCGCTCAGATTCGCGCTCGATGCTCACCCGTCGGCGGAGGTGACCGTCCTCAACGTCGTCGGTGGACCCTCCTCGATGATGGGGCAGGCGGCCAACGTCGTGTTGGCGGATGACCCCGACGCGGAGGCTAAGGATCACGCCGAGGCGTTACTGGAGCGTGCCTGTGATATCGCCGCCGACTACGAGCGAGAGATCGAAACGGACGTACAGATCGGTCATCCGGCTCGTACGATTATAGATGCGGCCGCGGGATACGATGCGGTCGTTATCGGGAGTCATGGCGGGACGCTCGCCAAGCGATTGATCGTCGGAAACGTCGCCGAAATGATCGTTCGACGATCACCGGTTCCCGTCACCGTCGTGCGATGAGTACCGGTAGATGGCCGATCGGCAAAACAGCAACCGCCCGACCAACGGTCGCGCTACGATGACCCGTCGGCGTCGTCCTCAGTGACGGCCTTTTTAACCGTTTCTTCGACCTTCTCACCCACCGTCTCCTCGACCGTTTCTTCGACCTTCTCACCCACCGTCTCCTCGACCGTTTCTTCGACCTTCTCACCCACCGTCTCCTCAACCGTTTCTTCGACCTTCTCACCCACCGTCTCCTCGACCTCCTTGCTCACCGTATCCCCGACGGTCTTTTCAATCTCCTTGCTCACCGTATCCCCGACGGTCTTTTCAATCTCCTTGCTCACCGTATCCCCGACGGTCTTTTCGACCTCCTTACTCACCGTATCCCCGACGGTCTTTTCGACCTCCTTACCGACGGTGTCGCTGACCGTCTTTTCGACCTCCTTGCTCACCGTATCGCCGACCGTCTTTTCCACCTCCTTACCCACCGTATCGCCGACCGTCTTTTCGACCTCCTTACCGACGGTGTCCTCGACCGTCCGCTCGACCTGATCTGCGACCTCTCTCGTCATCCAGTCCGGGTCGAATCGGGCCATCTTCCACACGATGTGAATAACGTACGAGATGATCACTCCCAGCCCGAACGCGATACCGATACCCGTCCCAACGACGACGATCAGTGCGATCGCAGCGAGAATCGCGACACCGTAAGCGAGATCGACGACGAAGTCGACGCGTCTCGGGTTCATCGAGTATCGACCTCGGGCACTGGCGTTGATATCATACCTTACCGATCGTCCCCGGGACGGGAAAAGGCGTCCATTCGCGCCGGGGATCGACGGAGATGGGGTCGTTTAATAACGTCCGATGAGTTCTACCAGTGTGTTCGAACTCCTCTTGCTCTCCGTTGGTATCGTCGTCGCCCTCTTCGTGGGGTTCAACATCGGTGGTGCGACCACGGGACCGGCGTTCGGCCCGGCCGTCGGCGCAAATGCGATCTCGAAGGTCGGCGCGGCAGCGCTGATGTCGGTGTTCTTTTTCATCGGTGGTTGGACGATCGGCCGACAGGTCGTCGACACGCTGGGGAACGAACTGATCACCGACCCCAGCGTGTTCACCATCGAGTCCAGCATCGTGGTGTTGTTTTTCATCGGCGGAGCGCTCTTCGTCGGCAACTACTACGGCGTTCCGGCATCCACTTCGATGACTGCCGTCGGCGCGATCGCTGGACTCGGCGTCGCCACGGATGCGTTGAACTGGGCCGTGATGGGTGAGATCGCAGTCTGGTGGATCGTCGCTCCGATCGTGGGATTTTGGGTCTCCGGGATGGTCGGGCGGTACTTCTACACGCGAATCAACCGCTGGGTGGCGATCACATCGACGCCCGGCCCGTTGGTCGAGATCGATCGAACCGGAGTCATACCCCGACCGATCCCGGGACCGAACACCACCCGTCGAGAGCTCACTGGCGCGATAGTTGTCGTCGGGATCGGCTGTCTGATGGCCTTCTCGTCGGGGACGTCCAACATCGCGAACGCCATCGCGCCGCTCGTCGGGGCCGGCGTGGATATCGACTTGATGATCCTCCTCGGCTGCGGTGCCGTCGCGCTCGGCGCGTTCACCATCGCCCGGCGGACGCTCGACACGCTCGGCAACGACATCACGGAACTGCCGCTGACCGCGGCCATCGTCGTCGCGGTCATCTCCTCGACGATCGTGATCGGCCTCTCGGTTATCGGTATTCCGGCTTCCTTCGTGATCATCGCGACGACCTCCATTATCGGCCTCGGGTGGGGGCGAGCGACCCGAACGAGCACGATCCCCGAGGTCGTACGCGGCGAACAGGAGACGAACGTCTCCGTCGGCGCGCTGACGGCGGAACGCCCCGGCGAGGAGGCCCCGCCGATCGGCGAGGAAGATCCGGCAGATATCCCGAGCGCGACCGACCTGTTCGACCCCACGACGACCGGCCGGGTGATTATCATGCAGAACGTCGTCCCGATCCTCTCGACGGTCGGTGCCTACGCGACGTTCACCGTGCTGTTTCGGGTCGTCTGGTAGCCCGTGCGCGACACGGTCCAGCGAAACCGCTAGAACTGATAGCGGCGCGCGTTGTCGTCGTTAGTCGAAAAGAAATCGCCGCCGCCGGCCATCTCGTCGTACGTCATCCCAGAAAGGTACTCGTCGTACGTCACGTCGTAGCCGCTTCGAAGGTGAAAGTCGAGATTGCCGGTCTCGACGGCGGTCTGAAACAACATGTGGACCGCCCGACGGACGAGTTCGTCCGCGCCGTCGGGGTCGTAGACGCTCTGGAGCATCGCGAGTTCGTTTCGCGTCTCCGTGTCCAGTTCCACCGACAGCTCCTCGTCGAGATCGGTGTACGCTGCCTTTATTTCGTCGGAGAGATCCTCGAGTCCCATACCCGGCGTGAGGTTGGCGCGGGCATGTGGGTTTCGTTCCGGTCGAGCGCGAGCGCGGAAATGAACGCTTAACCGTCGGAATCGACAACCTATGCGTGATGAGGGCAGTCGAGCCGAGAGGATCGATTGAGGTGACCGGGGGATGACCGAGTGGTTCGACGTGCTGGTCATCGCGTTCGTCGCCCAGTTGGCGGTGCTGCCCGGCGAGAAGGTGCAGTTCATCATCGCCGGACTCTCGACGCGATACCATCCTTTCGTCGTCGTCTCGGCGGCAGCGAGCGCCTTCGCGGGCTGGACCGCCCTCGAAGTCTGGTTCGGAGGGGTGCTACAACGCACGCTCTCACCCGTCGTCCTCGACGGGATCACCGCAGGATTGTTCTTTCTCTTCGGCGTCCTGTTGTGGCGGTCGATGCCGGGGCGAAACGACCACGAACCCACGGCCGATGGCGGACTACCGGGCGTGGACGGCGAGATATCGATCCTCGGTCGGGAGGTTCCCGACCGGTTCGGAACGTTTCTACCGATCTTCGCGATGATGGCCGCGGGCGAGTTCGGCGACAAGACCCAACTCGTCACGATCGGCCTCGCGGCGCAGTACTCGGCCGGATCGGCCATCTGGCTCGGCGAGATGCTCGCGATCGTGCCGGTGAGCCTCGTTAACGCGTTCTTCTTCCACCGATTCTCCGGTCGCTTCGACGTGCGAAAGGCACACGCCGCCGGCGCGGTCATGTTCCTGTTTTTCGGCGCGGATACGGTGTTGGCCATGACGACCGACGTGTCGGTGTGGGACTACGCCGTGTCGGCGGTCTCGGGGCTGCTCGCGACCGTGAGATAAATCAAGCCGACGATGGGGACCGAAATCACCACACACAAGCCACGGTAGTTCCTACGACGGGGCGATGGCCGATTCCGCGGACTGGACCCGTCCGGACGACCTCGAAGCCGTGCAAGGGGCGCTCATAGACTGGTACGAGGCCGACCACCGGTTGTACCCGTGGCGCGAGACGGACGATCCCTATCGGATCCTCGTTTCGGAGGTGATGAGCCAGCAGACCCAACTCGATCGCGTCATCGAGCCGTGGCGGGAATTCGTCGACGAGTGGCCGAGCGTCGAGGCGCTGGCCGACGCCGACAGAGCCGATGTCGTCGGCTTCTGGACCGACCACTCGCTCGGCTACAACAACCGGGCGAAGTATCTCCACGAAGCAGCACGACAGGTGAGAGAGGAATACGACGGGGCGTTTCCAGAGACGCCGTCGGAGCTACAGGAACTGATGGGCGTCGGCCCCTACACCGCCAACGCGGTGGCCTCCTTCGCGTTCAACGACGGTGGGGCGGTCGTCGATACGAACGTCAAGCGCGTTCTGTACCGCGCGTTCGACGTTCCTGATTCCGATGCTGTCTTCGAGGAGGCCGCGGAGACACTCATGCCGGAAGGACGGTCACGCGTGTGGAACAACGGGATTATGGAACTCGGCGGCGTCGCCTGTGGCAAGAACCCACGGTGTGACGAGACGGGTTGTCCGTGGCGCGAATGGTGTCACGCCTACCAGACCGGTGACTTCACCGCGCCCGACGTGCCCACCCAGCCCAGCTTCGAAGGAAGCCGTCGGCAGTTCCGCGGGCGGATCGTGCGAACGCTCGGTCAGTACGACGAGATCGGGATCGACGAGTTGGGCCACCGCGTCCGCGTCGACTACGCGCCGGACGGCGAGTACGGCCGCGAGTGGCTCCAAGGTTTACTTTCAGATTTGGCCGACGATGAGTTGATCGACGTCGTCGAGGCTGGCGAGGAGACTGTTGCTCGGCTGCAGAAATGACACCGCCACGGCTCCGGGCGAGACGTCAGAGCCGTCCCGTGAGAGGAGTACACCGATGCGGATGACGCTCACGGTATTTGGAGAGTAACTACAGCGGTGACGAACCGGCACTCCCCGTTGGAGGGCAGTCCCGTCATTTACTGCGGGGGGATATCGCCAGTTGATCGGGGTTTCAACCGCCTTTTTGCATTCATAACCGAAGAGAGGGGTATGGAAACCAGCGACTCTCCGAAGGGGATCGCTCGCTACAAATTCAGGGTCAGATTCCGACTCGATCCCTCGCTACCGGAAGTGTCGGTCGAGCCCGCGGAGTTCGAGGCGACGCTGTACCGGGCTGCAGATCGGCCACTCGAGGATGGCTGGCTGTTTTTCCGCGATCATCTCTGGCGCGGTGATCTGGGGGACGAGACGTACTTCCGGGAAGTCGCGGAGGACGCTCTAGGTGTCCATGTGGTGTCGATTTCATTTAGTGAACTCCAGACTGACCAGGCGTATCTCGACGCGCTTCGGGACGCGATCGGCGACCGACTCAACGAGTTCAGGGCGGACACGGTCAACGAGGCGCTAACGAAGTACCTCGGGAGTTCGATACGTGTTATGACCCGCGACGACCGCCCTGACGGGTAGATCTCCACACACGGCGGCGCGGTAGATCAGCGGGATCGGTCACCCCCAGGGAGGTGTCCTGCCTGAGCGCCCGTTCGGTGCATACATGTTGCGCATTCAGCCGCGATCAGAACAATTCACACGGTCGGCGGGTCGACATCCTCGTCGGCCGCATCCCGCCACGAGCGCGTCGGTGTCCAATCGAGGACGCGTGAGGCCTTCGCAGTGCTGTACACGGACGCGTCTCCGTCGACCTGACAGTCCTCCGGTAGACTCCCGTAGTGCTCTTCGATGAGGTCGACGAGTGGGTCGCCGAGGGCGTTATCAGCGGCCGCGCAGTTGAACGCCTCGTGACCGCCGATGTCGGCGACGAGCGCGGCCTCGACCATATCGACGACGTCGCGAACGTCGACGTAGGACCAAAAGTTACCGGCGCCGGCCGAGCGATCCGAGGCGTAGGTCTCGTCCCTGCAGAGGTACTCGCCCGGTTCCTGGATCCACGTCGGTCGGATCGACGCCACGGGAACGCCGTCGCGCCGGGCGATCGCCGCACCGATCTCCTCAGTGACGACCTTCGAGAGGCCGTACGGATCCTCGGGGCGGCACGCGTGCGTTTCCGTGACCGGAATCGAGTCCGGTATCGGGGTTTCCTCGGCGAAGAAAAAGCCGTACGCGCCGTCCGAGGAGGCCTGTACGATTCGCGCGTCGACGCGGCCCGCGGCCGTGAGAACTGAGTGTGCCGCGATCGTGTTGTTTCGATAGAGATCGACGCCGGCGTGGGTACCCGCGACCGGGATCGCCGCCCAGTGCACGACCGCATCGGGGTCGATGTCGGTCACGACGTCGAGGACGCTGCCGGAATCGGTGAGATCGAGCGCGCAGTACTCGACGTCCGGATGATCTCCCTCGTCGGGGAGCTCCCGGTCGAGGCAGATAACTCGGTGGTCGTCGGCGAGTCGGTCGACGATCCAACGGCCCGTCGCTCCGCGGCCACCGGTGACGATGATATCCATATCTCTGCATCGTTCGCACCGACAAAAAGGCGGGCGGATCGTGATCGACGAGCGCCAGACGACCGAATGCGCAGTATTTAATCCGACTTGCTGAAAGCTACGCGTATGGCACCAACAGACGTTGACGACCCGCTGTCTTGGGCGCGAGACTACACCCCCATCCTTGCCGCCTATCAACAGGAGTACGGCGGGACGAAACCGCTCGACGGCTACACGATCGCGTTCGCATCACACCTCGAAGCCAAATCCGGTGTCGCCATCGAGACGCTCAACGAAGCGGGTGCCGACGTGCTGTTCGCCCCGAGCGAACCCCAAAGTACACACGGGGCGGTCGTCGACGCGCTCAACGCGAGAGAGGGAATCACCGCCTTCGCGTGGGAGGGCATGACCGACGACGAGTTCGACAACGCTCAGCACGAACTGCTGGAAGAAGAACCCGATTTCATCCTCGACGACGGCTGCGAACTCATTGCCAAGGTTCACGCCGAGCACCCCGACGTGGCCGCGAACGTCATCGGCGGCGGCGAACAGACGACCGCTGGGATCACCCGACTCGAAGCGATGGAAGCCGAAGACGTGCTCCAGTTCCCGGTGTACGGAGTCAACGACACGCCGATGAAACACTTCTTCGACAACGTCCACGGGACCGGCGAGTCCTCGCTTTCGAACATCGCGATCACCTCGAACACCATCATCGCCGGTAAGGACATCGTCGTCTGCGGGTACGGCTACTGCGGCCGCGGAATCGCGAACAAGGCCCGCGAACTCGGTGGGAAGACGATCGTCACCGAAGTCGATCCGCGAAAAGCGCTGCAGGCCCACATGAACGGCCACCGCGTGATGGACATGAACGAAGCGGCCGGGGTCGGCGATCTGTTCATCTCGGCGACGGGTAACCGGGACGTCATCCGCGCCGAGCACTTCGAGGAGATGGACGACGGCGTCATCCTCGCCAACTCCGGGCACTTCGATGTCGAACTCGACTTGGAGGGTCTGGAGGAACTCGCCGAGCGGACGACGACGCCCAAAGAGGGCGTGACACGATACCACATGCCCGACGGCCGGCGGCTGAACCTGCTGGCGAAGGGCCGACTGGTCAATCTGACGGGGCCGTACAGCCAGGGCCACCCGGCCGAAGTGATGGACACCACGTTCGCGATGATGTTCGTGGCGGCCTACGACATGCTCGTCGACGAGCCGGGATTGGCCCCCGGTCTCTACAACATTCCGGACCGACTCGATCGCGAGGTCGCCAGCATGAAACTCGAGACGCTCGGCCTCCCGATCGAGGAGATGATCGAGAGTCAACGGGCGTACGGCGAGGAGTGGGAGCACCCCGACAGCAGTTTCTAGCGGTTCCTCCGCTTTTGACGCCGCTAAGTGACAAATTATATCAGCGTCCGATGGGTGCCATTCGGCATGGTTTCACGGCGTCACGTGCTCAAAACGAGCGCGATCGGACTGACGGCCAGCGTGGCCGGTTGTACAGGCAACGGCGATGGAAACGGGAACGGCAACGGTGACGGCAACGGAAACGGAAACGGCAACGGAAACGGAAACGGAAACGGAAACGGAAACGGAAACGGTAATGCAAACGGTAACGGCGACGGGAACGGAAACGGCTCGTCGGGATCCGAGAGCGACGTCAACGTCGGGATGATCTACGCCCTCGGCGGGACCGGCGACCAGTCGTTCAGCGACGCGGCGAATCGCGGCATCAACGATGCGGTCGACCAGTTCGGGATCAGTTTCCAGGACGCGGGGCCCCAAGACAGCGGCGACTTCGGATCCTACCAGCAGCAGTTCGCTCGATCGAGCGATCCGAACTACGATCTGATCATCTGTCTCGGCTTCGAGCACGTCTCGGATCTTCAACAGAACGCTGACGAGTATCCCGACCAGAAGTGGGCGCTGCTCGACGATTCGGTCGACAAGCCGAACGTCGAAAGCTGGGTGTACGCCGAAGAGCAGGGCGCGTACATGGCGGGTGAGGCCGCAGCGAAGCTCTCACGGCAGGATTTCTCCGCTGGCGGCGCGTCGACCGATCCGGACGACAAGACGCTCGGCTTCGTCGGCGGCGTCGAGGTGCCCGTCGTGCAGGCGTTCGAAGCGGGCTTCCGAGCCGGCGCACAGAGCGTCGACGACGATTTCGAGGTCCTCAGCAGCTACGTCGGCGGGTTCGCCAATCCCGGCGAGGCCGAGGAAGCGGCGATTTCGATGATCGACAACGGTGCCGACATACTTCTCCACGGCGCCGGTGCGGGCGGATCCGGCGTATTCCAGGCCTGCCAGGATAACGAGTGCTTCGCTTTCGGGGCCGACAGCCGGCAGTCCGAGACGGCCTCGGAGTTCGCGGACATCATTCTCGGGAGCATTATCAAGGGCGTCGATACGAGTGTCATTCGCGCCGTCGAACGCGTCGTGGAAGGGGAGTTCGAGGGCGGACAGACGCTCGAGCTCGGTGCCGGCGAAGGCGGATTCGACCTCCCCTGGGGCGTCGAGATCGGCGACGAAATCCCACAGGAGATCAAAGACGAAGCCGAGGCCACGAAGGAAGCGATCGCCAACGGGGAGGTCGATGTCCCGGTAGAGCCGTAAGCGAGACGACGACCACTTGCTACGCAGTTCGAGCGACAGACGGGCGACTGAGGCCGACACACAACGCTCCGCATGACCAAGGCAGTTCAGTTAGAAAACATAACCAAGCGGTTTCCGGGAGGCGTTCTCGCCAACGACGAGGTCGATCTCGCGGTCGAGGAGGGAACGGTCCACGCACTACTCGGCGAGAACGGTGCGGGAAAGACGACGCTTATGAACGTTCTCTACGGGCTCTACGAGCCGACCGACGGAACGGTTCACGTCGGCGGCGAACGGGTGGCGTTCGACTCACCACAGGACGCCATCGAGCGCGGGGTCGGGATGATCCACCAGCACTTCACTCTCGTGGGGCCGATGACGGTCCTCGAAAACGTCGCGCTGGGGTGGGAACCGATCAAATACCGGGGGATAGCGATCGACGACGATCGAATCGAGCGGGATATTCGAGCGTTGAACAACCGCTACGGGTTCGACCTCGGAGACGTGATACACGCGCCGGTCGAAAGGTTGAGTGTCGGCGTGCAACAGCGCGTCGAAGTCATCAAAACGCTGTACAGAGGCGCCGACGTGTTCATTTTCGATGAACCTACGGCGGTGTTGACGCCACAGGAGGCGACCGAACTGTTCCAGATCTTCGAGGAACTGACCGCACAGAACAAGACGATAATTTTCATCACCCACAAACTGGACGAAGCGCTGACCGCGGCAGACAACGTCACCGTCCTCCGGGAGGGTCGAAACGTCGAGACGGTGAATGCCGCCGAGACGACCCAAGAGCTCCTTGCCCAGAAGATGGTCGGCAGAGACGTCCTCTTGAACGTCGAGCAGCGCCCCACGTCGAAGGGAACCGAGCGACTCACCGTATCGGACCTCTCCGTGGAGGACGATCGTGGGATCGAGAAAGTCAGAAACCTCGAATTTTCGGTGCAGTCAGGGGAGATATTCGGTATCGCCGGCGTGGACGGCAACGGTCAGACGGAACTCGTCGAGGCGATAACGGGGCTTCAGGCAGTCGCCGACGGGACGATCGAGTTCGACGGCGTAAACGTCACGGGCGATTCCCGTCGAGCGCGCATGGAACGGGGATTATCGTACATCCCGGGCGAGCGCCAAGAGCGGGCGTTGGTTCTCGATTTCGATCTCGTGAAGAACGCCGTGCTCGGAAACCAGCACCGATCGAAGTTCAGCGACGGGCGATTGATCGACTGGGACGCGGCCAGAGCACACACCGAGGAGATCATCCGAACCTACGACGTTCGCCCGCCCGATCCGTCGGCGGTCGCACGCTCGCTTTCGGGGGGGAACCAACAGAAGTTCGTCGTCGGACGGGAGTTCTCCCGCGACCCCGACATCGTGGTCGCAGCCCACCCCACACGCGGCGTCGACATCGGAAGCATGGAGTTCATTCACGAACAGCTACTCGAGATGCGGGAGCGCGGCGTCGCGATCCTGCTCGTCTCTGCATCGCTCGACGAGGTAACCGGCCTGTCGGATCGGATCGGTGTCATCCACGACGGCTCGTTCGTCGACGTGGTCACGCCGGACTCGGTCACCGAAGAGCAACTCGGGTTGTTGATGGCCGGAGAGCGCCCCGAGGGAACGGTGAGCACCTCGTGACGTCCGTCCGCGACCGTATCGAACGCCTCTTGGGCGCGTTGCTCGGCCTCTCGGCGAGCGGTCGAATTCTGTTGAGCCTCGCCGCGGTCGCCGCCGCGATCGCCGTCGGGATGGGGATCATTCTGGCCGCGGGATCCGTGGCCGCCTGTTCGACGCCGAAGCTCGCCCTGTTCGGCGTCGAGTTCTGCTACGATCCGATCGAGGTGTACGCCGTGCTGCTCGGCGGTGCGTTCGGGAACCCCTATAACGTCGCTGCCACACTCCAGCGAACGACCCTGCTTTTGTGTACCGGGCTGAGTTTCGCCATCGCGTACAAGGCCGGACTGTTCAACATCGGCGCACAGGGGCAGTTCGTCCTCGGGTCGTTGGCGACTGCCGTCGTCGTCCTCGCGCTCGCTCCGTTCGCACCGGCGGGCAGAGCAGGGGGTGCGGTGCTCGTCCCTGCGGGAATACTGGCCGGCTGTCTCGTGGGCGGCCTGTACGGGTTCTTCCCGGGGTTTTTGAAAGTCCAGTACGACACCAACGAGGTCATCACGACGTTACTTTTGAACTTCATCGCGACGGCGGTCGCGTTCGTCGTCGTGGATCGGTACTTCAACGACGAGACGGTACAGGGAACCGCGACCGAGTCGATCCCGGACGCGGCGACGCTCGGTCCCCGTATCTTCCCGCAGGGGAGTGACTTTTCGCTGCCGGTGCTCGTGCTCGTACTCGGGGTCGTCGGTGTGTTCTTTTGGTTGCTCACGCGCACGACGATCGGATACGACATCCAAACGGCCGGGACTCAGCCGAAGGCTGCCGCCTTCGGCGGCGTAGACGAGCGATTCACGACGCTGTACTCGATGACGCTCGCTGGAGTGGTCGCCGGGCTCGGCGGGGCGCTGTTCGTCCTGATGGTCCTCGGACGGTGGCAAACCGGCGCGCCTTCCGTTGGGTTCGACGGCATCGCCGTCTCGATACTGGCCGGGAACAACCCGATCGGACTGATTCCGTCGGGGCTGTTGTTCGGGGCGCTCGATAGCGGCAGTCAGGCGATCGAGTTCCAACTCGCCGTCCCGGGCGAGCTAATCGACGTGCTACAGGGGCTCATCATCCTCTTCGTCGCGACGCCGGAACTGTTCCGGATGCTCGGCCGCCACCTCGATCGGCGCGGGACGATCGACCTCAAGAGCGGAGGTGAGAAGCGTTGAGCGATCTCGGCAGGACGGCGCTCAAATGGGGGCTGTTGGCGGCGGCGGCGATCGCGGCGCTGTTCGTCGGACAGTTGCTCGCACCGACCGGTTCGGTGACCGAGCAGGCCTTCGACGCGCTGCTCACGACGAGCTACGCCAGCGCGATCCTTCGCGTCAGCGTTCCGATCGGCTTCGCGGCCCTCGGCGGGATCTTCGCCGAGAAAGCCGGCATCATCAACATCGGAATCGAGGGATTTCTGGTTCTGTCGGCGTTGAGCAGCGTCGTCGCGCTCCACCGCCTCACGGAGGCCGGCATCGGGACGACCGCAGCGCTTTGGACCGCTTTCGCTGCGGGAATCCTCGTGAGCGTCGCGGCTGCTACCGTGTTCGCCGTCTTCGTCATCCGTTATAAGGCAGATCAGGTCATCGCCGGGCTGGCGGTGTGGCTTATCTCGCTCGGTGTCGCACCGTTCGTCTCGCTCGTGTTGTTCGAGAGCGTCAACAGTCCATCGGTGGAGACGTTCGGCACGTGGCGGATCCCGATCTTGGCGGAGATCCCGGGGATCGGACCGGTGCTGTTCGACGCGTCCCCGATGGTATATTTACTGCTCGTGGCGACGCCGATCTGTTGGTACGTGCTCGGACACACGCGACTCGGGCGGCGGATCCGAGCCAGCGGCGAGAACCCGCGTGCGCTCGATACGGCCGGAGTGAGCGTCAGCCGAACCCGCTACGTCGCCGTCTTGCTCTCCGGCGTCCTCTGTGGTATCGGCGGTGCGGGGTTCACGCTCGGTCAGCTCGGCCGATTCGTCGGGGCCGGAGCTACGAGTATCGACGGCCGCGGGTTTCTCGGCATCGTCGCGTACCTGTTCGGAAACTACAATCCGATTACCTCACTCGGCGGCGCGCTCTTGTTCGCCAGTTTCGACTCGCTGCAGTTGCGACTCCAGCAGATCTCAGAACTCGACGTACCGAGCGCGCTGTTCGGCATTCTGCCGTTCGTCGTCGTCATTCTCGTGTTGACGCTCATCGGCGGGACCCGCCTGCCGGCGGCGCTCGGCGAGGATTACGACGAAGATGAGTAGCGACCACCGTGAACGTCATTGTCCCGACCTGCTAACCCATCATCCATGGCAGAGATACGCGTCGCAGCCCTCGTCGGAAGTCTCCGTGACGGTAGCTACACCCAGCCGGCGTGTCGTCACGCGCTCTCCGTGGCGGCCGAGTTCGAAGCGGTCGAAACTGATCTCGTCGATCTTCGGACGCTGTCGTTGCCGATCTTCGACGCCGACGTGGACGACGTAGCGGACGCAGCCGAACTCAGATCGCGGCTTCGGAGCGCGGACTCGATCGTCCTCGGCAGTCCCGTCTACCACGGCTCGTACTCCTCGGCGCTGAAGAACGCGCTCGATTACTGCGGATTCGACGAGTTCGAGGACACGACGGTCGGACTGTTGTGCGTCGCGGGGGGGTCGTTTCCGACGCCGACGCTCGATCACCTCCGATCCGTGAGTCGAGCGCTCGATGCGTGGGTCGTTCCCCATCAGGTGGCGATTCCGAGGGCCCGAGAGTGCTTCGAGGCCGGTGAGATCACCGACGCCGGTGTTCGAGATCGCGTGGAGGTGCTCGGCCGTCGAATGGTCGAATACGCGCGGATCGAACCTGATCCGCGAACGTTCGAATCGACACAGAACGTGGGGGCCGACGGTCGATGATGGGGGCGATCCCGAGGCGCGTAGATTCCGACAACCGTTTTAATCCCCGACTGTTGTGTTTCGCTAATGGGTAACTGTATCATTTGCGGCACGTCCGTCGACGGACCGATTTGTGAGGTCCACCAGGAGGATGTCGTCTTCGAATTCACGGGGAATCAACCGTCACAGTTGACGCCGGGGCGGTTCTACCTCGGTAGCGTCGACGGCTACGCCGACTTCGGCGTGTTCGTCAACATCGGTCACGTGACCGGCTTGCTCCACAGAAGCAAACTCGACCGTCGGATCGAAAGCCTCGATTGGGAGGTCGGCGACGAGGTCTGTGTTCAGGTCAACAACGTCCGAGACAACGGTGACATCGATCTCGACTGGTCGATCCGACAGTCGCCTTCGGACTTCCGTGGACGGCTCGTCCAGACGCCGGCGGGGGACGAACTCCCCGAGGAAGACGAAGCGGACACACGATCGGGATCCGAATCCGAATCGGAGTCGGAACCGGAACCGGAACCGGAACCGGAGTCCAAAGCGGGAGCGCAAGCGGAAACGGGATCGGCCCCCGAGAGGGCAGCCGAGACGGATACCGAACCGACTGATGCCTCGGAGGCGGATGAAGACACCGTGGTCGGCGAGCCGGGGACGACGGGCGGTGCCGACGAACAGAGCAGCGGAAACCCGGGCGACTCCGAACTGGCGGAGATCGCGACGACCGACGGCGAAACGGAATCCGATGAAGAGGGCGAATCTGTGGAGCCTGCGGAACTCGAACGCGTCCAAGTCGGTTCGCTCGGAGATCGCGTCGGAGAGACCGTTCGACTCGAGGGGACGCTGGCCTCGGTTCGGCAGACCTCCGGCCCGACAGTCTTCGAACTCCGCGATGAAACCGATATCGTCGACTGTGCAGCGTTCGTCGAAGCTGGAGTCCGGGCGTATCCGGAGATCGACGCGGGCGACGTCGTCCGGTTGGACGGCGAAGTGCAACTGCGACGCGGCGAGATACAGATCGAAACCGACTCGCTCACCGTACTTGAGGAGGACGAGCGGTCGGCCGTCGAAGCACGGATGGACGAGGCCCTGGAAAACCGAGCGAGTCCGGAGCCGTTCGAGCCGATCGCCAGCGATCCCGAGATCGATGCAATCGTCGATGAGATCGACGCCGCGGCGACGGAGATCCGTCGTGCGGTGATCGAATCGCGCCCGATCGTCGTCCGACACGACTCGACGACGGACGGCTACGTCGCCGGCGCGGCGATCGAGCGAGCCGTCCTGCCGCTTATCGAGGCCGAACACGGGACGGCCGACGCGGTCTACCACTACTTCGATCGACGCCCGCTCGAAGACGGCGTCTACGACATGAACGACGCGACGAAGGACGTGACCCGCATGCTCTCGGACCGCGATCGTCACGGCGAGACGCTTCCGCTGTTCGTGTTCGCTGCGGCCGGATCGACAGCGGCCTCGACGGACGGGCTCGAGCTGCTGGACATCTACGACGCTCCGCGCGTCGTCCTCGACGGACGAGCCGCCGATGCGGCCGTGATCGAGCGAATCGACTCACTCGCCACCGCCGGGGGTCGAACCGCGTCGACCGTCGCGGCAACCCTCGCGGCGGCGATCAACGGCGACGTCCGCGACGATGTACGACACCTGCCGGCAGTTAGCTACTGGGCGGATGCGCCCGCGGTCTACGACGAACTCGCCGTCGAGGCCGGAATCGACCCCGAGTCCGCAAAACAGCTCCGCGAGGCGATAGCGCTGGAGGCGTACTACCAGTCCTACGAGGACAAACGCGAACTCATCATCGACCTGCTGTTCGAAAAGCGGACCGGACTCGCCGCGCAGGTCTCAGAGCAGTTCGCGACGAAACTCGATGCGGAGCTCGACACCGCCGTCCCGAACCTCGAAGAGCGGACCGTCGACGGCGTCACGGTGACCGTCTTGGACACCGACGCATACACGCACCGATACGACTTCCCGCCGACGCGACTCCTGCTCGACGAACTCGCCAGACGGATCGATTCGACGGCCATCATCGGCGTCGGCACCGACGAACTCCACATCCGAACCGATGGGCAGTTCGACCTCGACGCGGTCGTCTCGGAACTCACGGCGGCGATTCCGGAAGCCGGTATCGCCGACCCGGGTGCACGCGAGCCGAAGATAGAGTTCCTCGTCGGGGAGCGCGACGACGTTATCGAGGCGACCATCGAGGCGGTCGCAGCGGCGATTGCGACGCCGTCGGCCTGAGTCGGGAGTGCGGAAACCGGTCGAACTTTTATGATTTCGCCCGTATGGGTGGTATGCACCGCCGCACGTTCCTCGCCGGGGTTTCGGCCCTCTTTGCCGGTTGTAGCGGTCGCGAGGATTCCGACGTGATACGGCCGACGGTTACGCCGGTCGAGGTACCGGCAGACCCGCGGGCGGACGGCGACGCAGTTCCGATCGGCGGTTCCCGGTTCGGGGATGACGTACCTGGTCCCGATGGCGTACTCTGTTTTCACCGGCTCGATCGATTCGAGCAGGCGTACGTCGCCCCGTCCCGAGAACGGTTCTCGGTCGAAAACCCGGTCGGGTGGATGTACGTGACGAACGACGGGACGACCGACCTCGCGATCGGTACCGGCTGGGACCTGCTGAAATACAGCGGGCACCGATGGGTACCGATCAACGCACCGCAGGTCGGCGGCAGCGAAATATCGGTTCTCAGACCTGGCGAACGGTGGCGACGGGTCCACGTCGTACAGCGGGTGTTCGGGTTGCCGGTGTTAGGGCCGGGACGGTACGTCCGAGTCGAGTCGATACGCATTCAGAACGAAGGCCAACCGCGGTCGGTCGGCGCGATGTTCGAGGTCAGCGAAACGCAGTTCCGGATGGTTCCCCAACGGGAACCGACCGAACGTGGCGACGATCTGATTCGAATCGAAACCAGACAACGAGCCGAGCTAGAACTCGTCTTCGAGCGCGTCGAGAACACTGCGGACGGCGTCGAACTCGTGCCGGAGGCGATCGGCGCGATCCCGATGTTTCGGGACTCGATCCCCCGACTCCGAGACGTATCGATCGTCCGGTTTCGGACCACCAGTGCCGACGCCGCGTTCACCTACCTGGACGCCGCGACCGCCAGGGACGAACCCGTGGGCCCCGGAGATCCACTCGTCGTCGGGGACGTGTCGTTCACCGTACGAATCGCCGAACGCAACCGCTAGCCATTTCCCGTCGCGCCCCGTTGTGCCGATAGCGAATGAGTACCGACGCCGATCCCGCGGAGTCCGAAGCGTTCGAGCGCGTCTGTGAGTCGCTCGTCGAGGCGATCCTCGCCGGCGATGTCGACCGCGACGATGTCGAGAGCGCGAAGATGGACGCCTGCCGCGAACACTCCGCGCCGAAGGTGCCGAAGAACACCGAGGTGCTCGATCACGCACCCGAAGAGCACCGCGGGGAGCTCGAATCGGTCCTCCAGCGGAAACCGGTCCGAACGGCCTCGGGCGTCTCCCCGGTCGCGATCATGACCTCGCCGCATATGTGTCCACACGGAAAGTGTCTCTACTGTCCCGGCGGGCCGGCGTCGGAGTTCTCCTCCTCGCAGAGCTACACGGGCCACGAGCCGGCGGCGGCGCGCGGCGTGCAAAACGACTACGATCCGTACGGGCAGGTGACGCTTCGACTCCACCAGCTCCGCAAGATCGGCCATCCCGTCGACAAGGTCGAGCTCATCCTCATGGGCGGGACGATGACCGCCCGAAGCCACGACTACCAGGAGTGGTTCGTCAAGCGCGCGCTGGAGGCGATGAACGACTACGACCTCGACGTGCCGCCCGAGCCGAGCGAATCGGAGTCGTTCAAACCGGCTCCTGAGACGAGCGAGTTCCGCTATCTCGAGGACGTGATCGCCGAAAACGAGACCAACGAGATACGAAACATCGGAACGACCTTCGAGACGAAGCCCGACTGGTGCGATCCCGAACAGATCGACAGAATGCTCGCGTTGGGCGGCACGAAGGTCGAGGTCGGCGTCCAGACCACCTACGAGCGGATCAACCGCGAGATGCACCGTGGGCACGGCGTTCAGGCGTCGCTCGATGCGAACCGCCGGCTCCGGAACGCGGGGTTCAAAGTCGGCTTCCACATGATGCCAGGCCAGCCGGGGATGTCCAAGGAGATGTGCGTACAGGACTTCCGCGAACTCTTCGAGAACGCCGACTGGCGGCCGGATTACCTCAAGATCTATCCGACGCTGGTCGTCCGCGACACGATCACCTACGACATGTGGCGACGCGGGGAGTACGAACCGCTCACGAACGAGGAGGCGGCGAAACTCGTCGCCGAGATCAAATCCATGATCCCGCGATACACTCGCCTCCAACGGGTCCAACGGGACATCCCCGCCGACTTCATCGACGCCGGCGTCTGGAAGTCGAACCTCAGACAGCTCGCCAGGCGGCGGATGGACGAGCACGGGTGGACGTGCGAGTGTATCCGCTGTCGCGAGGTCGGGATGAACGACGCCGAACCCGACATCGTCGAGTCGAACGTCGAGAGCTACGAGGCCGCCGGCGGGACGGAGCACTTCATCTCCGTCGAGGACTTCGACAAGGACCTATTGATCGGCTTCTGTCGGCTTCGATTCCCCGGGGGATCGCCGGAGGAGCGAGTGCTCCCGATGGACGACCCGATCAGACCCGAACTCGAAGACGCCGCCGTGGTCCGCGAACTTCACGTCTACGGCAGCGAGGTCGGCGTCGGCGAGGCGAGCGGCGACGACCACCAACACCGCGGTTACGGCCGCCAACTGCTCGAAACGGCCGAATCGATGGCGGCCGAGGCCGGATTCGAGAAGCTATCGGTCATCTCCGGTATCGGCGTCAGGGAGTACTACCGCGAGAAACTCGGCTACTACCAGGACGGGCCGTACGTCTCGAAGCGACTCTGAGGCGAAGCCGCCAACGGATCTTCAGACGTCGAGGATCGCGTCCATCAGTTTCGACTGCGCCGCCGAGAGATGCTCGGAAAACGTCGAAGTGGTAATCCCGAGTTCGTCGGCGACCTCGCCGGCGTTGGCGCCCTTCGGGTGCTCGAAGTAACCCATCGAGCTGGCGGTCTCGAGCACCTCCCGCTGTCTGTCGGTGAGTCGACTCCGATCGAGCAACACCAGGTTGGCCTCCGGGGCGTCGTGTTCGCTGCGGAGCAATCGCCGAACGTCGACCTCGGAGAACCGATCTTGCAGCGACACGATCGTCTCCTGGAGGGTGTCCATATCGGCGGCGTGAAAGACCAGATACAGCGAATCGTCCCGCGAGTGGAGATCGACGATCGGGCAGTCAAACACTTCGACGATCTCGCAGGGACAGCCGCGACCGCGCTCGCGGCTGAACCGATACATCCTCTTCGCACCGTAGTCGAACACCTCCGTCAACTCGACGCTTGCTTCCGGATCGCCGCCGCTTTCGAGTATGAACTCCTCGTTCACCCGTTCGGCGGTGCTTCCCGTAACGCTCCGCGCGATCGTGTACGACGGCGAGCCGAGACCCGAGGACGCCTCGACGATCGGGCAGGTGCCGTCGGGGTCGACGCGGATCTCGGCGCGAATCCCGGTGCCCATCGGTTCGAGTTGTATCCGAGCGTACCTAAGTCTGCTTGCTGGCGGAGGACGTTCGGACGTCCTCCGACAGGTTATAAAACACCCTGTATACTGAGGGATGGATTTCGCCACCCAAACGGACGTTGTATCGGGTGCGAAGATGTCAGCTGAACTCCACCCGAGAGATGGCCTGCGGACAGCGAACGAAGACCACTCGAGTCGGACTGATTGTGGGGCGATCCTGACTGCACTCGAAGACCCAGACTGTCGAGCGCTACTCGAAGCGACGACCGACGAGGCGTTGACCGCGAGCGAGCTGACCGAACGATGTGACGTCCCGCGATCGACGACCTATCGGAAGCTTGAACAGTTAACCGAGGCGGGGCTCTTGGAGGAGCGCGTTCGGCTCAGTACCGACGGTAAACACGCCAGCGAGTACCGGCGGACGTTCGACGACGTCACCATCTCGCTCGGTGAGACGGACGGCCTGACTGTCGGTCTCTCGTCGGCGACCGCGGCGCCGGAGGCAGCCGACTGACAGTGCCGATCGTCGACGCCCCCGAACCGAATCGAGCGGATCAGCGTCCGCAATCGCCGAACACCACATCGATATATGACACAGAATGTCGTGCCCACAAAACGACCGGACACCCGATAGCCGGGATCAGACGATGAGTACGTACATTTTCGTCTGCCCCGATTGCAAACAGGAGATCGAGGTCAACGCCTCGATGCGAGAGGCGATCCTCTCGAGCGGCTGTCCGGTGTGTACCGAAGCCGTGGAGACGGCTCACTTCGAGGCGGCGTAGTCGCCGTCGACAGTATCGGCTACTACTCGCGAGAGACTTCTACGAGACGGCCGCTGAGCGTCTCGGGGTCGAGACGGTACAGTTCGATATCGAGCTCGCCCTTCCGGTTCGGCCAGATCTCGAAGAGCGGCCGCTTGGCGTCACCGTACTGTTGGACGTCCTCGACGGTCAACTCCCCCGGGTCGATGTGGACGAGCGTACCGACGGCGATAACGCTCCGATAGACGTCGTCATCGGCGTCGTAGATGACCAGCCGTGCGTCCGGGGTCGAGTCGAGAAACCGACGCTTTTCGCTATTTGACGCCGAAACCAATCGCATGTAGAACTGTCGATCGGACGCGTCGTATCCGAAGGATATCGGGATCGCATACGGCTCGTCCGTCCGCGCGAGCGATATCACCCCCGTCTCGTGGACACCGAGGAAGGCGTCCATTTCCTCGGGCGACATCTCGGAGCGGCGATCGATTGCCATACGCCGAGAAACGCCCCCCGGTACTTATCCTTGACTTATCCGGTAGCACTCAACGCCAGGCGGAGAGTTCGACGATCGCGTTGCTATCGGCACTGATCCACTGCGTGAGACGCTCGATCCCGTCCGCATCGCGGGGAACGAACGTGTACTGGCCGGTCGGGTCTTCGGGGTCGCTCGGGAGCACCTCGAGCGTGTACGGGTGGTCGGTCGATCGAACCCGCCTCGGTCCGAAACCGCTGGAGGAGTCGGTCATACCTTACAGTTCGATCCACCGCTCATAAATCAAGGCGGGGGATCTCAAACGGTGAGACCGGGGCGAAATCGAACATGTTCGGGGGAATCGACTTTCCGTCTCGTCGCCTCCCAACCGACATGAGCAGTAACCGATCCATCGCCGAGCACGCGGAACCGAGTAGCCGGACGACCGTCGAAATCCGCTGTACCGGTTACGTCAGAACGGAAATCGGCAAGCACAGCTTCGAGTACACGTTCGCGGGATCGACGCTTCGGGAGTTCCTCGAGGCGTTCTTCGAGGAGTACGACGTCGCCGACATGCTCATCGCCGAGACCGAGGCGGACGCCACCACGAAAGGATGGGCGCCGAACGACGGCAATCCGCCGGGAACCTGGAAGAAAAATCCCGAAGGCGAACAGGCCCGCGCGTTCGCTCGCGTGGCGATCAACGGACGGTTCAACGAACACATCGACGGCCTCGACACGGAACTGACCGACGGCGATCGCTTCGCTTCGGTGTACCCGTTCATGTTCTGTTTATAACCCGATCGTGCGGCTCCGTCGTCGTCGCGGCGAGGTTCACACAGCAGCAAGCGACCTGCTGGTATCAAGTTCCCGAAACGGTCGGGCCGGAAAGCGACCAGCCAGGGAGGACGAAGCCGGTCGCGACCCGGATACTTCGAACCGTGATCCCGAGCAAAAGCGATACGAGTCTCGACTGATGTACGGGGCCACCCGATCGAAGCTCCTCGAATCGCTCGGCGTGGAGTAATCACTCCGGACAATCGGATCCGAGCCACCAGGACGCTCGACGATCCGATAGTTGGGAATCCCGATCGCGGATGACCGCGAAACCGTCGTTTTAGTGGGCTCGGCCCGTCTTGGCTGGTATGCCAACAGTTGGAATCGTCGGTGCGGGTGCGGCGGCAGCGACAGCCTCGTTCGCCCTCCAGCGAGCCGTTCCAGACATCGAGATAACCGTCCTCGAAAAATCCGGCGGGCTCTGCGGACGCGCAGCGACCCGACGGGGCGACGACGTCGTGTACGATTACGGCGCGAACTACGTCAAATCCGACGACGAGCGCGTCGTCGAACTCCTCACTGAGACGCTCGAGACGGAGGGGCTCGTCGACATCTCCGAACCGATCTACACCTTCGACGAGTCGGGATCGGTTTCGCCGGGACGCGACGCGGACGCACAAAAGTGGAGCTACGAGACCGGGCTGACGCAGATCGCAAAGCGCCTGTTCGGGCGGACCGACGCGACGATCCATCGCAGAGCGCGGGTCGAGACGATCCGCCGCGACGGCGACCGCTGGACGCTCGTCGACACCGACGGCCGGTCTTGGGGACCGTTCGACACCTTGTGTCTCAATCCCCCCGCCCCACAGACGGCCGAGTTACTCGGCGACGCCGAGTGGGACGACGAGCGGCGAGAACGGCTCCGCGAAGCGGCCTCGGCGGTCCCCTATCGGACGATCTGGACGGCAGTGCTCGGCTATCCGTTTCGGCTCGATCGGCCGTACTACGGACTCGTCAATACGGACAAAAACCACGCGGTGGGATGGCTCTCCCGCGAGGAGTGCAAAGCCGGTCACGTCCCCGATGGCGAATCGGTGCTGATCGCCCAGGCGAATCGCGAGTGGTCGGAGGCGAACTACGACCGAGACCCGGCCGAAAACGTCGCCGAACTCGCCGAACTCACGGCCGGCGTGGTCGGCGACGATCGGCTGTCCGATCCGGCGTGGAGCGATCACCAGGGGTGGCGGTACGCCCTGACCGAGGACCGCGTCGCCCGCGATCCCCTCGTGGCGGCCGAAGCGGCCGGCCTGTACTGTCTCGGCGATTGGGTCGCGGGGGAGGCGCGGATTCACGCCGCGCTCGCGAACGGGCTGGACGTGGGCGAACGGATCGCCGACACGTACTGACCGGTGTCCGACCGAGAAACGCCGATCCGCGTGGCCGGCTGGGAAAGACGGATACCGCTCGCGACACATACCCCACGTATGAGCCGCGACCGGACCCGGACGCGGGACCGACCTGCGGACGCCTCCACCGACGAGTTCGACGTCGAATTCGACCTGAACGACGATCGGAGCCGAACGGGATCGCGTGCCGATCCGAACGCAGAGCGTGGGCTTCGAGAGCGTGCGGCCGAACGAGCCGGACGGCTATTCTCCCCCCGACACTTCATCTCGGCGCTCCTTCTCACCGTCGCCGGCGTCCTCGGAGCCGGAACGTTGCTCCCGCTTCCCGGTGCCGGCCTCCTGGGGATCTTCGTCGCGACGTTCCTGTTCGGTCTCGTCGTCTCGGAGCGCAGATACGCCGAGACGATCCTCGCGGGGGCGCTCGCGGCGTCCGCGAGCACCCTCCTCGATTTCGCCGTCGTCGCCTTCCTCGGCGGCTTCGGGATCTCGCTTGCGGCCCTCGCGGGCGGGCTCGGCGCTGTCGTCGCCGGCGTTGGAACGTACTTCGGACGCGATCTCCGAGACGGGCTGACGAGGGATATCTAACCGGGGAACGGACGCGATCAGGAGTCGGTGGCGACGAGTCTCCAGCGGTCGCCGTCGCGTTCGACGACGCCGTAAGCCGAGAGCCCTTCGAGTGCGTCGCGAACGATCTCGGGCGGGGCCTCGGACTTTCTGGCGAGACTCTCGACCGTCTCCGGTCCGCACGTGAGACCGCGAAGGAGGTCACCGTAGAATCGACCGTCGACGCCCTCGAAGTGTGCGCTGATCCGATCCAGCGTCTCGGTCAGCCGACCCTGAACCCACCGCTGAGCCATCGAAAGTTCGTTCTCGAGCCGTTCGAGCTGTTCGAGATCCGCGGCGAGGGCGGCGAGGTCGTGTTCGCCGGTTTCCTCGTTCCCGTTTCCGAGTTCGTTCCCCGAGGGAGCGTCCGACTCCCGGCCGACGTGCAGCGAGACGTGTCGCCAGGAGGTGATATCGAGGTTCGGGGAAGCGGAGTAGGCGCTTTTCGTGCCGAACTCGTACGGCGAGACGTTCACTTCGAGTCGGAGGTTTCTAGCGATAGAGAAGTATTTGCGTCGACCGTCGTCGACGTGTGACTCGACCAACCCGGCCTCCTCAAGCTTTCGGAGGTGGTCGATGACCGCCTTCGGACTCACGCCGAGATACTCGCTGATCTCCGTGACGTAGCAGGGCTTTCTCGAAAGCAATCGCAGGATTCGCCGGCGGTTCTCGTTGCCGAGCAGATCCAGCAGTGCCGCGGAGTCCATCTGAATGGACGTAGGTTCCGAGGACGAAAAAGCGTAACGTGAGCGATCGACGGCCGACGAGAGGGGGAGATGTGCAGCGTCAACGCCCGTAGTCGGACGTCCCGACATTGAAACGGTTATATGCCGCGGGGAGCCACAAAGGGGTAAGAGGCTTTTCTATGTCTGAATCCGACACCACCGACGCCGGGGACGGCGCGCAGTTGCGGACGCCGATCGTGGCCGTTCTCGGCCACGTCGACCACGGGAAGACGAGTCTGCTGGACGAGATCCGTGGCTCCGCCGTTACCGCGGGCGAGGCCGGGGCGATCACCCAGCACATCGGGGCGACCGCCGTCCCGCTCGACACGATCTCGGACATCGCCGGCAGCCTCGTCGACCCGAAGGATTTCGATCTTCCGGGACTCCTCTTTATCGATACGCCGGGGCACC
Source organism: Natronomonas sp. (assembly GCF_046483325.1). Taxonomy (GTDB): domain Archaea; phylum Halobacteriota; class Halobacteria; order Halobacteriales; family Haloarculaceae; genus Natronomonas. Next base: position 42,892 of record NZ_JAWODL010000042.1, on the reverse strand, counting down.
ACTCGTTTTCGACGCTTCGCTCGCGCGGCGGCGCGCTCGCCGACATCGCTATCCTCGTTGTCGACGTGAACGACGGGTTTCAGCCGCAGACCCACGAGGCGCTCGACATCTTGAAACGCACGCAGACGCCGTTCATCGTCGCCGCGAACAAGATCGATACGATCCCCGGCTGGAACCCCAACCCGGACACGCCAGTGCAGACGACGCTCGAGCGCCAAAGCGATCGTGCCGAGTCGCGGCTCAACGAGAAACTCTACGAACTCATCGGGGAACTCTCCGACGAGGGCTTTTCGGCCGACATGTACTGGCGCGTCCAGAACTTCAGAGAGAACATCGGCGTCGTCCCCGTCTCCGCGGAGACCGGCGAGGGGATCCCCGACCTGTTGACCGTCCTCATGGGGCTCTCCCAGCGATATCTCAAATCGGAGATGTCGATCGACACCGACGGCCCCGGGATCGGGACGGTCCTGGAGGTCAAAGACGAGCGCGGCTTCGGGGCGACGATCGACATAGTCCTCTACGACGGGATGATCCGCGCCGACGACACGATCGTCGTCGGCGGGAAGAACGAACCGATCATCACGGACGTTCGGGCGCTGCTGCAGCCGCGACCGCTCGCCGAGATCCGGACCGAAAAGCAGTTCGAACAGGTCGACATCGTCCGGGCGGCCGCGGGCGTCAAGATCGCCGCGCCGGACCTCGACGACGCGATGGCCGGCGCGCCCGTCCGCGTCGTCCGGGACCGAAACCTCGAGGAGGTCGTCGCGGAGGTCCGCGCCGAACTCGCCGACATCGAGGTCGTCACCGAGGAGCAAGGCGTCGTCGTCAAGGCCGACACGCTCGGCTCGCTGGAGGCGATCTCCGCAGCGTTGGGGGAGGCCGAAATTCCGATCGTCCGCGCGGAAGTGGGCGACGTCGCTCCTCGGGACGTGGCCGTCGCCTCCACGGCCGACGAGCCGAAACACGCCGCGATCCTCGCGTTCAACGTCGATGTCCTCGACGACGCCGCACGGGAGATCGAACAGGGGAACGTCGATCTCTTCGCGGACGACGTGATCTACCAACTCATCGAGGAGTACGAAGAGCACGTCGCGGCCATCGAGGACGCCCAACAGGAGCAGATCCTCGACAAGATCCAGCGGCCCTGCCGCTTCCGGATCCTCGAAGATCACACGTTCAGACAGTCGAATCCGGCCGTCGTCGGCGTCGAAGTTCTCTCCGGAACGCTCAACCGAAACTCCCGCGTGGTCAAGTGGGAAGGCAACGAACCCGAGCGCGTCGGCGAGCTGAAATCGCTACAGGATGCGGGCGAGGACGTCGATTCGGCGCGGATGGGTGAGTCGATCGCCGCCTCCATCGACGGACCGACCGTCGGCCGCCAGATCGAGGAGGGCGACGAACTGTGGACGGAACTCCCCGAAAAGCACGCGAAGATCCTCGAACAGGAACTGGCCGACGAAATTCCGGCCGACGAACTGGAGGCGCTGCGGATGTATCTCGACAAGCGGCGCAAGCGGGACCCGTTCTGGGGGAAATAACGTCGCCTATTCGCTGCGTGTGACGCGATGTCTGAGCCGTATTTATTCGATACGAACGAGCCGGGGCCGCACTCCTAGTACCCGCCGGGCCAGGCGAAAAGCACCGCGAGCGCGAACAGCGGAACGGCGAAGGTGAACGCGTACCAGAATCCGCCGACCGCGAGGAGCAGCCACGACGCGACCGGGGAGTCGGACGGATCCCACGCGACGTCGAGACGTGGAAGTCCAACGACTGCGGCGGTCGGAACGAAAAGCGTGTACACGACGCCGACGGCCAAAACGAGCGTGAAGATGGCGTTGCTCCACGCGGCCCCCTCCGACGGGAGCACGGTCACGATCACCGCGAGTCCGAGGACGTACGGGACCGAGGCGGTGAGGGCGATTCCGACGTAGGTGGGGAGCAACGATCCACGTGGAGGGAGCGCTACGACGAGGGTCCGAACGCGGCAGGACAACAGGAGGGGCGTCCAAAGAACCGCGGCGAGCAGGCCGGGAAGCGACAGAACAAGCAGGGTGAGTACCCACCCGAAGACGTCCTGGAGGGGGGACATACGGAAGGCTACGGCACGATAATAAAGAAACTGACGACCGATGCACGCTACGTCGCTCCGTGTCAACAGACGACCGCGTGCAGCGGGGGTAGAGTGGGCCGGGACGACAGTAAAACGGGAATGCGGCTCCTTCTTCGAATCATGACGCTCGAATACCCGTATTTTCTCATCAATTTCAAGCGCTACGAGGGACGGCCGGCGACGCCGGCCTCGAACTCGCGCGGACGATCGAAGCGGTCCATCGACGGACCGACGGGACGTTCGTCGTCGCCCCACAGACGCCCGACATTCGCCTGCTCGCCGAAGGGACGTCCCTCTCCGTCGTCGCCCAGTCGATCGACGCCGTCGAACCGGATCGCGGGAACGGGCAGGTAGCAATTCGGGCGGTCGCGGCGGCGGGGGCCGACGGCGTGGTTATAAATCACCCTGAGAGTCCGGACACGCTAGCGGACGTCGAGGCGTTCGTCGCGGGGTGTGCGTCTTTCGACCTCGAATCGATCGTCTGCGTCGACAGCGTCGAAGTGGGGCGAGCAGTGCTGACGCTCGATCCGGACTGTCTCCTCTTCGAGGCGCCCTCGGACGTCGCGACTGGACGCGCGATGACTCGCCAGCATCCCGAACGCGTCGAGGCGTTCGTGTCGATGGTCGAAAGCGAGAGTCCCCGCACCCGCGTTCTCCTCGGCGGCGGGATCTCCAGTGCGGCGGACGTTGGGGACGCGTTCGATCTCGGTGCCGACGCGGCCGGAGCGGCGTCGGCGTTCGTCGACGCGGCGGATCCGGAGGCGTGGCTGTCGTCGATCGCGGCCGCACTTGTGGCCGAGTAGGTCCGTGCTGACGGATCGGATGCATCGACCACATAGCGGTGAGATGTCCTGATGGTCCGCCTCTAGGAATCATCGATGTACATATATAATCGTCGGAGATAGTCGATTGTTATTACATAAACCCCACCTGTGGCAACGGTAGACTCATGCTATTCGGTGGTGTCAATTATGTAATGAGTGGAAGACCGCTGGACGAGATCGACTACGCAGTGTTATATGCCTTACAGGAGGATGCCCGCCACAACACGAACGCTGCGATCAGCGAACGCGTCAGCGTCTCCGCCAGCACCGTCGGCAAGCGAATCTCACGAATGGAAGCCGAAGGTATGATCAGGGGATACCGCTCGAGTGTCGATTACGAGAAGGTCGGCTTTCCGTTACAGGTTCTTTTCATCTGCACTGCTGGGATCGCCGAGCGCGGGTCACTCACGCAAGAGGCCCTCGGCCTCGATGGCGTTGTCAACGTCCGGGAGTTAATCCGTGGGGAGAACAACGTTCACATTCAGGCCGTCGGCGCCTCGAACGAGGACATCACGCACGTCGCTCACGAGCTCGACATCATGGGCTATACCGTCACCGACGGGATTTTGATGCGTAACGAGTACGACCGACCGTCAGTCCGGTTCGGGACGGACACTCCGAGCGGGTGATCGCGACCGGAGGTTCAGGATCGTTCACATCGGCCCCGTGTTTCGATCGTATCGCTTGTTTCGATGGATTCCATCGCCCAAACGGTTTGTTACGATGGGTTCGAAAGGTAACTTTCCAATATATATATGCTGAAACGAACCCTAGCCACGGCCGACCACACAATGAGTTCCATTCGGCCAGTGAATCCAACGGTGGACTCTGTCACACCAACGCAGGCTATCATCGAAGCGGTAGCGGCCGCCGCCTGCGTCGATGAGACGGACCTCGACCCGTTGTACGAAGCCATCGACCCCGACGCATTGAACGCGCTCGTCGAAGCTAGCGGCGGCGAACGGTCGGAGGTTCGGATCCAATTCCGTTTCAACGGGTATGTCGTAACGGTCGCGGATACCGGTGTGATCCAGCTCCAAGAAGTCGGAGACGAGAGCTAACCACTGAGCGAGCGATACGAGCTGACCTGTACTCAGAGGGATTATCGTAGTAGTTCATACACTCCCCCGCGAAGCATCGAGACACCGTGTCCAGTATGGGTTTCGAAAGCTCCCGCCGGCTGGAATAATCCCTACGATTGTTCGTTTCGAACGGCGGTCGTCGGGACGCTTACCGAGGTGTTCATCGCGATCGAGGCCCACAGGAAAGAACGAAACGCCGGACCCGCGAACCCTCTCGTCAACGTCCGTCGCGTGAACGACGCGGAGTAACGGTTAGACTTCGTCCGACACGTACTAGCTCATATACGGCTCGTGTGACACCGCGTAACCGTCCTCGGACACCTCGACCGACTCGACGGTATATAGGCGAAGCTGTCGTTCCTGCTTCGTCGTGACGGGAACGCCGTAGTGTTCGGCGTCGTACGCGAAAGTTTCGCCGGCCGCTCTGCGATCCTCGACGAACGATTCGTGGCGATTGAAACGGGTTTCCGCGACGCTTCGGGAGAGCCTTTTTATATCTCCCAGGGTCTCCTCGAATACGTTTATAAAGCCCTCGTCGAGTTCGTAACCGGCGGAGTTCCGGCCGGTAGCCATCGCGGCGAGCGATGTCGTCCCGGTCCCCCAGAACGGGTCGAGTACGGTGTCGCCGTAGACGCTGTACATGTTTATCAGGCGGTACGGGATCTCGAACGGGTAGGCGGCCGAACGTTCGCGGATGTCGCCACCGTCCCCGTCGAGAGCCTGTACTGTCCCGCGAACGTCCGTCCACACGTCGGAGAACCACTCGTTGCGTTCCTCCCAGAAGTACGCCGACTCGTAGCGCCGCTTGGATCCCGGTTCGAAGCTCCGTCGCTCGGCCCCGCGTCTGAAGATGAGGATGTACTCGTGTTCGAGGGTCGCGTAGGCGTTCGGCGGGATCATTCCCGATCCCATGAACTTCGTCGCGGAGTTGGCCGGCTTCCGCCAGAGGATGTCGGGGAGCGGTTCGAATCCCAACTCGTCGAAGTACTCGATGATTCTGGCGTGGTTCTGATACACCCGAAAGCCGCCGCCGACGGTCCGCGTGGCGTCGCCGACGTTGATGCAGGCGATCCCGCCGTCGACCAGCACGCGGGCGAGCTCGTCCCACGTCGGGTGGAGCGTCTCGTGCATCGATTCGAACGCCCGTCGTCCGTCGCCGGCGTCGAGGGCGGCCTCGATGTCGGGATCGAGCGAGCAAAACAGGTCATCCCACATCTCGATCATCGGATAGGGCGGAGAGGTGACAACGAGTTCGACGCTGTCGTCGTCCAGCGCCGACATCTCCCGGGAATCGCCGACGAACACGCGGTGGGACGTCTCCATGTCCGAGGCTGTCGGCGGAGCCCCGTATACCCTTCCTTCGACGGTCGTCACGCCGCGTCCGGATACGGGATCTCTGCGACGTCGCCGTCCTCGGGGACGAACGCGTCCTCGCCCGAGAACGCCCCCTCAGCGTCCCGCTCGATCGGGTCGGCGTTGCCGGCGTACCGAGAGGAGATGTGGACCAACGCGAGCCGTTTGGCTCCCGCGCGATTCGCTATGTCCGCTGCCGATTCGGCCGTCGAGTGGCCGGTTCGACGGGCGCGCGTCTCGTTGTCGGCCGCGAACGTCGCGTCGTGGATCAGCAGATCGGCATCCCGTGCGACCTCGGCGGTGCGGTCGACGGGTCGCGTGTCGCCGGTGTAGACCACGGTCCGGCCGGGACGCGGCGGGCCGACGATCTGTTCGGACTCTACGACGGTCCCGTCGTCGAGTTCGACCGACTCCCCGGCGTGCAGTTTCTGATACATCGGGCCGACGGGGACGCCGAGTTCCTCGGCGCGCTCGCGGTCGAAGCGGCCCTTTCGCTCGTCCTCTTTGAGCGCGTAGCCAACTGACGGGGTGTCGTGATCCGTCCGGAAGGCAGTGATCTCGTAGCCGTCGCCGTCGAGAACGGTGTCCTCATCGCCGACGCCGTTGATCCGGAGCGGAAAGGAGGGCCGACCTGACGCGGCGTCGATGAATGCCTCGAGTCGGTTCCGCGCCGCCGTGGGGACGTGTATCGACAGCGCGGCCTCGCGTTCGTTGAAGTCCATCGTCTGGAGGAGTCCGGGGATCCCGAGGGTGTGGTCGCCGTGGATGTGCGTGAGGAAGATATGCGAGACGGCGAAGCCGGTTCCGAACCGCATCATCTGGCGCTGGGTGCCCTCACCGCAGTCGAAGAGCAGTCGGTCGCCCTCCCGGCGGAGGAAGATCGAGCTCGTGTTTCGCCGCGTCGTCGGCACGGCACCACCGGTCCCCAGAAAGGTCACGCGAAGCGACATACCCGCAACGACAAGCGGCACCGATAAACCGACTTCGGTGTCACGCCACGCCTCGAACCAGATATCGGTTTTCGACGGGCTTATACCCCCTCCACGGCAAGACTGCTGGGAATGAGTAGCCCCGAACTCGATGTAGTTGAGTTCCTGTTGACTGCGGCTATCTACACCGGAAACCGCGATCTGGATGAACGCGATCTCCCCCCACGATACCGTCAGGTTTTCTGGAAGGATGGCGCCGTCGAACGACCGCTGACGACGACGACCAACACCATCGCCGCGGCGACCGGCGTCGAGCGTCCCTGGGAGGCCATCTCCGGACTGATGTTCACCGACCGGGACGACTTCTCCGGGAAGATCGAATTCACCGACCGCGGGATGGCCGAATCCTGGTTCCTCGAACGGATCTCCGCCGACGCGCTCGTAGAGAACCCGACGCTCGCGTACGCCTTCGGCGACCGGTTCGACGAGGTCGACTACGAGGCCGCCCGCGAGACGAACCGACCGATCCATGCCGACCGCGTCTGGATCGATTCGCTTCTGGAGGAGATGTTCGACGAGGACGAAGAGGAGATGCTGGACCTCGTCGAGATCCGCGCGCCCGAAGAGATCAAGATCACGCTCGATGACCTCGTGTTGACGGCCGATCAGGAGAACGAGATCCACAAGATCGTCAAGGCGATCGAACACCGCGATTACCTCGCGGAGATCGGTCTGCGCGAGATCGGCAAACTACTCTTCGTCGGCCCGCCGGGGACCGGAAAGACCTCCGTCGCCCGCGCGCTCGCACAGGACCTCGATCTCCCGTTCGTCGAGGTCAAACTCTCGATGATCACGAGTCAGTACCTCGGTGAGACGGCCAAAAACGTCGACAAGACGTTCGAGATCGCGAAACGGCTCTCGCCGTGTATCCTCTTCATGGACGAGTTCGACTTCGTCGCGAAGACGCGCGCCTCCGACGAGCACGCCGCGATCAAACGGGCGGTCAACACGCTGTTGAAGAGCATCGACGAGATCTCGCTTATCCAAGACGACGTGTTGCTCATCGGCGCGACGAACCACCCCGACCAACTCGACGCGGCCGCCTGGCGGCGCTTCGACGAGATCGTCAACTTCCCGAAACCCGACGCGGGGATGCGGTCGGATATCCTCCGTATCGTCACCCGTCGAATGGAGGTCGAGGGGTTCGACCCCGACGCGCTCGCCGAGGAGACGGAGGGACTGACCGGCAGCGACCTCCGACTCGTGCTTCGCGAGGCCGTTCTCGACGCGTTGACAGAGGAGCGAACGACGCTGACCCAAGCCGACCTGATGGAGGCTATCGCGGGGTTCGAGGAGCGCGACAACCTGAAGAACATGGACATGATCGAGGGCGACCCCGACGTGCTCATCGCGGGCGGGTCGGACGGTCACGACCACGACCACTGATGGAGGTCACGCTGCTCGGCACCGGGGACACGACCGGGACGCCCACGCCGAGGTGCGACTGTGCCACCTGCGAACGCGCCGTCGAACGCGGAGTCGAACGATCTCGATTTTCCGTCCACGTTCACAACGAACGAACCGGGGAATCGGTACTCGTCGACGCGAGTCCCGACTTCCGTTATCAGTTTCTCACCCAAGACGTGCCGTTGCCGGATTCGATCATCGTCAGCCACGTTCATTTCGACCACCTCGACGGGCTCGGCAACGCCTACCGCCTGCTCGACGACGTTCCGGTCTTCGCGGCGAACGAGACGGATCCACAAACGGGGCAAAGCGTCGCGGGGACCGTCGACGAAAAGTACCACTACCTCGATACGATAACCGTCCGTCCCCAAACGCCGTTCGAGACGTTCGAGACGTGCGGCTTCGAGGTGACGCTCGTCCCCGTTGAACACCCACCGTTGGTCTGTTATGGACTCACGATCGAGGACCCCGAAACCGACGGGAAGCTCTCGATTTCGGGCGACACGAACTACGATATCTCCGAGGAATCCAGCGACGTGCTCGCCGATCCGGACCTGTGTTTCGTCGACGGGATCGTTCCGGCGAAACACACCGAGTTCCACCCGCTCGGTGGCGATCACCCCGACGAGAACGGCGTCTACCGAACGTTCGGGACCAAACACATGACGATCGAGGGTGCGAGAGCGCTGGCGGACGACCTCGACGCCGACGAGTACCGTCTCGTCCACCTGTCACACTACATCCCCGCCGAGGAGGCCTTCGACGACGACATGGCTGTCGACGGCGAACGGTTCAAGCTGTGACTCGCCGGAATCGACGTCCCGACGACGCGAACAGTAGCCTTTAGGTTCGAGACACCCCCGGTTTTCGTATGATTATCGACGCGGTGGACGTTCGCCGCCGATACGGGGAGACGGTCGCCCTCGACGGCGTATCCTTCTCCGTGGACGAGGGCAAGATCTTCGCGCTCATCGGCCCCAACGGCGCGGGCAAGACGACGCTCGTTCGTGCGCTTTCGGGGACGACCGACGCCGAAGGAACGGTGTCCGTCTTCGGGCAGTCGCCCGCCGACGTCGCGCGCGACCGGATCGGCCTCCTCCCACAGGAGTTCACGCCGGCGGGTCGGCTCACGGCCAAAGAGCTCGTCGAGTACTACGCGGGACTGTACGACGAGTCGAGGGATCCGGAGGCGGTTCTCGACGACGTCGGACTCACCGACAGCGCGGACACGTTCTACGAGAACCTCTCGGGGGGACAGAAACGTCGCGTCTGCGTGGGGACGGCGCTGGTCAACGACCCCGCGCTGCTCATGCTCGACGAGCCGACGACCGGGATCGATCCGACCGGCCGTCGCGACCTCTGGCGGCTCATCGAGGGGCTTGCCGACGGCGGGACGACCGTCGTGTTGACGACCCACTACATGGAGGAAGCCGAGGAACTGGCCGATCACGTCGGGCTGTTGGCCGACGGCGAGCTCGTCGCACTCGGTTCACCGTCGGAGCTTATCGGGCGATACGGCGGCGAGAGCCGCCTCCTGATAGAGCCCGAAGACGGCGATGCCGCGGTCGAAGCGCTGACCGACGCCGGGTACGAGATCATCTCTGAGGACCGCCGCGTCGCGGTCCCCGCCGACGCGACGGATATCCCGTCGATCGTCGAGACACTCGCCGACGCCGGCGTCGTCTACGAGGGGCTGACCTGGCGCCAGCCGACCTTGGAGGACGTCTACATCGAGCTGACCGGGACCGACGCGGCCTCGGCCGACGGGATGACCACGGAGGGATGGGCGTGAGTCGACTCGGCCGGATTACCGCCGAAACGCGGGCGGCGTGGTACGCCTTCGTCCGCCGGCGAACGGCGGTGTTCTTCACGTTCTTCTTCCCGATCATCCTCATCCTCATCTTCGGCGCGTTGATACGGACGGACCCGACCGACGGCGGCCTCTTCGCGGAACCGGCCGGCTACTACGTCGCCAGCTACCTCGCGGTCGTCGTGTTGTTTACGCCGCTGTCGCGCGTCGGCAGCGAGGTCGCCCGTCACCGTGAGGGGAACCGGTTCGAGAAATTGGCCACGACCCCGCTGTCGCGAGCCGAGTGGTTGCTGGCGCAGACGCTAGTCAACGTCGCCGTCATCGGCCTCGCCTCGCTCGTCATTCTCGCGATGGTGTTGGCCGTCACGGACGCGAGCTTCGTCGCGTCACCGCTCGTCGTCCCGTACATCGCCCTCGGAGTCGCGCTGTTCTGTGGGTTCGGCGCGGTGTTGGGCCGGGTCGCCGACTCCCAAGACGGCGTCATCGCGGCTTCGAACGGCGTCGCGATCCCGCTTTTGTTCCTCTCGGAGACGTTTATTCCGCCGGCGATGCTCCCGGAGTGGTTCGTGCCGTTCATGCAGCTGTCACCGCTGACGTACTTCGCACGGGGGCTTCGGGCAGCGACGTACGAAGCACCGACCGGTGCCATGGTAGGAGTGGGCGAGACGGGCGTCGTGGGTGTCGATCCGTACCTCAACCTGCTCGTCCTCGCGGTGCTCGCGCTCGGATTCTTCGTCGCCGGGGCGTACGCCCTCCCGCGGACGGACTGACGCGAACAACCGACAATCGACGGGGGAAAGCGAAGCGACCTTTGGTCGGGGCCCCAAAGCGTGAGTATGTCCACCGTACGCGGACCACAGTTCGCACGGGACCACCCCCGCGCGCTCGCTGCTTTCCTGACGATAGTCGGGTACGTCGTCGTCATCGGGACGCTCTATGCGGATCTCGGGATCTATCCGGAGATCACCGAGTCGACGGTCGATCTGCTCGCACACGCGATCTCGGTCGTCAACGCGGCGACGATCGTCTGTCTCGTTCTCGGAATACGCTGGATCAGAGCCGACGAGGTCGAGAAACACCGCACGGCGATGATCGCGGCGTTCGTGCTCATCCTCCTGTTCTTGGTGATGTACCTGTTGAAGACGGGTGGCGGCGGCCGAAAGGAGATCGTCGCGGGCGCGCCGCTTCGAAGCCTCTATCTCGGCAGCCTCGGCGTCCACATCTTCCTCTCGGTCGTGGCCGTTCCGTTCGTCCTCTATGCGATCACGCTCGGATTGACGCACACACCGACCGAACTCCGCCAAACCGCCCACGCGAAGGTCGGTCGGGTGGCGGTGACGGCGTGGCTCGTGAGCCTGGTGTTGGGCCTCCTCGCCTACGGGATGCTCACGTTTTACTACGGCCCAGAGCAGATCGAGTTCGTCCGCGGAATAGCGTAGGATGGTCGACAAAGACGCCATTAGAACGCGGATCTGGGATCGCCTCGAACGCGACGGGATCGCGCGCTTTCCCTTTCCGCCGCGCGGCCGTATCAGCAACTTCGACGGCGCGCGGGAGGCGGCCGATCGGGCGATCGAGCTTCCGGAACTCGCGACCGCCACCGCGGTCAAGGCCAACCCCGACGCCCCGCAGTTGCCCCTTCGTCGTCGGCTGTTGAAGGGCGGCACGACGGTGTACATGGCCGTCCCGCGACTCGCCGAGGAGGCGTGTTTCGTGGAACTCGATCCCGCCGAGATAGCCGACCTCGACGCCGCACCGACCGTCTCGCACCTGAGCGAGTATGGGGCGCGAGTCGAACCGAGCGCACTCGCGGGGATCGACGCGATCGTCGTCGGCAGCGTCGCGGTGGACGACTCGGGGACACGGATCGGAAAAGGGGAGGGATACAGCGATCTCGAGTACGCGGTCCTCAGAGAGATCGGACTCGTCGACGACGACACGACGACGGTGACGACCGTCCACGACGTGCAGGTGGTCGAAGAGACGCTCACGCCCGACGCTCACGACGTACCCGTCGACGTCGTCTGTACGCCGACGCGGACGATCCGAACCGACGGCGGACCGAAGCCGACGGGGATCGACTGGTCGACGCTCGACGACGCGCGCCGCGAGGAGATCCCGATCCTCGATCGCCTTTCGTCGTGAGGACCGAGGACGACCGGCAGCATTTGCCGCATTCTTGATCATCAATCATTACATTTAAGACCGTGACAGTTGTTGGTGGACGTAGATGTCCCGAGACGATATCGAACCCATGGTGCCCATCATGCCGACAGACGACAGCCCCGCGACGACCGTCCGCGCCGACGGCGGACGGAAAAAGCGCTACGACGAGGGCGAGGTAGAAGCACCGCTCGTCCCGGACCTCCGGTAAGGACTCGCTTCTTTCGAGTGATCCGGGACCGCAAGCGGTGCGGCCGTTCGATCGCTCCCTTTTTCGCTTAGGCGGATCGATTCGAGTGCATGCAGACCCTCGCGTTCGACGGTTCGACCGGTGCCAGCGGCGATATGATCCTCGCCGCCCTCCTCGCTGTCGGTGCCGATTCCGACGCGCTCACACCGGTGGAGACCGCCCTCCCCGTCGAGTATCGGATCGGCGAGACGACGAAAAACGGGATCGTAGCGACCACCGTCGACGTGCTCCTCGAGGGGACGGACGGCGACGAACCCACGGCGGCGGATGACCACGAGCACGGGCACACGCACGAGCACGAGCACGCCCATGCTCACGACCACGCACACGAGCACCACCACGCCGAAGGGGCCGGCACGAGCCGAACGTACGCCGAGTGCTGTGACCTCGTCGCCGAGATGGGTCTCCCGGAGTCCGTCGAGGCCGACGCGCTGGCCATCTTCGAGCGACTCGGGGAGGCCGAATCCCGCGTCCACGGCACCGATCTCGACTCGACGTACTTCCACGAGGTCGGCGCCGACGACGCGATCGCGGACATCGTCGGCGTCGCGCTGCTTCTCGACGACCTCGGGGTCGAACGCGTCGCGACGACGCCCGTCTCGGCCGGTGGCGGCGAGGCGTCGATGAGCCACGGGACATACCCGGTGCCGACGCCGGCCGTTACCTACATCGCCGAGACGGCATCATGGACGCTGTGCGGGGGGCCGATCGAGACGGAACTGTTGACGCCGACGGGGGCGGCGATCCTCGCGCACGTCGCCGATGGCGTCGAGTCGCTGCCGCCGCTGTCGATCGACGCGGTCGGTTACGGCGCGGGCGACAAATCGTTCGCCGACTACCCGAACGTCCTGCGGGCGACGCTCGGCGAATCGACCGGCGAACTCCTGCGAGACGGGATCCGCGTGCTCGAAACCACCGTCGACGACGTGACACCGGAGATCCTCGGCGGACTCCACGAACGACTGGCCGAGGCCGGCGCGCGCGACGTGAGCATCGTTCCGACGACGATGAAGAAGTCCCGTCCCGGCCACCTGATCCAGGTGATCGTCAGACCGAGGGACGTCACGGCGGTCGCGCGGAAGCTCGCCACAGAAACCGGAACGCTCGGCGTCAGGGAGACCCCCGCCACTCACCGATGGATCGCCGATCGAACCATCGACGCAGTGGACGTCGAAATCGACGGCGAAACCCACGAGGTGCACGTCAAGGTCGCCAGCGACGACGACGGAACGGTGTATGACGCGAGCGCGGAGTACGACGACTGCGCGGCGATAGCGGCGGAGACGGGCGTACCGACCCGAGACATCGCCCGACGCGCCGAGACGACCTACCGAAACGCAAACTAAAACCGAAGGGACCGTTCACTCGCCGCCACGGACGTTCTTCAACCGCCGTAGGCGACCGACTGTCCGATCGGTCAGCCGGACGTATATATACTCGCTGACGCCGACGAGGCCGAAGGCGGCCGCGAGAAAGAAGACTCCGAGTGCGTACTGGCCCTCGAGAACGTTGAGCACGCCCACCAACGCGATCGGGCCGGCGACGACGAGCGTCGCGGCGAGTTGGAGCATCCGGATGATTCCGATGGCCATGCCTCCCCTTTTAACTCAGTCCTTATAGGCCTCTTCGTCGCGACCGTCATCGGGATCCTCGGTCGCCACGTCGACGACGGTCTCCGCCACGATCCCTTTTAAATCCGGTTTGAGGTATCCGCCCGCGACGAGCGCGAACGCGACGAACAGAAAGCCCCCACCGGTGATGAGTCGGCCCTCGAAGACGAACTCCGCGCCGAGGAGTCCGATCGGCGCCGCGAGCACGACCGTCCCGAACAGGGTGAGCGTGTCGAGCAGGTCCATTTATATATGAAAGGGCGCTCACGGACAAAAAGACGCCGTTCGTCCCGAGAGCGACGGGCGCCGTTTCGAGATGTGAGTTCGATCGGAGATTTATACGTGCAGCGATCGTTGCGAGAGGCATGGTAGGGGGAGAACTACGGATATCGGAAGGCGTCGTACGAGCGGTCGCGAGGAGAACGCATCGAGACGAGACGAAACTCCCGCCGTTGTACGATCGCATCGATCCCGGGGCGCTGGATTCACTTATAAATAAAATGGCGGAGGGTGAGGTGTCGTTCGCGTATGCGGGCTGTAAGATCACGGTCGGAAGCGATGGATCGATTCGTGTCACGGACTGCCGACCGGCCAGCCTCGGTGGCGTCCCGGTTGGCAGCGACTGACACCGATTATACCCGGCACATCGGCGTCGATCGCCGATGACGACAGCCTTTCACCATCGACGCGCGAACCCGAGGGTATGTTTACCGGTATCGTCGAAGCGACCGGAGAGGTCGTCTCGATAGAGGACACCGACGAGGGGCGACGGCTTCGCGTCACCGCCCCTTTTTGTGACGAACTCGAACACGGCCAAAGTGTCGCGATAAGCGGGGCCTGCCTGACCGTCGAGACGTTCGACGACGAAACGTTCGAGCTGTTTCTCTCGGCAGAGACGCTCGAACGGACGTACTTCGACGACGTCGCAGGCGGCGATCACGTCAATCTCGAACGCGCGCTCCCTGCGGACGGCCGCCTCGACGGCCACTTCGTACAGGGGCACGTAGACGGGGTCGGCGAGGTCACTCGCGTCGAGCAGATCGGCGGCGACTGGACGTTCGGCTTCGCGCTGCCGGACGAACTGCGGCGCTACGTCGTCGAAAAAGGCTCGATCGCCATCGACGGTATCTCGTTGACGGTAGCGGAGTTCGAAGACGGCGAGTTCACCGTCGCGATCATCCCGGCCACCTACGAGCTGACGACCCTCTCGGAGAAGTCGATCGGCGACCCCGTCCACCTCGAAGTGGACGTGGTCGCAAAGTACGTCGAGAGCCTGACGGAAGGATACCGCTAACCATTCACTCGCCGGCGAGTTCGTCGCCGATCGAGCCCTCGTACTTTTCTCGGGCCGATTCGGGGAGGTAGGCGTTCTCCCACTCGAGGACCTCGGGGAACCCCGAGAACTCGTGGAGACTGCCGACCGGTTGACTCGAAAACGCCTCGTCGACGCGCCGCATCGACTCGACGGGGTCGTCGGCGAACACCGCCAAGTCGGCGTGGACGTTCGCGATGGTCGAGAGCGTCGAGACGATCGGAAACAAGACGACGTCGAAGCCCCACGACTCGAGATCGTCGAGATCGATGTACGGCGAGGTCCCGAGATCGCCGACGAAGTTGTACACGAGGGGGCCGTCCACCTCGCGGCCGACGCGTTGTAGCTCCGCTTCGTCGGTCGGCCCCTCGACGAAGGCGACGTCCGCCCCGGCATCGAGGAACGCGTTGACCCGCTCGATGCCTTCATCCAGCGAGCCGTCGCCCGTTCCGCGAGCGTCGCTGCGGGCGATGATGACGAACCCTTCGTCGCGCTCGTCTCGCACGTCGGCGGCGGCGGCGATCTTGCCGACGGCCTCCTCCGTCGGGATCACCTGCCGGCCCTTCGTGTGCCCGCAGCGCTTCGGGAACGTCTGGTCTTCGATGTGGATCCCGCCGACGCCGGCTTTGATGTACTCGCGGACCGTCCGGATCACGTTCGTCGCGTTGCCGTAGCCGTTGTCGGCGTCGGCGATGAGCGGCACGTCGATCCGCTCTTGAATGTTCTTGGCGTTCTCGATCATCTCCGGCATCGTGATGAACCCGCCATCGGGGTAGCCGATCTTCGATAGCGAGGTTCCGTAGCCGGTCATGTAGATGACGTCGAAGCCGACGTGGTCGGCGACGGCGGCCGTCAAGGGGTCGTGGACGCCCGGACAGACGAGCAGTTCGTCGCGCGAGAGCCGGTTTCTGAGCGTGGCACCGTACGTCGTCATGGCGGAGACTCCCCTCCGTTCGTCAAACCGGTGTCGATCGAACCGTCGGGGCTCAGGATCCGTCACCGCCCGCGAGGTGGTCGATCACGTCCGACGACGCGACCACGTCGCCGTATTTCGCGTCGATGTCGAAGAGGTTCGCCCGGTGTGGGTCGTCGGCCCGGTCGCCGACCGCGTCAGCGGGGACGATCGTCCGATAGCCGTGCTGGAGGCTATCGACGGCCGTCGCTCGGACGCAACCGCTCGTCGTCACGCCGGTGATGACGAGCGTATCGACGCCGTTCGTCGTCAGTTCGGTGCCGAGGTCGGTCCCGAAGAAGGCGCTGGCGTATTTTTTTAGCATCACTCGCTCGTCACCGACCGGTGCGACGCGGTCGTCCAGCTGGACGGCTTCGGTGCCGAGTCGAAGCTCTCGAAGCGCGGGCACCTTCTCGACGAAGTGACCGGCGTCGCCGTACGACTCTTCGAAGGCGACCGTGGTGAAGTATCGGGGCAGATCGTGTTCGCGAAACGCGGAGAGGAGTTCCCCGACGCGGTCGAGTACATCCCCAAGCTCGGAGCCGAGATCGGAGTTGGGATCGGTGAAGGCGTTTATGAGATCGACGACGACGAGCGCCGGTCTATCGCCCATCCCGACGCGCTCGCCGAACGCTCCGACGGCGTATCGCTCCCGCACCTCGGCGGTCGTTTCCGGTGTGGTCATCGGCTCGTGATCACCGGCTCCCGCTCTCGAATTCCCGCCGTTCAGCGGCGATTTCGGCTTCGAGTGTCCCCTCGTCCGGCAGCGGTCCGTAATCGAACTCCGGTGGTTCCTCGCGGTCCGCGCGGATCGCTTCGCGACGCTCCTCGGTCGCGTCCGTATCGACGGTTCCGTCGGACGTCAGAACGATGCCGTACTCGGTCTCGGCGGCCGACTCGCTGATGAGTCCCCGCTGGACCTCGGTCGCGACGACGTCGGGGTCCCGGTTGAGCGGGTCGCCCAGGCCACCGCCGCCGGCCGTGCTGAAGACGAGTTTGTCGCCGGCCGCCACGGCCACGTTCTCGACCTTCGACGGGAGCGCCTCCTCGGTGCCGTCGACGCGGATGAGTCGCTTCTTGCTCCGCATGGCGTGTTTGCCGCCGTCGACGCCCCACGGGTAGGTGTGAGCGCGATCGTCTTGGAAGGTGATCGCCCCCGGTTCCTCGAAGGTGTAGACCTTCGTGATGCCGTGGCCGCCGCGGAACTCGCCGGGACCGCCGGTGTCCTCGCGCGTGCTGTACTCGTCGATCGTCAGGGGGTAGTACGCCTCCTGATACTCCGCGGGAACCGTTCGGAACAGTGGCCACCACGAGTGGCCGTCGAGGCCGTCACCGCCGGGACGGGCCGGGATCCCGCCGTAGAGGATTTCAAGCATCTGGAAGTCGTTGCCGTCCGAATTGGTGCCGGCGTAGACGAGGTTCGGCGAGGTGCCGTAGCTGCCGGCCACGGAGAAGCCGTCGATGAGCTTCGAGAACGTCGCCTGCAGCACGTCGAACTGTCGGGCCATCATCGGCAGGCGGTTGCCGAGCGCCGCCGGGAACTCCGGTTGGACGACCGAACCCTCGGGCAGGGTCACCTCGAAGAGGTCGTAGTATCCGTCGTTGAACGTGAGGAGGGGATCGAAGGCCATGATGAGAAAGACCCCGGTGAACATCTTGAACATCTTCTCGTTCAACAGGAAGTTCACGGTCCCAGGCACCTGTCCGTCCGTGCCCGTCCAATCGAGGTGGACGGTGTCGCCCTCCCGGTAGATCTCGAGGTGGAGTTTGATCGGGCCGTTGCCCATCCCGTCGTCGTCGACGTAGTCCTCGAAGGTGTAGCGTTCGCCCTCGGGGACGAACTCGTGGATCAG
Organism: Natronomonas sp.; assembly: GCF_046483325.1. Taxonomy (GTDB): domain Archaea; phylum Halobacteriota; class Halobacteria; order Halobacteriales; family Haloarculaceae; genus Natronomonas. Next base: position 25,177 of record NZ_JAWODL010000042.1, on the reverse strand, counting down.
GTCGATCATCCCGTCGCGGGTCCGATCGAGGATGGCGTCACAGCCTTCGACGTACGTCTCCTTCCCGAACCGATCGCAGAGCCCGTGAACGCGCGTTTCGGCGGCTTTCGTCCCCGCCGCGAGCGCTTTAATATCTGCCTCGGCGTGCTCGGGGAGGCGAGTGTTGTGTGCGAACGTTTCGAGCAGTTCGCTGTCGAACTCACCTCGTTTGTACAACTTGACCGGCGGGAGTCGCATCCCCTCCTCGAAGATCGTCGTCGCCTGGACGGGCATGCTGCCCGGCGTCTTCCCGCCGACGTCCATCAGGTTCCCCCACTGGCTCGAGTAGCCCACGAGATCGCCGTCGTAGAAGATCGGCCGGAGCAACAGCATGTCAGGCGTGTGCGACACCGCGCCCGCGCACATGTAGGGATCGTTGGTCGCGATCACGTCGCCGTCCTCCAGGTCGTCGACCTCGAACGGCGAGTTCTCGATGATCGTGTCGATGGCCGAGCCGAACTGTCCCATCACCATCCGCCCCTTCCGATCGGCGATGAGCGGGAACTGGTCGGACTGTTCGCGGATCACCGGGCTGATCGCCGTCGTCTCGACGACCCGGTCCATCTCCTCTCTGGTGTTCGCGAGCGTGCTCTCGATGATGTCGAGCGTGGTCTGGTGGATATCGTGGTCGCCGACGAAGTCGGGCGTGGTGCTCATTGGGTCTCACCTCTGTTGATCTCGATGTTCCCAAAGCGGTCGATCGTCGCGACGTGGTCGGGTTGGACGACGACCGTCGAGTCGTCGTCGACGACGACGGCCGGACCCGACAGCTCGTTGCCCGGCAGCAGGTCAGTCCGGTCGTACACCGGCGTCTCCCGGTACTCGCCGTCGAAGTAGATCGGCTCGGTTCCGATCTCCGCATCGCTCGGATCGGCGTGCGCGAGTTCGTACTCGTCGATCGCGACGCCCTCGATGGTTCCCCTGCCGATGACTCGGAGATTGGCGATCTCCAGCGGCGCGTCGAGCGCGAAGCCGAACTGCCGCTCGTGGCGGGCCTCGAAGTCGTCTTTGATCACCGCGAGGCCGGTGTCGCTCCGCAGGTTGTCGATGTCGACGGGTATCGACATCCGGATGTCCTGTCGGAAGTACCGACACTCCGCGTAGTACTCGAAGGCGTGGTCGGCCTCGTCGACGCCCTCCGAATCGAGCCACGCAGTCGCCTCCTCCCGGAGCGAGAGGAGTTCCCCGTGAACGTCCTCGCCGTCGACGTCGAGGTCGGTTTCGAGGTAGGTCTCCGCGAACTCGTTTTGAATGTCGGAGGTGAGAAAGCCAAACGCCGACATGACGCCCGGTCCCGGCGGAATGACGAGCGGATACGCGCCCATCACGTCCGCGAGGGCGTTGGCGTGCATCGGGCCCGCGCCGCCGAAAGCGACGAGCCCGAAGTCGCGGGGGTCGTATCCCCGCTCGACGGAGACGACCCGGAGAGCGCCGTGCATGTTCTCGTTAACTATGTCGAGGATCGCCTGAGCGGCCTCTTCGACCGTGCTTTCGCGCTCGTCGGCGATCGTCGCGATCGCCTCGTGAGCGGCGTCGCGGTCCAGATCCATCCGCCCGCCGAGTTGGACCGTCGAGGGGATGCGACCCAACACGACGTTCGCGTCAGTGACCGTCGGCTCCTCGCCGCCCTGACCGTAGCAGGCCGGGCCGGGGTCAGCGCCGGCGCTCTCGGGGCCGACCTGCAGCGAGCCGTTCAACTGGACGCGGGCGATCGAGCCGCCGCCCGCGCCAACGGTGTTCACGTCGACGGAGCGGGATTTGAACTCCCGATAGCCGACCTTGGTCTGTCGACTCGTCTCGGGCGTGCCGTCCTCGACGAGCGAGACGTCCGTCGACGTGCCGCCCATATCCAGCGTCAACACGTCGGGGACGCCCTTCGTCGCCGCGATCGTCGCCGCGCCAACGACGCCGCCGCTCGGACCCGAAAGCGCGAGTTCGACCGGGCGGTTCTTCGCCGCGCGCGAACTCATCAGTCCGCCGTCGGAGCGGACGACGTTCATTTTCGCCGACGACCCGGCCGCTTCCAGCGAGTCGTCGAGGTCGTCCAGATAGCGGATCACCTGCGGACGGGCGTAGTCGTTGATGACCGTGGTGAGCGTCCGCTCGTACTCGCCGTACTCGGGGACGATCTCCGAGGAAATCGACACCGGCAGGTCGGGCGCTTCCTCGGCGACGATCTCTCGAATCCGCTCCTCGTGAGCCGGGTTGAGATACGCGTTGAGCAACGCGACGGTCAGCGACTCGACGCCCGAATCCGCGAGTTCATTGACCGCGTCGCGGACTTCAGCCGCCTCGAGCGGCTCGGATTCGGTCCCGTCAGGCGAGCTGATCGATCCCGAGACGCCGCGGGTGTCGACCAGATCCGCCAGCGGATCCGGTTTCTCCATGGCCATCCAGCCGTACAGCGGACCGGGCGTCCACGCGCGGGCCAAGTGGAGGATGTCCTCGTGGCCCGACGACGTGATGAGACCGACGCGAGAGCCGGTCTCCTCGAGCAGCATGTTCGTCACGACGGTCGTGCCGTGAAAGATGAGATCCAGCTCCGAGACGGTGGTACCGGCCTTTTCGGTGGCGGATTCGATCCCCGTGAGAACGCCTTCGGACGGGTTCGAAGGCGTCGAGAGGACCTTCTCGATGGTGAGGTCGTGGGTGGTTTCGTCGAAGACGATAACGTCGGTGAAGGTCCCGCCGACGTCCACGCCGAGGTTGTATGTCATGCGATATCGTACGCTCTGAAAGACTCGTGAGCGGAGCCTAAGCGTTCTCCCAACACCTGTTGGCTCTTTTTAACCCACGCACTGGCGACTTCGGGGGAACGAGGGCCGACCGAGACGGCAGAATCGATCGATCGTGGCCGATTCGGGCAGCTATGACCGAAGTGAGCGGGGTCCTCACGGAGGACCGCAGACTTTTATCCGCTCACACCGATTCTCACGGCGACGCACCGAGATGTTCACTGCGACGATCCACTTCGAACAACACCGCGAATGTATCCTGCGCCGGCTCACGGCCGGCGCCGACGACCCCGTTCCGATCGAGATCGAGGAAGTTCGGGACGGCTCCGTGACGTTCGTGCTTCGGGCGGGAGCGGACGCGGACGCCTTCCAGCGGGAACTCGAGGCGGCCGATGACGTCGAGCACGTCGATCGGCTCGACGAGACGAACCTGTTGGTGACGAAACCGTCCTGTGGGGCCTACTCGGCGATCTACCGTAACCACGGGACGCTACGGCGGTCGAACACGATCAAAGGCACCCATCGAGAGTACAACGTGTTGATCTTTCGCCGGGAGGACCTCAAGGCAATCATCGAGGATCTGTCGTCGTTCGGAACGGTGACACTCGGAAAACTCGAGGAGTTCGGCAAGGGCAGAGAGCCCTCGATGACCGACCGACAGCGAACCGTGTTGGCCGAGGCGCTCGATCGCGGCTACTACGAGTGGCCCCGGCGGATCAAAAGCGCCGAGCTCGCCGAAGCGCTGGACATCAGTCGCGCGACGCTGCAAGAGCACCTCCGAAAGGCCGAACGGACGTTGCTTTCCGCTGCGCTCGACCGGGACCGCGGGGTGAGTGGACGGCGTACCACGCCGAAGCGGCGGTGAAGGCGGTCCGGGCCGCTTAACAGCCTCGGGACGAAACGATGAGCAATGAGTTCCGGGTCACGGTCGGGGGAGTTCTGTCCGCGATGTGGTGACGAGATCGAACGGCCTCCGGAGATCGACCTCCCCGGCGGGCCGCGTGACCCCGACGCCGTCCTCTGTGACGACTGCTATTTCGAGTCGTTCGACCTCGTCGACGCCCCCGACCGCATCGAGATCGGAGTCTGCAGCCAGTGCGGCGCACTCTATCGTGGCAACCGGTGGGTCGACGTCGGCGCGCGCGATTACACGGGGGTCGCCATCGACGAGACGGCCGAACGGCTGTCGGTCCACGTCGACGCCGACGAGGTGGAGTGGGGGGTCGAGCCCGAACAGATCGATCAGAACACGATCCGGATGCACTGCCTGTTCAGCGGTCGCGTCCGGGAAACGCCGATCTCCGAGGAGGTCACCGTCCCGGTCTACATCGCCAGACAGACCTGTGATCGGTGCGGCCGCATCGCGGGCGACTACTACGCCAGTATAGTTCAGGTACGGGGAACGGATCGTGAGCCGACGCCCGAGGAGAACGACCGAGCCGTCGAGATCGCCGAGTCATACATCGCCGACCGGGAGGCCACGGGCGACAGGAACGCGTTCATCACCGAGACCACCCGGACTGACGACGGCGTCGACATGAAAATATCCACGAATCAGATGGGCCAGGGGATCGCAAAACGGATTATCGCCGAGTTGGGCGGCACCGTCTCCGAAGCGCCGACGCTCGTCACCGAGGACGGCGACGGAAACGAGGTCTACCGGGTCACCTTCACCGCACGATTGCCGCCGTACACGCCTGGCGACGTGATCGACCTCGGCGACGGCGACGATCCCGTGCTCGTGCGGAGCGCTCACGGCAATCTGAAGGGTACGCGGCTGGCGACAGGCGAGCGTTATGAGGCGTCCTTTGAGGAGGGGATCGCCCCCGACGCGCGCAAACTCGGCGAGCGCGCCGACGGGGAGGAGACGATTGTCGTGACAGTCGAGGACGAACACGCCGTGCAGGTGCTCGACCCGGAGACGTTCGAGGCGAAGACGATCCCGAGGCCGGCGTATCTGGATCCCGACGCCGACACGGTCAGGGTGTTCAAGCACCGAAATGGCCTCCACGTCCTGCCCGAGCCCGAAGAAGCCGATGAATGAGCTCGCGGCGATCGTCGAGCGATCGAGGACGGAATCGGTCGTCGAGGCGCTCGGTGCGGAGGGGGTATACGATCGGAGTCGTCGAATCGAATCGTACGACGCCGACAGAACCGCCATACCGGTGCTCGACGCGCCGCGTTCGATAGCCGTCGATGCCGTCGAACGCGTCGGTCTCCCGCGCCGCGAACGTGGCCTGCGGGATCTTCTCGACGCTCGCGGGGCGTCCGACGAGATCATCGACGCCGCGCCCTCGTCGTGGGCGGTGATCGGCAGCGTCGTGCTGGTCGATTTCGGCGACGTGTCCGCCAAGGGGACACTCGATCCGACGGCGTGTGAGACGGTCGGCGAGGCGCTCCTCGAACTGCACGGCGAAGCCGACACGGTGTTCGCTCGCGGCGGAATTTCCGGCACTCGACGCGATCCGTCCGGAAAGGTCGTCGCCGGTATCGGGGAGACGGAGACGATCCACGCCGAACACGGAACGAGATACGCGCTCGACCTCGCCGAGGTGATGTTCTCGCCGGGGAACAAAGCCGAGCGCGCTCGGATGGGCGAGGTCGTTGAACCGGGCGAGCGCGTCTTCGATATGTTCGCCGGGATCGGCTACTTCACCCTTCCCATGGCCCGCGAGAGCGCGTCGGTGACGGCCGCCGAAATCGATCCCGTCTCCTACCGGTGGCTTGTCGAGAACGCGCAGTTGAACGGCGTGACCGACGACATCCGCGCCGTATTGGGCGATTGCCGGACGGTCGAGACGACCGCAGATCGGGTCGTCATGGGATACTACGACGCCCACGAGTACCTCGGACCGGCCCTCGATTCGCTGGTTCCGGGGGGAACCGTTCACCTCCACGAGGCGACGCCCGAGGCGCGCTTCCCCGATCGTCCAATCGATAGCCTTCGGACCGCCGCCCAGGTGGCCGATCGAACCGTCGACGTGCTCGAAACTAGACTGGTGAAGACACACAGCGCCGGCGTCGTTCACGGCGTCGTTGACGCGAAAATCGAGTAGCGATCGGCTCACCGACGGACGGCGACGGCGATCGATCCGATTCCGACGATGGAGACGAGCGCGGCGGCCGAGAACACGCCACGGACACCGAACGGCGCTACGACCGATCCAAAGACGACCGGCGACACGAACTGGCCGACGTAGCCGGCCATGGCGACGTACGAGCCGAACTGGCCCTGCTGGGCCGTGGGAGCCAGCGATTCCACCCAGACGAACGTCGACGGAAAGACGAGTCCGATCCCCAGTCCGAACAGAACGACGGGGGCGAACGCGGTCACGGGGGAGGTGACGACGGTGGCGAGGACGAACGCGACGAGCCACAGCGCGAACGCCGACGAAACCAGCGGGCGGGCACCGAACCGACCTTTCAGACGGCCGTACAACACCCCGGTGACGCCCCCCGCGAGACCGTTCGCCGAGAGGTACAGGCCGATCCCGAACGACGAGCCGACGCCGATCCCGGTGAGCAACTGTGGGTAGAACACCACGATCGAATACAGGAGCGCGTTCGCCGCGAAGTAGAGGAGATAGACGGCAAGGAGCGCGGGGCGACGACGGAGAACCGCGAACACGCCCGAACGATCGACCGGATCGGTTCCGTCGCCGTTCGCGGCCACGTCGCTCCCGCCCCGCCCGGTGTTCGGAATCGCCACGAATGCCACCAACCCGAGCGGGACCGCGACGAGGTACACCGCGAAGGGAAACTGCCAGGAGACGACGCCCAACGCGCCGCCGACGAGCGGCCAGACGGCCGCTCCGGCGCTGTTCGCCCCGCTTCGGAGCCCCAGCGCTCGATCCATCCGCTCGCCGCGGTACAGGTCGTATATCAGCACCGTAATCCCCGTGTAAACGAACGCGACGCCCACGCCGAGTACCGCCCGGGAGGCCAAAAGCGGGAGAAACGAGTCGATGAAAAGCCCCGCGCCGCCGCCGATCGCGTAGATCCCGAGGCCGGCGAGATAGGGCCAACGCGGGCCGTAGCGATCGATGAGCGCGCCGGCGAGCGGACTCGTCAGAACGATGAACGCGCCGTGCGTCGTGATTATGAGCCCCGCGAGCGATTCGGAGACGCCCAACCCGTCTTGAATCCCCGGGACGACCGGCCCCAACACCGCCCCGGCCATCACGGTCAGCGTCGCGGACGCGACGATCACCGGGAGCGTCACGCGGGTCGGCCCGTCTCGCATCGGCGGATCGTTCAGACCGAACGCGCAACGACCTTTCGATTCGGCTCGCGGGATCGAGCGGGAGAATTATATAAACCGAGAGGATAAAAGCGGTATGGACCGACAAAAGGTTCTCGCGATTTTCTTCGCTTTGCTGATGGCGATGTGGCTCGTCGCGACGGCGGCGACGCTGTTGTGAGCGCTATCGATCGCCCGGTCGTTCGCGTTCGCGGAGCGTCGCCCGCTGGATCTTTCCCGTCGACGTCTGTGGAAGGGCATCGACGAACTCGATCTCACGAGGGTACTCGTATTCGGCGAGCCGTTCGCGGACAAGCGACCGGAGCTCCTCGCGCAACCGTTCGGGATCGAACTCGTCGGTCGTCGGCTGGACGAACGCCTTGATCGCCTCCCCGCGAACGTCGTCGGGAACGCCGATCACGCCGGCCTGTTCGATATCCGGATGCCGTAGCAGCGCCCCCTCGACCTCCATCGGGCCGACCCGGTAGCCGCTCGTCAGTATGACGTCGTCGGCTCGCGATTGGAACCACAGGTAGCCTTCCGAGTCCACGGACGCGATGTCGCCCGTGAGGAACCAGCCGTCGTCGGTCCGCTTTTTCGCCGTTCTCTCGGGTAACCCCCAGTACTCGTCGAAGAAGACGCGCTCGTCGTCGGGCTTCACCGCGATCTCGCCGAGTTCGCCGGTCTCGACCGGTGTCCGATCCTCGGGGTCGAGCAGTTCGATCTCGTAGCCGGGGAAGGGCCGACCCATGCTTCCGGGGCGCGTGTCGAACCACGACGATCGGTTGCCGACGACGAGGTTCAGTTCGGTCTGGCCATAGAACTCGTTGATGGACACGTCCGGGAGACGCTCGTCCACCCACTCGACGACCTCGGGGGTGAGCGGTTCGCCGGCCGACCCGATCGTTTCGAGATCGAGGTCCCACCGCTCGGCGGGCGCGTCGACGGTCATCAACATCCGGAGCGCCGTCGGTGGCATGAACGCCTTCGTGACGCCGTGTCGTTGCATGAGTTCGAAAGCGGCCTCGGGGTCGAATCCCCCCCGAGGGCGGCCGACGATCGACTGGCCGTGGTGCCACGCCGCAAAGAGCGTCCCGCCGAGTGCGGCCCCCCACGCCCAATCCGCGGGCGTCCACACGGTGGCGTCCCGGAGCCCCTCGAAGTAGTTGTGGGCCGCAGCGGCGCGGCCCAACCACAGCGCGTGGCTGTGTAGAACCCCCTTCGGCGGTCCCGTCGAGCCGCTCGTGTACATGATCGCCGTCGACGTCTCCGGCGTCGAATCGTACGCGTCGATTCCCGGTTCCTGGGCCGAAACGAGCGATTCGAACGCGTGCGCGTCGCCATCCGCGCGGTCGCCGAGCTCGATGATCGCTTCGAGGTCGGGACACTCACCGCGAACCGCCTCGATCGTCTCTTTGGCCATCGGATCGACGACGACGGCGCGTGCGCCGCTGTCGGAAAGCCGGTGGGCGATCGCGTCCCGCCCGAACAGCACGGTCAGCGGTACTGAGACGGCACCGAGTTTCCAGTTCGCGAGGTGAGTGAGCGGGTTCTGCGGTTTCTGCGGGACCACGACGGCGACCCGGTCGCCGGCCTCGATGCCGAGTTCCGCAAGCGCCGCGGCGAGTCGATCCGACCGCTCGTCGAGTTCACCGAACGTGAACGTCCGCTCCGGGCCGTCCGGCGGATCGTATATAAGCGCGGATCGGTCGGCACGGTCGCCTTTCCGCAGAAAGTCGACCGCGGGGTTGAAGCGCTCCGGAAGGTTCCACTCGAACTCCCGACGAGCCGTCTCGTAGGAGTCGAATTCGGGCATCACCTGCCATGACATATCGGGAGATCGAAGAGCAGCCACTTATAAGTAGCACTGATCGAGCTAGTCCGGATCCCCCAGTGCGTACAACGCTCCATCGGTACTGCCGACATAGAGGCCGCCGTCTGCGGCCACTGGGGGAGAACGAACCGAATCGTTCGTCGAGAATCGCCACTGTTCGGTCCCATCGGTCACGCTCAGTGCCGTTAGGACCCCGTCCGATCGACCGACGTAGACGGCGCCGTCTGCGATCGACGCCGGCGCACTCACGGCGACGCCCACATCGATCGTCCACCGGAGGGTCCCATCACCCGCGTTTATGGCGGAGAACCGACCGTCGTCGGTCTCGGTACCGACGTAGACGGTCCCGTTCGCGACCGCCGGTGTCGTCGCGATCCCGTTCGTGGTCACGGTCCATCGCTCGCTCCCGTCTGACCCATCGAGCGCGTACAGCGTGTCGTCGTTTCCGCCGATGTAGACCGTCCCCTCGTGGACGGCGGGCGAGGACAGGACCGGTTGCCCGGTTTCGACGACCCACCGTTCGCTCCCGTCGGTCGCATCGATGGCGTAGACGTTCGAATCCCACCCGCCGACGTAGACGGTGTCGGCAGCGATAGCAGGCGACGAGATGACCCGATACGACGTTTCGAAGTGCCACTGCTCGGTTCCGTCTGCAGTGTCGAGCGCGTAGACGCGCCCCGCTGTCGCTCGAGTGGCGGTGTACGCGACCCCGTCGACGACCACCGGCGAGGAATCGACCGGGCCGTTGGCCTCGAAGCGCCACCGCTCAGTTCCATCCGCCACGTTGATCGCGTACACCACCCCGCCGCGCGATCCGACGTAGAGCGTGCCGTCGACGACGGCCGGTGACGCGCGGACGGCGCCGGTGGTTTCGAACGACCACTGCCGCACGCCGTCGACCGCATCGAGTGCGTAGACGTGTGTTCCCCCACCGACGTAGACGGTGCCGTCGGAAACGGCCGGGGGAGCGGCCACCGGACCGTCGGTTCGGAATCGCCACCGTTCGTCCCCCTCGGTCTGGACGGACGTGTCGGGTGCGTATCCGCTGTTCAGTTCGTCGTACTGGAACATCGGTGCGCCGTCGATCGATGGATCGAGGGGTTCCTCCCGGGAGGTGTCCTCGGTCTCCGCAAAACACCCCGCGAGAACAGCCGTTCCGCCGAGCGCGAGCCGCGAAAGCACCTGACGACGATTCATCCGAGACACCGCACGACAGTCGCGACTTCGATCAGTTCCACGCGCTTGAATTGGACCGAGCGGGGCATAAATCCCCGACAGGCCGTAAAACTGAGCGTCCGCCGGCGCCACCCGGACGGGGCCGTTTCAATACCCTTTTGCCGTCGCGCCCAGTTTCACCGCGTATGGCAGATTTCCAGGTCATCGTCGGCGACGACGACGGGACCACCCACTCGTTCGAGGTGGACGGACAGGACGCGAACCGATTCATCGGGCGATCGATCGGCGAGACGGTCGACGGTGACGCCGTCGGCCTATCGGGCTACGAACTCGAGATCACCGGCGGATCGGATAAGGCCGGCCGACCGATGCACAGCGAGGTCTCAGGTGGCAGGACGAAACAGATCCTCTCGACCGGCGGCGTCGGCTTCAAACCGACCGTCGACGGGGAGCGAAAGCGTATCACCGTTCGCGGTGCGGAGGTCTCCGACGAGACGCGTCAGATCAACGCGAAGATCGCCTCGCGCGGCGACGAATCGATCGAGTCGCTGCTCGTCGAGGACGACGGCGAGGACGAGTAACGCCGCTCGTTATGTACGGTCGCTACACCGAGAGCCCAGCGCTCGAGATTTTTCGAGGGACTGCGGATGAGTGACGACGATAGCGCGAACGCCGATCGCTACGCCGAGTTTCTTCGCGGCGAGCGGCCCGACGACATCCTGATCTACCTCCACGAGGAAGGCGTCGGATCGATCGACGAGCTGGCAGAGATCGGCGTTCGCGTCGACAACGGTGTCGTGTTGGTGCTTCCGGGTGAGGAGGGACGTGCGGCATTCCAGCGAGCGGCGGGGCTCGATGCGATGGACTTCGCCGGGATGGCGATGAACACCGAGGGCGAGATCGACGACGACTGTACGGGCGGCGTCTGCCCCGACTCGGAGGGCTCCGAGGACCACTACGGCAAGTTCGTCTTCGCGTTCGTCGAAGAGCAAAACGAGGCCGTCGGAGGGATCTACGCCGAGGGAGACGTGTGTCACGGATACGCGGCCTGCGCCTGCGGGACGACCTATTCCGAGAAATCGGTGCTCGACGCGAACTGATCCGGACATCACGCAGTTCGATAGAACGCGTGGATCGGTCCGTCGCCGCTCACGCCAGCTCGTCGGCCAGCGCATCCACGATCCGGCCGCCGATCGTCCCCTTGTCACCCTCGTGTACCACAACGTCGTCGGACGAAACGAACAGCACGCGCGTCCGATCCGATCCCATGACGCCCGCGTCGTTGGCGACGACGAACGTCAGCCCGGCGCGGTCGAGCGTCTCCGTGGCCTGTTCGATCATCGCATCGTCGTCACCGCTCGTCTCGAGTTTGAACCCGACGATCGGGAGGTCGGGATTCTCCTCGCGGATCGTATCGATGAGCTTCGGCGTCGGATCGAGCTCGAGCGTCAGTTCCTGGCCGGAGCGGATCTTTTCGGACGCGGTGTCGACCGTGTAATCGCCGATCGCGGCCGCGGAGACGAGCGCGTCCGCGCCGTCTTCGACCGCCGATCGAACCGCGTCGAGCATCTCGGCCGCGCTCTCGACGGCGATCGTATCCGCGTACGGCACCGCCGGACCGTCGTGGACTAGCGTCACGTCGGCCCCCCGGACATAGCAGGCCTTCGCCACCGCCCGCCCGGTTCGCCCGGAGGCGCGGTTCGAAAGCACCCGAACCGGATCGATCGCCTCGGTCGTCGGCCCGCTGGTCACGACGACGCGTTTGCCGGCGAGCGGCCGGGAACCGGCCGCTCGCGCGACATCGAGGACGATCGCCTCCTCTGTCGCGATCTTGGCTTTCCCCTCCTCGACACGCGGCTCGACGAACCCGACGCCCCACGATTCGAGGTGCTCGATCGCATCGAGGACGCCCGGATGGTCGTACATCGGTTCGTGCATCGCCGGCGCGACGACGACCGGCACGTCGGCCCCGAGGGCGGTCGTCGCCGTCGTCGTCACGGGAGTGTCGTCGACCGCCGAGGCGACCTTCCCGATCGTGTTCGCGGTCGAGGGCGCGAGCAGGAGAACGTCGGCCCAGCCGTCGTATCCGCACAACTCCACGTGTTCGACAGAGCCGGTGATCTCGGTGACGACCGGGTTCTCGGTCGCGAACTCCAGCGCCCACGGGTGGATGATCCCCCGTGCGGCCTCCGTCATCACGGCCCGAACCTCGGCGCCCTGTCGCCGGAGTTCGTGGGCCAACTCGACCGTCTTGACCGCCGCGATAGAACCCGACACGCCCAAAGCGACGTTTGTGCCCGCGAGCATCGACGATGGTTCGACGCCCCAGTTTAAAAACCATCGTGACTGCGGTTGGGGGTGGCTTACTTTTATCCGTACGTCCCAACCTCGGTGCATGACCGGCCAAATTTCTCCCCCAAGATGGGTGACGGACATCCTGTTGGCGTACGATCAGGTGCTCTCGGAACTGTTGTGGTTCATCGTGGGGTTCGGTATCGTCTATCTCGTCGGCCAAGCAGTTCTCAGTCCGCTCGTCAGTCGAATCGTCAGATCACGCAATCGAAATAACCCCACGATCGCGACGGCTACAAAAACGTACCTTCGGGTAATTGTGATTGGGTTTGCGACACTGACAGGCACCATCGCCGCGGGCTATGGACGGGTGCTCTCTGAGTCGGCGGTGATCATTGCAGCCATCACGTTCGTCCTCGGTATCGCCGGACAGCAAGTGTTCGGATCGCTCATCAGCGGGATGTTTCTGGTCGCCGACCCGGATTTCAACGTCGGCGACTGGATCGAGTGGCCGGGCGGGAGCGGGACAATCGAAGCCGTCGATTTTCGCGTCACCAGAGTCAGGACACCTGACAACGAGACCGTCTCGGTCCCGAACACGGAACTCACGAACAACGCGATCGTTCGCCCCTACGGTCGGGACCGGTATCGGATCACAGAGCAGATATATGTCGCCTATTACGAGGACAGCGAGCGAGCGCTGATGGAACTCCGACAGGTCGCGAGCGATCACGAGTCGATTCTCGGCGACCCAGCGCCGAACACACGTATCCTCGAACTCGGGGAGAACGCGATCACAGTACAGGCGGAGTTTTGGATCGAGGATCCGCGACACATAGACATCCAGACAGTGCGCTCTGACTTCCGGCGATCGGTGAAACATCAGTTCGACGAGGAGGGGATCACGCTCGCACCGCCCTCCGCGCAGTTGCTCTCCGGGGAAGTCACCGTGACCGATGGTACGGCCGATTCCCCGGTCTCGAACGGGAGCAGAGAGTGAGCGCGCCGAGAGATTCCAACGGCGACCGAGTCACCGCGTCTCGATCCGCAGTTCGACCCCCCGTTCCTCGCCTTCGAGGTCGGCGACGACTCGCCGGACTATCCGCTCGGCCTCGGCACGGATCTTCGGCTTGATTTTCTCGACGACCCACCCGAGCGAGACGAATCGGGGGAGATCGACGATCCCGTCGTCGGTGGATCCCAGCGCGTACTCGACGACGAACGTGACCTCGGTTCCCTGCGCGTCGGTTTCGCGTTCGTCGTCCGCGAGCGGGTTGACGAGCCACCGACCGGAGGCGTCGATGTCCTTCGTTACCCGCCACTCGATTCGATCGGGCGGGTCGACCTCGGTGACTTCCGAACGGGCGGTGTACTGGAGCTTCCACCACGCGAACGTGAGCTCGTACTCGGTGCCCGGCTCGCCGTCGCCGAACTGCCTAACCGAGCGGAGGTGCTCCGAATAGTTCGCGTACTGACGAAAAGCCAACAGAAACTCGTAGACCTCCTCGGGCGGCGCGTAAACGACGGTGCTGACTTCGACTCGCTCCACACGTTCACGTGGAGTGGGAGTACGGTAAGCTTTCGGCCGCCGAGTGAGGGACGTGTGAGGAGGGCTCACATCGTGTCGCGGGGGATCGATGATCTCGCCTGAAGCGCGTGGTGCCGATCTATTCAGCCGTAACCAGAAGGCTCGCTGTTCGCGAGAACGCGACCGTCGAACGAAAGCAGATTCCGCAGCTAAAGTCGATTTATTACCGACCCGCTGCTACCGGTCGAATCCGGATCGTTCGGAAGACGAATCGGGGACTGCAGGAACTGACCCTTTTTGCCGACGGAGAACCGAGTGAGCCTATGACGGATCCACGCACGGCCGGATTCAAACAGCGGACTCGGGTGACCGACGCCCGCGAGTCGCTGCTCGATATCCCGCCATTCGACCGCACGGAGCTGCTCTCGCTGTCCGTTGCCGACGGGCGCGTCGTCGCCGAGCCGATCGACGCGATCCGAAACGTCCCACACTACGCCCGCGCGGCGATGGACGGGTGGGCGGTCCGAGCTGAGGACACCTTCGGCGCCTCGGATCGCTCCCCAGCGATCGTTCGCCCCGACGAGACGATCGGGCCGGATCGGGCCGTCCGCGTCCACACGGGGAGCGAACTGCCGGACGGCGCGGACGCGGTCGTGATGATAGAGGAGACCGAACGAGTCGGCGACGAACTGGAAGTGTTTGACGCCGTCGGCGAGGGCGAGAACGTCGGCCCGGTCGGCGAAGACGTCGAGGCCGGCCAGCGGCTCTACGAACCGGGACACACGCTCCGTCCCTCCGATCTCGGACTGCTGAAGGGAACCGGGATCGATACCGTCGAGCTCGTCCAGCGACCCGAGGTAGCCGTCGTCCCGACGGGTGAAGAGCTGGTACAGGCTGACCCCGCTCCCGGGGAGGTCGTCGAGACCAACCGATTCACCGTCTCCCGGCTCGCCGAGCGGTGGGGCGCGGAGGTAACGCGACGCGGGATCGTTACCGACGACCACGACGCGCTTCGAGCGGCGATCCAGCGCGACCTCGTCCGCGACGTCATCGTGACGACCGGCGGATCGTCCGTGGGCGAGCGCGACCTCATCCCCGAGGTCGTCGAAGAACTCGGCGAGGTGTTCGTCCACGGCGTCGCCCTGAAGCCGGGGCATCCCGTCGCTTTGGGCCGCGTCGAGGGCGTCACCGTCGTCATGCTCCCGGGGTACCCGGTCGCCGCGATCATCAACGCCGTGCAGTTCCTCCGACCGCTGATCAAACACCTCGGCGGGACCGATCCGGAGCCGTTGCCGACGCGGAACGCGACGCTCGCTCGGAAGATCCGCAGCGAACCGGGCGTTCGGACGTTCGTGCGTGTAACCCTCGAGGAGACGAACGGGGGCGATGAGTCCGATCCGAGCCTCGAAGCGACGCCGACGCGTGCCAGCGGCTCCGGCGTTCTCTCCAGCGTCGCGCTCGCCGACGGGTGGGTCGTCGTCGAAGAGAGCCTAGAGGGGATCCCCGAAGGAGAGACCGTCGCGGTCGAAATCTGGGAGTACAATGGCTAGAAAGCAGTTCCGCGACCTCGCCGATCCCGAAACGGCCCGGCGGGCGATCCGGTCGCTGGACCTCGACCCCGAGCCCGAAACAGTCCCGCTCCGGGAGGCCCGCGGCCGCGTCCTCGCCGAGCGGATCGACGCCGACCTCGACGTTCCCGGCTTCGACCGGGCGAGCGTCGACGGCTACGCGCTCAAGGCCGCGGACACGTTCGGTGCCGACGAAGCCGATCCCGCCGAACTGAGGTGTATCGGCGAGGTCCACGCCGGGGCGGAACCCACCGTCGAAGTCGGCACCGGTGAGTGCGCCGAGATCTCCACCGGAGCCGTTCTGCCACCCGGCGCGGACGCGGTCGTGATGGTGGAACGAACGGATCGGGCGACGGATGAATCGAGTGAGACGATCCTCGTCAAAACGTCGCTCGCGCCCGGAGATCGCGTCATGTTCGCCGGCGCCGATATCGCGGCCGGCGAGCGCGCGCTCGGGCCCGGGGCGACGATTACGCCGCGGGAGATCGGACTGCTATCGGCCATCGGGGTCGATGCGGTTCCGGTCCGCGGAAGGCCGACCGTCGGGATCGTCTCGACGGGCGACGAACTCGTTCGTCCCGGCGGATCGCTCGATAGCGCCGCGGGAGAGATCTACGACGTCAACAGCTACACGACGGCCGCGGCCGTCGAGGACGCCGGCGGCGAGGCGCGGCTGTATCCCCACGCTGGCGACGATTACGACGCGATGGAAGCCACGCTCCGGGAGGCGGCCGACGAGTGCGATCTCGTCCTCTCGTCGGGGTCGACCTCGGCCTCCGCGGTCGACGTCATCTACCGCGTCGTCGAGGAGACGGGCGAACTCCTCTTACACGGCGTCGCGGTCAAACCCGGCAAACCGATGCTCATCGGCCGGCTCGGCGGGAGCGCCTACGTCGGGCTTCCGGGCTATCCAGTCTCCGCGCTCACGATCTTCCGGGCGTTCGTCGCTCCGGCCATCCGGCGTGCGGCGGGCGTCCCCGAGCCCGAGACGGCAACGGTAGAGGGACGGATGGCCCACCGAGAGCGATACAGCGAAGGACGACTCAGATACATGCCCGTCGGACTCGTCACCGACGGCGACGGAGGGACGCTCGTCTACCCGGTCGACAAGGGCAGCGGCGCGACCACGAGTCTCGTGGAAGCCGACGGGATCGTCTCAGTTGCACCGGACGTCGAGTACCTGGACGTCGGCGAGCGCGTCGAGGTACAGCTATTCTCGCCCGACGTTCGTCCGCCGACCGTCTTCGGCGCTGGGGAAGACGATCCGGCGCTCTCGCGGCTCCTCGATCACGTCGACCGCCCGCGTTATCTCGCGATCGGAAGCCGACAGGGGCGTAGACGGCTCCGGGACGGCGTAACCGACGTGGCGGTCGTGACGGGTGAGTCGCTCCCCGACGGTACCGAACTCGGCCGCTGGAGCCGCGAGTGGGGGCTGGTCGTTCCGTCGGGCAACCCCGATGAGATCGACGGTCTCGCCGACCTCGTTGACACCGATGTTCGGTTCGTCAATCGGACGACCGATTCCGGACTGCGGTCGACGCTCGAAGCCGCCCTCGACGACCTTGCTTCCGAACGCGATGTCGACCGGCGCGGACTGACCGACGCGATCGATGGCTTCGATCTCGCCGTACGAGCGCACGAATCGCCCGCACGGAAGGTACGTGTTGGTGACGCGGACGTCGGATTGGGACTGCGTGCGACCGCCGACGCGCTCGGGATGGGATTCGTTCACTGTGGGACCGAGCGGGTCAGCGTCGTCGCCGACGAGACACGAGCGGACAAAGACGGCGTAGAACGCCTCGCCGCGGCGATCGACGGAAACGAGTCGATCTTCGAGTCGCTGGCCGGCTATCGGCGGTAATCGATCCGAGCGCGATGATCAAAGCTACGATCCGGTTACGGCCGCGAACCGCTCGGCATCGAACTGGATGCCGCCGGCCGTTTCGACGAGCGTATCGGACCGAACCTGCTTGAGTCGGCCGAACGGTGGCCGAACGATGGCAAATCCCGAACAGTGATGTAACAACAGTCGATCCGGCGTGCCGATCGCCGCGAGCACTCGGATCATGAACACCTCGTGGTCGACCTCGGCTCGACGCTTCACGAAGACGTAAACGACAGTTGGCTGTTATTTTCGGTCGCGGATCGTTCATCGTGCGACGGGAGGTGAAATCGAACGTCCCCGTCCGACTGTGTGACGTTTGTTTTCAGTGTGACATCGACGTCGCCGATGGAGAACCCACTGTGATCGATATCGTCGTCGATTCCGGTGAGCGCTGATTCGAGTCTCGAAAACAGTCGTTTCGGCTCGATCGCCGTCCGTTCGGCTCGCGATTCCGCCGGCTGGAGACCGATCGGGACCGGAACCGGCTGGAGCGCGGCGCCGATCTGTGTGTTCGCGGTCACGCTCCGATCGAACGTCCGCTGCTCGTTGATCCCGGTTTCCGCGAGCGTCTCCACCACCCTCGACGGAGTTCATATCCAGTTAGTTTTGGGCGTCAGCGATTCCGGCACCCAACTTCGCGACCATCTCCGGGAGCGGTACGTCCAACAGCTCCTCTCGTACTAACATTCGGAAACTTACACTAACGGTGTATATATCTGTAGCTGAATATGCTTCGAGTCGGACAGATACACGGAGCGCCCAGTTTCAGTCGGGGACACGACGGATGTGTCTCCGGATCGGTTATGCCGATGGCGCGCATCGAAGTATCCGATGACGCAACTGTCGGAGCTGGATCTCGATGCGACGGATGTCGCGGCCGTCACCGAACGGCGCGACGAACTACTCACAACGGTCAGAGACCACGTCGGACGGATCGCCTACAACGTCGCACGTATCGAAGGCGGCGATTACGGTCGACGATCGTTCTCGACCGATCGGGGCGAATGGACAGTCAAATACGAGGCCGGCGACATCGACTTCCTCCGCTACGACCCCCGGGGCGGCGGCGAAACGTACGTCATCTCGACGCGGTCACCGGCCGAGCCTGAGGCGTTGGCGCGCGCGCTCGAAGACTACGCATCGTTCGTCGCGGCGTACAACGACTACGTCGCCTCGCTCGATGGCATCCTCGACGGCGTCGACGCGGACTTTCCGAGCGTCGAATCGACCGAATCGATCGTCGCCGAACGCGACCGTATCGTCGATCGGATCGAAGCG
The DNA here is from genome assembly GCF_046483325.1 of Natronomonas sp. Classification (GTDB taxonomy): domain Archaea; phylum Halobacteriota; class Halobacteria; order Halobacteriales; family Haloarculaceae; genus Natronomonas. The sequence continues at coordinate 6,602 of NZ_JAWODL010000042.1, read as the reverse complement.
TGCTGTGACCGGATGGCCGGCGAACTCTACCGCTACGACGGGACAGACTACGGCACCTTCTCGGTCCGCGTCGATGCGACGCGGTGGGAGCTAAAACGCGAACAGGATGCGGTCTCGTACCTCCGTGCCGGCGGCTCGGGCGGCGTCTATCTGCTCTCGCAGTACGGGCCGCCGTCGGCCACCGACGTTCGCGAGTACGCACCCCGATTTTCGGGGGTCGTCGAGGCGTACAACGACCACGCCTCCGAGTTGGAGCTCGATCTCGAGCGGGTCGAGCTGTAACGAAGTATCGGCGTCGAAACGGAGGGTAGAGACGGAGAGTCGCCATCGGACGAACACGCGGATTCGAGACGGCAACCAATATAAACGCCGATGCCGTTCGGCGGCGTATGCGAGGATTCTCCCGTCGCCCGTTCCGGATAGCCGACTCTGCCCAGCAGATCGTCGGCGGCTTTTTGCTCGCCGGACCGTTCGTCGTCACCGAGGAAGTGTGGCTACTCGCGGAGAATATGTCGATCATACAGTCGCTCGCGACCGTTCTGATCGTCTTCGGGATCGGCTACGCCGCGCTGTACAAGGCGGCCGGGCGAGACCCAGAAGACGAGGTCGACGTCGGTGGGATTCCCGCCCGATTTCTATCGTTGATGCTAGTCTCCTACGGAGCTGTCGTGATTTTGGCGTTCGCGTTCGGCGCACCGGAGACGTTCCTCGAAGATCTCTCCGGGATCGAACGGCATGTCGTCACGGCAAAAGCGATCGCGGTCGGGGCGGTGTTTAGCGTCGTTGGGGCGGCGACGGCCGACTCGGTGTTCTGATCGACTAGCGAGCGGCTCGCTCCGAACGGATGGCCTCGACTGTGGAACCCAATGGCCGCCGAGGTTTACCGTTTTATTGACTAAGTGGACGGGCGGCTAACATTGTGAGGCGTATGCCACACGTTTATTACCACCACGGCGGTATCCGACGGTATGTTATCGTACGACGATTCACCCGAGGCCGTCGAGTTGGCCGAGCGGGCCCACGAACTGATGGAGGAGGTCGTCCTCCCGAAAGAGCGCGAACTCGCAGGCGGCATGTCGGTCTCCGACCGAACGATCGAGGAACTCCGCGATGCGGCCCGCGACTACGGCGTCTACGCTCCCCAGATCGCAGAGGAATACGGCGGGATGGGATACAGCTTTCGCGACGTGTTGCCGACCTTCGAGGAGGCCGGACGCAGCATCCTCGGCGAGGAGGCGATGCACGTCGACGCCCCCGACGAGGGGAACATGCACACGCTCGAACTCCTCGGAACGGAACTCCAGAAAGAACAGTACCTGAAACCGCTCGTCGAGGGTGAAGTCGTCTCCGGGTTCTGTATGACGGAACCGCTTCAGGGTGGCGGCTCCGACCCCAAGATGCTGCAGACGACCGCCGAGAAGGACGGCGACGACTGGGTTATCGACGGCCACAAGTGGTGGACGACGAACGGTATCCGTGCCGACTTCCTGCTCGTTTTCGCCCGCACCGATCAGGAGGCACACCCCTACGAGGGCTGTTCGATGTTCATCGTCCCGTCGGAGGCACCCGGCGTCGAGGTCGTCCGAAACATCCCCCACATGGGCGCAGCGATCGATCTCCACGGCCACGCCGAAATCAAGTTCGACGACGTCCGCGTGCCCGAAGAGCACCTTCTCGGCGAGGAAGGCAAAGGGTTCACCCACGTGCAGGAACGACTCGGCCCCGCCCGCCTGACTCACTGCATGCGCTACTCCGGGATGGCACAGCGCTCGCTCGACATCGCCAAGGCGTACATGACCGAGCGGGAGGCGTTCGGCACGCCGATCGCCGACAAGCAGGCTCCGCGCCACGAGATCGCCAACCGACAGACCGAGCTCGCGGCGGCGCGAGCGCTCGTCCGGCAGGTCGCAGACGAGATCGATTCTGGCGGCGAGGCGCGTGTTGGCGTCTCGATGGCGAAGACGTTCACGGCGAACGCCACCCAAGACGCGATCGACACTGCGCTCCAGTTCTGCGGCGGCAACGGGATCGCCAAGGACCTACCGATCTCGGATTTCTACGAACGCGTTCGACAGTTCCGACTCGTCGACGGGGCCGACGAGGTTCACCGACGCGTCATCGCCCGGGACGCCTTCGAGAACGTCGATCCGGCCGAACTCGATCCGATCACGCGATTCGACGAATAGCGCCGAGCGTATCGACGCGGCGAGGCGGCGACGAGGGGCGACCGGCCGTTCTCCCACGAATTTTTGTACCACGTCGCTCCAGAGAGTGTATGCGAAACGTCAAGATCGTCTCGACGCTCGGTCCCGCCTCCGACGATCGCGTGACCATCCGTCGTCTCACCGAGGCGGGGATGTCCGTCGCCCGGTTGAACGCGAGCCACGGGACGGCGGACGGACACCGAGAACTCATCGAACACGTCCGCGCCGTCGACGAGGGGAGGGACGATCCACTCGCGGTCATGCTTGATCTCCGCGGCCCGGAGGTCCGGACGGCCGAGACGGACGCACCGACGGAATTCGCCTCGGGCGCTACCGTCGAGTTCGTCGAGGGATCGACCGTATCCCCCGAGCGCGTCGGTCTGAGTCACTCGATCGGCGCAGTCGCCCCGGGCGACACGGTGCTACTGGACGACGGTCGCATCGAAACGACCGTCGAGCGCGTCGAGGGCGAGACGGTCGTCGCACGCATCGACTCCGGCGGTGAGATCGACTCGCGGTCGGGCGTGACGACTCGGGGCGTCGATCTCGACCTCGATCTCGTCGGTGAGGAGGACGAGACGAGCCTCCGTCTCGCCGCCGAAGAGGGCATCGATCTCGTCGCGGCGTCGTTCGTCCGCGACGGTGATGACGTCTATGAGATCGCGGACATCTTAGAGCGGTTCGGCGCGTCGAACACCCCGGTGGTCGCGAAGGTCGAACGGGCGGCGGCGATCGACAACATCGGGAGCATCGTCAGCGCGGCCGACGGCGTCATGGTCGCCCGCGGCGACCTCGGCGTCGAGTGCCCGCTGGAGGACGTGCCGATCATTCAAAAGCGGATCATTCGACGATGCGTCAACGCCGGGATACCCGTCATCACCGCGACCGAGATGCTCGAATCGATGATCCAGTCCCGACGGCCGACGCGGGCCGAGGCGTCCGACGTGGCCAACGCGGTCTTCGACGGGACGGACGCGGTGATGCTCTCCGGGGAAACCGCGGTCGGAGAGTATCCCGTCGAGGCCGTCGAAACGATGGCAACCATCGCAAATCGAATCGAGGAGAGCAACGAGTACGCCGACACGCGCGATAGTCGAATCCCGGCGGCCGATCGGGGTGTCAGAACCGACGCCGTCGCCCGTTCGGCTCGCTACCTCGCGAGCGACGTCGGGGCGAGCGCGATCGTCGCCGTCTCCGAATCGGGCTACACGGCACGCAAAGCCGCGAAGTTTCGACCATCCGTCCCGATCATCGCCGCGACGCCCAACGACGACGTGCGGCGACAACTGGCCGTTTCGTGGGGCATCAACGCGCGCTATGCCAGCTATGCGGCCGACGCCGATTCGATCATCGAGACGGCGGTCGACAGCGCCGTCGACGCGGGCGTCGCCGCGAGCGGCGATACGATCGTCGTTCTCGCCGGAATGATGAGCGAGTTTCCCGAAACGGACGTGGCGAACACGCTGAAGGTGCACGTCGTCGCCGAGACGATCGCAACGGGACGATCCGTCGTCGCGGGACAGGTGGCTGCCCCGATCGTCAGAATCGAACGGGGCGATATGACCGACATCTCGGAGGGTTCGGTCGTCGTCCTACCCGCCGGCTTCGAGGGGGAATTCGAGGGCGACGTGTCGAAGATCGCAGGCATCGTCGCGGCCGACTCCGAGCTGACTGGCTATCCAGCGATCGTCGCTCGCGAACTCGCCGTCCCGATGGTATCGGGGGTTGTCCTGCCGTCGTCGATCGAGGATGGAGCGGTCATCACCGTCGACGGTGAACGCGGTGTAATTTACGAGAGCGACGTGACCGGCGGGGCGCGACGAGAGCGATAGACACATCCGTTCGATGGCCGGCATCGGGGACTTTAACGCGGACGCGCTCGTACGGCCGGATATGCAACTGCGCGAGGCACTCGGTGATCTTCCGGACACGGTGTTCGCCGATCTGCTGGAGAACGACGACGCCTACCTCCTCATCGTCGATCTGCCGGGAGCGACCGCCGAGACGGTCGAAATAACGATCGAGGGGGGACAGCTGACGATCCAAGCCCGGCGCGAGAAGGACGTGCCGCGGGAGTTCCGGTACGTCTCCGAGGATCGAGATCTCTTCCTCGACGCTGAATTACCGCTTCCGGGCGACGCGACGGGAGCCGACGCCGAGGGAGAGATCGACCGCGGTGTCCTGACGATCACCCTCCCGAAGTCGTCCGCCGAGGGCGGCACGAAAATACCCCTCTCGTGACGGGAGCGCTCGGACATCGATGACCAGTTCGGACGGGGCTCACATCTAATGTTTCGCTCCTATCGACGATTCGTCATCGTCGCCTACCAGTTTCTGCCGCTGTTGTTCGCCTATGCTCGTGACCGAAAGCGATTCGTCCTCTTCGGTCGGAGCCGGCAAGTGTCGGCCAAAACCCGTCGAAGGCGGGCCCGGTCGCTGTTGAACTCGCTTTTGACCCTCGGGCCAACGTTCATCAAACTCGGCCAACTGCTCTCGACGCGACCCGACGTGTTGCCGTCGGAGTATATCGACGAGTTCGAACGGCTCCAAGACGACGTGCCGCCCGCCGAGTGGACGGCCGCCAAAGCCGTCATCGAAGCCGATCTCGGGCCGATAGACGAAGTGTTCGAAACCTTCGACGAGGAGGCCATAAGCGGCGCGAGCCTCGGACAGGTCTACGTCGCCCGCGTCGGCGGCGAGAAGGTGGCGGTGAAAGTCAGACGACCGGGGATCGGACCCCTCGTCGAGGCCGACCTGCGCGTCGTCCGATGGTCGCTGCCGATCCTCATGCGGTTCGTCGGGCAAGCGCGTTCGTTCTCGCTGGAGACGATCGCCGACGAGTTCGAGAAGACGATCCGCGAAGAGATGGACTACCGGCGGGAGCGCGAGATGCTGATCGAGATCGGCGAGAACTTCGCTGACAGCGATCGGATCCGGGTGCCGGGCGCCATTCCCGATCTCTCAAGTGAACGAGTGTTGACCATGGAGTACGTCGGGGGAACCAAGATTTCCGATATCGATGATCTCGACAACTTAGGGATCGACCGGACCGAACTCGCCAAGACGCTCCAGCGGACGTATCTGCAGATGATCGTTCAAGACGGGGTTTTTCACGCCGACCCTCATCCCGGAAACCTGGCCGTCCGCGACGACGGGACGATCGTGTTTTACGATTTCGGTATGTCGGGTCGCGTCGACCCGTTCATCCAAGAGAAGATCATCGAGTTCTACATGGCCATCGCGGCGCAGGACACCGACGCGATCCTCGATGCGCTCATCGAGATGGGGACGCTCAGCCCGGAAGCGGACAGGGAGGTGATGTCGAGCGTCATGGAGCTAGCCATCGCCGACGCCCGCGGCGAGAATATTGAGCAGTACCGCGTCCAACAGATCATTGAGCAAGTAGAGGATACGATCTACGAGTTCCCGCTCAGATTGCCGCCCAACCTCGCGTTGGTGCTACGCGTCGCGACGGTCGTCGAGGGGGTCTGCGTCACGCTCGACCCCGAGTTCGATTTCATCTCCGTGGCGACCGGCTATCTCCGCGAGGAGGGATTCATACAGGAGAGTGCCCGCGATTTCATCGTCGACCGGGCCGACGAAGCGTTGCAGTTCGGTGAGTCGATGGTCCGCGTCCCGCCGAAACTCGAATCCGCGCTGGACGATCTCGACCGCGGAAACGTCACGCTCAAAGTCGAGTTCGAGCGCGACGAACGGACGTTCGACGTGTTAGCCAAACGGCTCGTTCTCGCGGCGCTGTCGACGGCGGCGCTTATTTCGGCCTCAGTGCTGTACGCCTTCGCGACGACCCCGGCCGCAGCCGTGGCGCTCACCATCGGAGCAGCGCTTTCGGTATCGCTTTGGCGCTCGTTCAGACGGCGACGCGGCATCGACGCCCAACCGCAGTTCACGAGACAGCGGCTACGAGAACGCGAAAAGTGAAGCGCTGAATATCGCCAGCCACGCGTCGGGTGTTATCCACCGGAGGTGTCCTCCTCGTCCGTTCCGAGTCGTATCCAATCGTCCGGGAGACTCTCTTCGTGTTGATCTAACAGTTCTAGCAACGGTCTAATACGTTCGAAGTTCGGTCCCGCTTTTACTCGATAGTTCGCCTCGTCCCATTCGATCAGCCCGTACTCGACCAGTTTCGGGGCGTGGATATGGTTTATTTCGAGCCGCGTTTGTGCGTCCATGCCGTCGAACTCGATAGACACCCAGGGGTCGTCCGCCGAACCGCGTTCGAGCAACGCGATAACCACGTGTCGACGGTGGACATCTGATAATGCATCTAACATATCGTCAAACGATATTTCAGTGCCTTTGTCGGACATATTGGACAGTTCTATCTACAACATATTGTTTATCCAGTATCTAATGAACGACATACAGTCATTGCTA
>NZ_JAWODL010000030.1:0-4184 GCF_046483325.1 Natronomonas sp. | reverse complement strand
GAAGATATCCCTCTTCGACGTTACTCACGTCAACAGCTTATCGCACAGCGCATGAAGTCGATTCAGAGCAATGCTGAGCGCATGGCGATTGCAAAAGAGATGTTTGGTATCCGCTCGGGGAAGATTCTGGGACTGTTCGTGAATAACCTGGACTCGATTAACGAGAACATGGGGAAGGCAAATAGTCTTTTTGCACAGGGCACTGAGTTGCAACGACAGTATGATGTTGTAACAAAATCGGCTGCTGCAAAGCTCAAAATACTCAAGAATAATGTTCTTGAGGTTGGCATTACGATTGGTATGGCTCTGTTGCCTGCTCTTCTGCGCGTTCGATCCCCGATCCTGCACCCGTGACCAGCACGACTTTGTCTTCGAACGTGTTCATGGCTTCTCACAGTGACTCTTGTCACCATGTAACGTACGACGTCAGACGAGATAATCGTTTTTGCGACCCCGACGCAACCCGGCGACCGCGGTTCCGGATAGCTGATATCAACCACCGGAACGCGGTGGGTGTCCGGTTCACCGTCGGGGCGACCGCAGCGGCGTCAGTCGGGTCGCTCCGAAGCCGACGCGACAGAGCAGAACGTCCCGGGTGTGTAATGTTCATTACCCTGGGTTTCTGACAGTGAGGCATGGGCCGTCGTCGCACGACCGTGATCAAGACGCTCCACGACGTCGCCATAGCGATCCAGAGCGAAGAGACGGCGAGGGGCGTCTGTGAGCGGACCGTCTCGGCGGCGGCGGAACTCCTCGATTTCAATTTGTGTACGGTGGTCATCCGGGAGGGCGAGTGGCTCGTCCCCTACGCCACCTCGGCGGACGCGCCGTCCGACGGTAGTCGACGGATGGAGACCGACGAGGGATTGGCCGGGAAGACCTACCAGACCGGGGAGTCCTACGCGGTCGCCGACATCGCCTCGACGGACGACACGAGTCCCGCCAGCGCGTCGTATCGGTCCGGACTCAGCGTTCCGATCGGGGACCACGGCGTGTTTCAAGCGGTCGAGACGACGCCGAACGCGTTCGACGGTGACGACGTCGAGCTGGCAGAGCTCCTCGTCAGCCACGCCGCGACCGCGCTTGACCGCCTCGACCGGGAGCGGGAGCTCCGACGCCAGAACGAGCGGCTCGACCAGTTCGCGTCGGTGGTGAGCCACGACCTCCGGAATCCGCTCTCCGTCGCAACGGGGCGGTTGGATCTGGTTGCGGAGGAGTGTTCGAGCCCGCACGTCGACGGGGTTGCGGACGCTCACGACCGGATGGGGACGCTCATCGACGACCTCCTGCTGTTCGCACAGATGGGCGCCGACACGCTCGCGCGTACCCCCGTCGACCTCGCAGAGCTCGCCACAGAGTGTTGGGGGCCACTCGCGCCCGCGGCGGCGACGCTCAGCGTCGAAACCGATCACGCAATTCGGGCCGACCGCGAGCGGCTTCGCCAACTGCTCGAGAACCTGCTGCAGAACGCCGTCGACCACGGGGGTCCCGACGTCGCGGTGACGATCGGCGAGCTGGCCGACGGGTTTTACGTGGCCGACGACGGTCCCGGAATCCCGGGCAGTGCCGGCGAGAGCGTGCTTACGGCGGGGTACACGTCCGCTGAGGAGGGCACGGGGTTCGGCCTGTCGATCGTCAGCCAGATCGTCGACGCCCACGACTGGGAGGTGACGGTGACCGACGGCGCGTCCGGCGGCGCTCGCTTCGACGTTCGGGGCGTCGACGTCGTCGAGTCGTGAGCGCGTCGGAAGGGGCACGGGACTGAGCGGCGGCTCGACGGCCACGTACCGGCCGCCGTGTCGGTGACCCGACTCGGTCTCGACGACGAGGCGATTCGCAGCCAGTCTTGTCAAGCCGTTCACACGCCCACACGACTCAAGACAGCCGGGCGCCTACGAGAAGGCATGGCATCTCCGGGCGACGACTTGAGCACGCCGAAGGGACGGGCGAGGGCGACGGCGCGGTTGATGGACAACGCGGTCCGGATTCCGGTGATCGACTACCGGGTCGGTATCGACCCGGTCCTGACGCTCGTGCCGGTCGCCGGCAACGTGATCGCGACGCTGATCTCGTTGTACGTCGTCTTCGAAGGGTGGCGCGCCGGTGCGGGCCCGCTCGCGGTCGGCTTGATGCTCGGGATCATCGCCGTCGACGCCGTCATCGGATTCGTTCCGATCGCCGGCCCGTTCCTCGATACGGCCTGGAAGGCGAACGCCTGGAACGTCCGGATCATCGAACGCGAGACCTAGGAGACGGTTACGCCGAGAGTCGGAATCGTCTCGGCGGTCACCGTTCCGACCCTCCGTCGCTAGTCAGGTAGCGTTTCGCCTGTTCGTCCGAGACCTGCTCGAACGACTCGTAGAACTGCCCGACCGCCCCGAAGTGCGGCGGGCTCTCGACGCAGATCACCTCGTCGGCTTCCGTCTGCAGCTGTTCGACGGTGTCCGGTGGAGCGACCGGCACGGCGAGGACGACGCGCTCGGCGCCCGCGTCCTTGATTTGTCGAATGCAGGCGATAGTGGTCGCGCCCGTTGCGACGCCGTCGTCGACGATGAGCACCGCCTTCCCCTCGTAGTCCGGCGGCGACCGATCGCCGCGATAGCGCTCGATCTTCTCCGCTGCGACTCGGCGCTGGGCTTCGATCTCGTCTCGAACGTACGCGTCTTCGACACCCAACTCGGCGATCAGCGGTTCGTTCAGCCAAACCGTCCCGTCGGCCCCGACGGCGCCGACGGCGAGTTCCGGGTGGTGTGGCGCTCCGAGCTTCCGTGCGGCCACGATGTCGAGCGGTACTCGCAGGCTGTCGGCGACGACCCGTCCGACCGGGAGCCCCCCGCGCGGGATCGCGACGACGATGTCTGCCTCGGTATCGCGGTCGTCGAGGACGTCCGCGAGTTGCCGGCCGGCGTCGGTTCGATTTTGAAACATGGAACTGTCGTTCTCGTGAACGCCTCCGTCGCGGTTCTACGAGCGGCAGTCAGTTGAACTATTCGGCGATCCAACAGCTCTCGCCGGCCGTGGTTCCACTACGTGCCTCGAAGGGCGGCCATCGAATTCCCGACACAGCGAGGCATCGCGCGCAGTGTCCGGGGATGAATACGCTATCGCCGTGTTTCGGACACGAGAACCACACTGGGAACCCGTTCGGAAGTGCGCGTCGGTCGGATTACTCGATTTCGATCGTCCGTGCCCCCTCAACGTCGGGTTTCGGGAGGGTGACGGTCAGGACGCCGTTCGTCAGACGGGCGTTCGCCCGTTCTGCGTCGACGTCTTCGGGGAGCCGTATCGACCGGTGTGTCGATCCGCGGCCGCGTTCGCGGCGGAGGAGTCGCTCGGCGTCTCCCTCGCCGATCTCAGTGTGGTCGGCCGCAATTCGCAGCGTCCGATCCGCGACCCGAACGTCGATGTCGTCGTGCCCGACGCCGGGGAGGTCGGCCGTCGCGACGAACTCGTCTCCCCGCTCGAGGAGGTCGACCGCCATCGGCTCGGTCGCCGATACCCACCGACCGTAGGGCATCGCCGGCCCCCATAGACGCGACGCCTCCACAAACTGGCGGCCCACGCGTTCGAAGAGCCGTGCGAACGTCTCGGAAGTGGTATTTCGGGCGCCCATCGTTCGGACCACCGGGCGAAACTACGACGACCAGCATCAAATACCATGCTGTTTGTCGGGACGGACCGTGATCGACACCAGTTTCCGCTACCGCGGCCTCCCGATCGAGATGCGGGAAGGCGGCTGACGGGGGGCGGGACGGCGACCGAGCAGGCTCGGACGTGAGTCGTACCGTTCGCCGCCGCTACCCTGCGGTCGCGAAGACGACCGGCAGCCACAGGTACGTGAGGGCGATGATGCCGGCGATCCCGAGCAGGTTCAACCACAGGCCGACGCGCGACATCTGGGGGATCGTCACGTAGCCGCTGCCGAACACGACCGCGTTGGGCGGTGTCGCCACCGGGAGCATAAACGCCATCGAGGCCGCGAGCGCGGCGGTCGCCATCAACAGAAGCGGCGACTCGCCGAGGGTCAGGCCGAGGCCGATCATAATCGGCATGAAGACCGTCGCCGTCGCGGTATTCGACGTGACTTCCGTCAGAAACACCACGACGGTGGCGATCACGAGGATGAGCGCGACCAGTGGGACGCCCGCGATGCCGGCCAAGCCTTCCGCGATGACGGTGTCGAG
>NZ_JAWODL010000015.1:0-72807 GCF_046483325.1 Natronomonas sp. | reverse complement strand
CGGCAGTAGTGTTTGCTCGCGTTTTCGCGGTCGAAAAACGTCGCGTCGATCGCGGCGTGACCGCTCGGAGCGTGCAGCTGCGCCGAGAGGCGCAGCAGCACTCGCCAGAGTGCTGTCTTGATCCTGTCAAACCACTTTACTAGCGTGGAGTGATGCGGGAGATCGGCCGCGTCGAGGCCGATCTCCCCGAGAATATGTGGCATCTCGCTCAGCAGATCTAACGTCTCACGGTAGGACTTCTCCAAGTAAACTCGAAGACAATGGAGCGATACGACGGCGTAATCGGCGAAGCCGCCACCCCCTTCGGGGGCGGCGACTTCGCCTCGGCCACCGACAGCATTTTTAGCTAACTGAACCGCTTTCTTCGTGAAGCGGGAGATCTTCGACATAGGCATCGGCGGTTTCCCGCTTCATTCCACTAGTTCTGACGGTCGAAGCCGGCGCTGTCCGGCGATTCACCAGAGCCGTCGGCGTATTTCTCAGTCGATCGGTCGTTGCTTCCCACGGCTTTTATCGCCTTTGGCCCGGATGTCACGGACATGACACCGAGAGCGTTCCTGCGGTCAACGGGCGGTGAGCGACGGTGACGACGGTCGGACTACTCGGAGGGAGCGTCGCACTCGACGCCGTTCGGTCCGCCCTGAGTGATACGGCCGCCGGAACGGTCACCGTCGACCCCGACGCGGTCGGGCAGGTCGACGTAGCGACCATCGCGGGGGCGGTCGGATCGGCTGACTTCGATCGCGCCACATCGCGGGCCAGAGAGACGCGAACCCCGCTCGTCAGCATCGAACTCGGCGGCGTCGGCGGGGAACCGGTGGCGGGCGTCGAGGCGTCGGTCTCCGGCTACGCACCGGGGACGGCCTGTTATCGGTGTCTCAACGAGCGGATCTCGGCCGCCGGTCCGGAGACGGACGGTGGGGGATACGAAACGTCGACGGCGCGCTTCGCCGGCGCCGTCGCCGGACGCGAACTGGCGGCGCTCGTCTCCGGGAAAGAATCCGCGCTCCTCGGCGGCGTCATCGAAGTCCCGCATGCCCACCGCCGAGTCCTGCCGATCCCGTACTGTGAGTGTGGTGACCCCAGCGCGAGCGAACTGCGTCGCCACGAGGAGGATCGGTCGTTGGAGGAGTCGATCTCGATGGCCGAAGTGGCCTTCGACGACCGATTGGGACCGATCACCTCGATCGGCGAGGCGGAATCGTTCCCCGTCCCGTACTATCTGGCGACGCTCGCCGAGACTCCCTTTTCCGACGGAGACGCCCCAGAGCACGCCGCCGGCGTCGGCCTCGATTGGGACCCGGCGTTCATGAAGGCGCTCGGCGAAGCCATGGAGCGATACAGCGCCGCGATCTATCGCGACGCCGAGTTCGGGACCGATCCGGAGAACCCGATTCGAGCCGAGCGGTTCGTCCGTCCCGAGTGGCCCGATGCGGATTCGGTGAGCCGGTGGCACACTGCGGAACACCTCGAAACCGGCGAGACGGTTCAGCTGCCGGGGGAGCTCGTCGTCTTCCCGCCAGTCGAGCGGACGATCCGCCCCGCGATCACGACCGGTCTCGGGTTTGGAAACGGCGGCGCCGACGCGCTCTTATCGGCGCTCTACGAGGTCATTGAGCGTGACGCAGCGATGTTGGCGTGGTACTCGACGTACGAACCCATGGGCCTCGCCGTCGACGAAGAGGGGTATCGGACGCTCGCCGCGCGGGCGAAAAGCGAAGGGTTGGACGCGACCGCGCTGTTGCTCACGCAGGACATCGACGTACCCGTCGTCGCCGCCTGCGTTCATCGCGATGGCGAGTGGCCGCGATTCGCCGCCGGCTCCGCAGCCGATCTCGACCCTGCGGCTGCCGCACGTGGTGCCTTGGAGGAGGCCATCCAGAACTGGCTCGAACTCCGTCGAATGGGCGCCGACCGGGCCGAATCGGAGGGCGGAGCGATCGGGACACACGCCGCGTTCCCCGAGCAGACCCGGGAGTTCGTCTCCCCCGAGACGACGATTCCGGCGAACAGCGTCGGACCGGCCGAACCGCCGGATGGGGGCGACGGACTTGACGAACTCACTGCGCGAGTTCGGGATGCAGGTCTCGACGCCTACGCGGCCCGCCTGACGCCGCGCGACGTCGAATTCATGGGGTTCGAAGCCGTCCGCGTGGTGATCCCCTCGGCACAGCCGCTCTTCACCGGCGAGCCGTACTTCGGTGAGCGCGCTCGAACCGTCCCCGAATCGCTCGGCTTCGAGCCGAGGCTGGGTCGGACGTATCATCCGTTCCCCTGACGACGCCTGGAAAGGGGCTTCCGCCCGGATTGAATGGCGAGCGTTGGGGAACGCTTTTTCCGCCCCCCGGTGACTGGAGCGTATGGACGCGGTGTTGCTTCAGACGGAAACGCCGGCGCCGACATCGACGCCGTCGTTTCGCGATGGCCCTGGACTCGTTCCTCCGGAGTGGCTCCCGGAGTACGTTCCCGTATTCGTATATCGGCTCGTCGTCGCTGTCGCGCTCGTCGCGTTCGCGTACTACCTCTCCCAGGTGGTTCGACAGATGTTAGGCCGACGGATCGCCCGACAGTTCAAGCGACCGTCGGTGAGTCGGACGATACTGCGGAGCCTCCAGATATTCATCGTTCTGGGCGCGGTGTTGACGGCGTTGAGCTTCTTCGGTCTCGGGTTCGGCAACATCGCGCTCTCGGTCGGTGTCTTCTCGGCCGTCGTCGGTATCATCCTCGCACCGATCATCGGAAACCTCATCAGCGGCGTCTTCATTCTCTCGGAGCAACCCTACGAGATCGGCGATATGATCGAACTCGACGACACCGAGACGAAAGCATTCATCGAAGACATCACGCTCATCTACACCAAGGTGTTCACCCTCGACAACACGTTCATCGTGCTCCCGAACGGCAAGATGCGCGATCGGGACGTGATCAACTACTCCGCCGAGGACACGCGCATTCGGCTCACTCTCGACGTCGGAATCACCTACGAGAGCGATATACAGGTCGCTCGAAAACAGATGGAGGCGGCCGCGAGATCGATTGATGCCGTCATAAAGGGCGGACCCGACATCCGGATCGGCAGTGCCCGATATCCAGCGTCACCGACCTGTTACATCAGCGAGTTCGGCGAGAGCGAGGTGCTGTTGAAACTTCGATACTGGGCGACCGAACCGTACAAGCAGACGGCGGTGCGCTCGAAGGTGCTGACCGAAGTCTGGGACCGATTCGACAGTCACGACATCGAGATCCCGTACCCGCACACGCACATGGTGTTCGACGACACCAGCGGCGAACTACAGGTGTCGATGCACCAAGCAAAGAACCGGGCACGATCACGGCCCGGCGGTGCCACGGCGCGAGCGTCCGACACGCCGGACGAGTCGTCACCGGAGATCGAAGATGTGGGAGACGGCGAAGCGGCGAGGACGGGGGAGGAGGGATCACCGACGGCCGAGAGTGACACCGAAGCCGACCCGACCTGAATCGACGGGAAGACTTCAGGGGCTCGCAGTGATCACTTCGCAGTCGAGTTCGCTCCGAAGGAACCCCTCGATATCCGGATCGTCGATCAGCCGTCGAACCATCCGTCGCCATCGACCGGCCTGCTTTCGACCGATAACGACGTAGTCGGCACCTTGGGCGGCGACCTCGTCGAGGATCGTCTCCTCGATCAAAAAACCCGGACTGACGACGTATCGCGCGCGATCGAGTCGTCCGAACGACGCCTCCACGGCCCGCTTGAGTTCCCCTCGCGTCACGTTCTCGTCTTTCTGATAGAGATTGACGTGTAACACCGTAAGGTCGGCGTCTTGTTCCTCGGCGACCTCGATCGCTCGCTCCAGCGTCGCCCGCGAGTGCTGCGACAGCGGATATCGGACGGGTACAACGACGAGCGTCATTTACCGGAACGAACACGCGCCCGTGCCTGAACCTTGCGGTCGATCGGCGGCCGTATCTGCGGTCGAAAGACGCCGTTGACGACCACGATCTAGACGCCGTTTCGGACGATTCGCCCCTCGATTGCGGGGTCGATACCGACCGCCTCGGCGTACTCGGAGAGCAGTTCGTACTGGATGTCGAGTCGCTCGATCGGAAGATCGTCGGCGAGCGTCGGGAACTCGACGGTTGTGTACAGCAAGAACTCCGGAAATGCGAGGTGATATCGACCCGAGTCGACGACAGGCTCGCCGCCGACGCTGGCCGACTGGAGCCGACCGTCGTCGTGGTCGTAGGTCAATCGAGCCCCCGAAACGTGGGCGTGCCACCAGTCCGATTCCCCGAATCCGGGCGTCTCGGCGGCCTCGGCGAACACCGAATGGAGTTCCTCGCCGGAACAGTCGGCGACGACGATCGGCTCATCGAACGGAACGAGACTGATAAGATCCGCGACCGTGACGTCGCCGACGAGCGGCGGCCCAGTTCTGATTCCGCCGCTGTTCTGTAAGCCGACCACGGGAACGTCGGTTCCGACGGCTCGTTCTGCCGCCCACCGATACGCGTCGGCGACGAAATTTCCCACGCGACTCTCGCCCCGAAAGGCGTTCGCGTCGGTTCGGAAGATCGGGTCGGCGACGTGGGCGACGACCGTGTCGAGCCCGGTTTCTGCGATCAGGGTTCGATACCTCTCCGCGAGCGTCGCATCGACCGGCCCGTCGGTGACGGCGTGTCTGGTAACGTCCCCGGTCGGGAGGTCGATTTCGAACAGCGTTCGACCGCCGCTTCCGGGACGCGTGAGGACCGTCCCCGCGATTCGCTCGACACGTTCCGAATGGACGTGGCCGCCGAGAATAACGTCGATGTCGAAGGTGGCGGCGAGTTCGTCGTCCAGGCGGCCTAGATGCGATAACGCGACGACGTAATCCACGTCCTGGGCGTGGAGGGTGTCGATCGAGTCCCGGGCGGCCTCGATCGGGTCGGTGAACTCGAGTCTGTTCTCGCTGTCGCCGATGGAGGGCGTGGTGGGATCGGTGAGGCCGAAGAACCCGACGCGTTCGTCCCCGACGCGCTCTATGCACCATTGATCGACGCCGGCGAAGGGAGATTCGTTCTGACGGACGTTCGCCGAGATCCACCGCTGTGGGGACCGTCGGACGATCTCGGCGGTGCGTTCGGGTCCGAAATCGAAGTCGTGGTTACCGAACGTCTCGACGGTGGGAGAGGCGGCCTCGAAGAACTCGAGGGCGATTTCGCCCTCGGTGACGAGCGGGAGAACCCCGGGAGCGACGTTGTCGCCGGTGCCACAGACGAGCGTTCGGTCATCCCGGAGCGCGCCGATCGTTCCGGCGAGTCCGGCGACGAGTTCCGGATCGTCGTGGGCGCTCTCGATGTCCGAATAATGCAACAGACGCACGATCGACGTTACGGCCCGAAACCGCAAAACCGTGTCGTCAGCTGTGAAAGGAGCGTGGATCCGATACCGGACCGTGACGGTTTTTACGGCCGATGTCGCAGTGGGCGTATGGAGGAACGAATCGGACCCCGTGGCGACACGCTGTATCTCTCCAGGGAAACCGAGAAGGGAAACAAGGGGCCATTTCGGGTCGTCTACGCCGATGCCGACGGCGAGCGTCGTTGGGGATTCTTTTGTACGAACTGCGAGTCGTTCGACAACGCCGTCGACTCGATGGGTCGCATCCAGTGTAACCGTTGCTCGAACTTTCACAAAGCCGAGGAATGGGATTCGGCCCACGAATGAGGGTATCGATCGTCGCGTGAAACGGATCGTATAGGTCACCGCCCGGGAACGTGCCAATCTTTATCCCCCATCGCGCCCAATATCGAAAAGAATGGGAGCTGTTAGCACATCCCTCGTCGAGGAGGCACGGACCGTCTTCCGCGATCTCGGCTACGAACTGACGGCTGAGGGCGGCGAGCTTCGAGCCGAACGGAAATGGCGGACCGTCTACGTGACGACCGCCGATCCGGAGGAGGCGAACACGCACGGTCGGCTTCGGTGTTTCGTCACCCACGCGGAACGCGCCTCGGACGTTTGTGATCGACTGCTCGCGATCGAACCCGACTACGACTGGGCGGTCATCAGCATCGACGAGGACGGGGAGTATCGGGTGGTTCACCCCAGCGCCGACGTGCTGCCCGCGCCCTAATCGTCAAGGGCGTCGACCACGCCGGCGTCGACAGTCGATTCCGTATCCCGACAGCGTCTCGCCGAGCGCACCGGGCGCATCGGGCGGCCGCAACGCATCGAGGTGGTCTATGCATGAACGTGTACACCGACGGGCAGAAAAGCGGCCAGTAACCGCCGATTAAATATAATTTTTTTGATTAGTCAGGATACATTTAGGAACCCTGGGGTCGAACTGGGTACCGATATGGTTTTCAAAAAGATCACGCTCATCGGCACGAGCGACGAGAGCTTCGACGCCGCGGCTGACGACGCGCTCGACCGCGCGGAGGATACGCTGGACAACATCTACTGGGCGGAAGTCACGGAGTTCGGGGTCGAACTCGGATCCGTCGACGGGCGGGAGTACCAAGCCGAACTGGAAGTCGCGTTCGAACTCGAATAACGAAGACGAGACCGGGCGGGACCGAAAACGGGGTCGTTAGCCGCCGGCTTCGGGGTCGCCTCGGTCGGTATACGCATCATACATACACCCTTCCCGGTCGAACGGCCGATCGAAATGCAACCGATGTTACCGATGCAGTTCGGAATTCCCGGTGGACCAGAACTCCTGATCATCCTGTTCATCGCCGTTCTCCTGTTCGGCGCGAACAAACTGCCGAAGCTGGCCCGGGCGAGCGGAGAGGCGATGGGCGAGTTCAAACGCGGTCGACAGGAGCTCGAAGACGAAATCAAACGCGGCGCGACGGAGGCCAGCGAAAGCGGGTCCCGAGAGGTAGATCCCACGTTGGAATCCGAGGCGGAGACCGAACCTGAACCGGAGCTCGAAACGACAGAACGCCCCGATGAAGCGGAAGTTCCGTCGTAGGCGTATCGGGCGGGTCAGCGGTCTCATCACGCGAAATTATAAAACACCGCCCGCTCGATGAGTACGAAATGCAGGTCGAGATCGCCGAGAGTTTCGTCGCCCTCGTCGGGACATCCCCGGTGAGACAGGCGCTGGTCGGGGGTGTCATAATCGCGCTGATGAACCTCTTTGGGGCGTTGCTCGTGTTGGTCTGGCGGAACCCATCCGAGCGAGCGCTGAACGGTATGCTCGGATTTGCGGCCGGTGTGATGCTCGCAGCCGCCTTTACCAGCCTCATCATCCCCGGCATCGAGGAGTACTCGGGGGGGAACCCGATCCCGACGCTGATCGGCGTCGCGCTCGGTGCGCTGTTTCTCGACCGAGCGGATGTGCTCATTCCGCACGCACACTACCTGCTGACCGGAAGCCGACGAACGGATGCCGCGGATCCGGCCGAAACGCTCCCGATCTCCGACGAGCGATTAGCCGGTATCACCCTGTTCATCCTCGCGATAACGCTACATAACATGCCGGAGGGGCTGGCTGTCGGTGTCGGGTTCGGTGCCGCCGGTGGAGATCCGGCACTGATCGGCGGCGCGTTGTCGTTGATGCTCGCGATCGGTCTCCAGAACGTCCCCGAAGGGCTGGCCGTCTCCGTCGCCGCCATAAACGCCGGTCTCGACCGCCGGCTGTACGCCGTCTTCGCCGGCGTTCGTGCGGGGGTCGTCGAGATTCCCCTGGCAGTGCTGGGCGCGGTTGCAGTGACGGCGATCGAACCCCTCTTGCCGTACGCGATGGGCTTTGCCGCGGGGGCGATGTTGTTCGTGATCTCCGATGAGATCATCCCGGAAACGCACAAGAGCGGCTACGAGCGCGTGGCAACGATCGGCCTCATGGCCGGCGTCATCATCATGCTGTATCTGGACATCGCGCTGGCCGGGTGACCGGCCGGAGCCCCGGTCCTCAGCGGCGTCGCGTTCACCGATAGGCACGCCGATACGGGGTACCGTAGCCAGTCGGAGGTTTCGACACCCGCATGCGACGCAGTGGCTCGATGCTTCGCGGGGGGAGGATGGACGCCCGCGATACTCCCTAGGAATCGTGGTCGAACGGACCGATTCGACAACTGTCCGTCCGACGCCGTCCGGCGAGGGCTTTATTTGTCCACCGGCGGTGGTGGATGTATGAACGAACGGCGTCTGATCGTTGCAGTTTTCGGACTCCTCGTCGCCGCGATCACCGCGTACATCGCCTACCGTTTTATCGCTGCGTTCACCGTCTCGGTCTTCCTGTACTACTCGACTCGGCGCTTTTACAACGAACTCGCACGGTTCCGGTTGCCGAAACAGATACGCGCCATGCTGACAATTTTGATACTTGCGGTCCCGCTCGTGTTGCTCCTCAGCTACACGATCGTACTGCTCGCCGTCGAGGCCAAAGCGTTCATCGAGACGTATCGGGTCGTCGAAGCCGCACCCGACGGTATCGCGTGGTTCGACAGTGTCAACGAACTCCCCGAGCTGACGCTCGGCGGGATTATCGACGCGTATCGGGCGGGACAGTTGGACGTCTTCATCGACTTCGCGGCCGAACACGCGGCGTTCGTCACGGGCCTCGTGAGCGGACTGCTGTTGAACCTCCTCATCGTCGCCGTCGTGACCTACTACCTGTTGATCGACGGATCGAAGTTCAGATCGTGGCTGCTCCGGTTCGACGACGACGCCATCGTTCGGGAGTACTTCGAGGCCGCCGACGAGGAACTCGAAGCGGTGCTCTTCGGGAACCTGTTGAACGTCATCGTCATCTCTATCATCGCGATCACGGTGTTTACCGCGTACAACGCGGTCGTTCCGACCGCCGTCGAGGTCCCGTATCCCTCGCTTGCGGGTGCGCTAACCGGCATCGCGAGTTTGATACCCGTCGTCGGGATGAAGATCGTCTATCTCCCCCTGGCGGCGATCGCGTCGATCCCCATCGCACTCGGCGGCGATCCGGCGCTTTTCGTGTACATCGTCGGCTTTCTCGTTCTGGCGGCCGTGATCGTCGACACGATCCCTGACCTCGTGCTCCGGCCGTATCTCAGCGGCAAGCGAACGCACGTCGGGCTGTTGATGCTCGCGTACATCTTCGGACCGATCGTTTTCGGCTTCTACGGCCTGTTTTTCGCCCCGATAATCCTCGTATTGGGATTGACGTTCGCCGATACCGCGCTGCCCCGGTTGCTCGGCGCCGAACAGCCGAACCGGCCGCCTGACACGCAAACGCGACTCGACAAGTTCCGGTCGTAGGGCCGTCCAGCCGGCCGAACGGGAACACCGTCGCTCACCGATGTGTCTGAGGCACGGTTAGCGCCCCGATAAATCACTATCGAGGGTGGACGAAATAAAGCGGGCACCACGCTCGGGTCGTCCGGGGGCGTTACTGACAGTAATATTCGGGAGAATGTCTCACTATATGGGTGTTTCACTCCGGTACAAGAAAGTGATAATCAATTCATTAAGAGTGTAATATAATCGAATAATAACCGAATAAAGATAGCTTCGCAGATCCGGAATCGAGGCGTAGAATCCAACGATACTCGCTTAACTAGAATACATGTGATAATTAATAAAAAATCAGTCATTATTTTTCAGAAGCAAGTCTATTACTAATCATTATACAGGGGACCATCGACCATGGTAACCCTGAATCGGCGAAATCCGAATCGTATCCGGTCCAAGACGCTTGCGATCGCGTTGTCGGTCCTGATGATAACGTCGATCGCGCTCGGCGGCATGGCGTTCGTCACCGACCCGGCGCACGCCCAGCAGGCATCGACAGAGTATCGCGTGAACGCGGGCGGCGGGACCGTCAGCGCGGTCGACGGCGGATCGGATTGGACCGCGCCCGGATCGACCAGTGGCGTATCGGTGAGCGGTGGTTCGACGTACGACTCGTACTCCGGGACGGTCGATTTCGACTCATCGGTGCCGTCGGGGACGCCGACTGAAATCTTCGGATCAGAGCTATACGGCGATCAGGAGTGGACGTTCTCGGACGGTATCGAGAACGGCCAAGACTACGAGGTTCGCCTGTACTTCGCGGAGATCTATCATGGGGTATCCGGCGGAGCTCCTGACGGGGGGGATGGTGACCGCGTCTTCGACGTGAGCGTCGAGGGAGAGACGCTCCTTGACAACTACGACATCTACGACGACGTCGGGCCCGAGACGGGGGTGATGAAATCGACGACCGTGACGCCGACCGACGGCACGATCGACGTCGATCTCACGACGGTCGAAGACAACGCGAAGATCTCCGCGATCGAGATCGTTCCCTCCGAACCGGAACCGGACACTCTCGGCGGACCGTCGAACGTCGACTTCGGAACGGTCCTCACGGGAGAAAGCGAGACGGAAACGGTAACGTTGACCAATCTCGGCGAGAGCGGCGACCCCGAGATCGACGTGACGGACGTCTCGATCGCCGGTGGCGACGCGTCGGCGTTCTCCCACGACGTTTCGGGTGGTACGACGCTCGCGCCGGGCGAGTCGGTCGACGTTCAGGTGTCGTTCTCGCCGTCGGAGACCGAACCGAAGACGGCGTCGCTCGAAGTGAGCCACAGCGGAACGAACGACCCGCTGACGGTGGGCCTCTCGGGCGAGGGAGTCAGCGACGTGCCGGTCGGCTTCAGCAAGTCCACGCTGCAGGGATTCAGCGCCGGTAACCCGACGGCGATGGACTTCGGTCCGGACGGCCGCGCGTACGTCTCGACGCAGGGCGGGAACGTGTACGCCCTCGAAGTCGAACGCAGCGGCGAGGACAGCTATCAGGTTGTCAGCGAGGAGGAAATAACCGAGATCAAGGACATTCCGAACCACGACGACCTCGGAAACTACGATGCGGGACGGACTTCACGACAGATCACCGGTATCACCGCCGGTGGGACGGCTGCCGAACCGGTCGTCTACGTGTCCTCGAGCGACGATCAGATTGACGTCGGCGACGACGACGATTCGAAGGACACCAACTCTGGCTCCGTCTCGCGGCTGACGTTCGATTGGGACGAGGAGGGGAGCCTCACGAACGTCGACCACGACGTAATGGTGCTCGGATTGCCCCGTTCTGAGGAGAATCACTCGCCCAACGGGATGGACCTCTCCCCCGACGGCGAGACGCTGTATCTCGCGGTCGGCGGTCACACCAACAAGGGCGCACCGGGAGACAACTTCGGCCACACGCCCGAGTACGCGCTCTCGGCGGCCGTATTGAGCATCGATCTCGCACAGATCGAAGCCGAAAACCAGCCGAAGAGTCTCCAAGACGAGAACAGCGACTACCCCGATCTCGACTACCTGTACTCAATTCCGACCGTTCAGGGCGGGAGCCTCCCGTTCGGCGGCGACGACGGGCTGAACCAGGCGAAGATCGTCGACGGCGGCCCGGTGCAGATCTACTCGCCCGGCTACCGGAACGCGTACGACCTCGTCCTCTCCGAGGATGGCCAACTCTACGTCATCGACAACGGCCCGAACGGCGGCTGGGGCGGCCAGCCCGTCGGTGAGGGTTCGAACGGGATGTGTACCAACGAGCCCAACGAGGACGGCAGCTACGGGACCGGCGACCAGCTTCACCTCGCCACCGAAGGCTCCTACGGCGGTCACGCCGCACCCATCCGGGGCAACCCCGACGGTGCCGGCCTCTGGGACGCCGACGGGAACCAGTACCACGACTTCGACGAGTCGGACACCCCGGTCCCGTTCGACATGGCCAACCCGATCGAGTGCGACTACCAGGATCCGAGCGAGGACAACTCGATCGGGCCGGAGTTCAGCTGGACGGGTGGAATCACAGAGTACACCGCCACGAACTTCGGCGGATCGATGGCCGGTGATCTGCTGGTCGTCGAAGCGGGGTCCGGAACGATCAAGCGTGTCGAACTGAACGCAGCAGGCGACGATGTCACCGATGTGTCCTCGCAACTTAGCCAGGGTGGTGCGCTGGGAATCACGGCCCAGGGCGACGACGAGGCGTTCGGCGGCACGGTGTGGACGGCGAACCACGGTAGCAACGACATCACCGTCTTCGAGCCGAACGACTACGAGGGCGGCGACGTCGGGCAGTGTACCGGCGCGGACGACCCAGCGCTCGACGAGGACGGCGATGGGTACAGCAACGCCGACGAGATCGCGGCCGGAACCGATCCGTGCTCGTCGGCATCGACGCCGCGCGACTTCGACGACGACGGCGTCTCCGACGTCACCGACGACGACGACGACGGCGACGGTCTGCTCGATAACGAGGACCCCTTCGCCCGCGACGCGACGAACGGCCTCGACAGCGATCTTCCGATCGAGCTCGACTTCGAGCCGAACGCCGAACCCGGCACGATCCTCGATCTCGGATTCACCGGTGTGATGACGAACGGCGAAGCGGACTACATGGACCTCTACGATGACGACGACGTCATCGCGGGCGGCGCGGCGAACGTATTGACCGTCGAGAACGTCCCGCAGGGGGACGCCTACGAGGGGACGAACAGCCAACAGTACGGCTTCCAGGTCGGCGCGAACGCGCCCGACGAACCGTTCGTCGTCAGCACCACGGTGGACGGATTCCCCGATTCCCCCGAGGATTATCAATCGATGGGGGTCTACCTGGGGAACGGGGATCAGGACAACTACGCGAAGTTGGTCGTCTCCGCGAACGGCGGTGCCGGGGGCGTCGAGTTCGCGACGGAGGTCGACGGAAGCTTCGAGAGCGTGGCGCAACCGGACGACACGGACGTCACCGATCAGAGCACGGACCTCTACTTGAGGGTCTATCCCAGTAACAACACGGTTCACGCGTACTACGCGACGGACGGTGGGGAGTTGACGAAAGTCGGGGAGACGACGATCCCCTCGGAGTGGATCGATTCGACCGATCAGGGGATGGCCGCCGGCCTCATCTCCACGTCTAACGGTGCGAATTCGGACTTCGATGGGACCTGGGCGAACCTCTACGTCACGCCGCTCGAGGACGACGGCGAGACGAACCAGCCGCCGGTCGCGGACGCCGGATCTGACCAGACCGTCGAAGAGAACACCGAAGTGCAGCTCGACGCCTCGGGATCGGACGATCCCGACGGCGACACGCTCGGCTACACGTGGACGCAAGTGGACGGACCGGAGGCCAACCTCAACATCAACGACGCGGTGGACCCGACGTTCACCGCACCCGAGGTCGACGAGGACACCACGCTCACCTTCGAGGTCAGCGTCTCCGACGGCGAACTGACGGATACTGACACGGTGACCGTCACCGTCGAGGACGGGGACGACGCACCCGATGAGGGCGACGCCGTCCACCGCGTGAACGCGGGCGGCCCAGAGGTCTCCGCGACGGACGACGGCCCGGCGTGGAGCGCCGACACGAGTGACTCATCGAGCGAGTACCTCGTGGGCGGCGGCGATATCCCGGGGAACACCTACACGGTCGAGAACGTCGACGACTCGGTACCGGACGGAACGCCGACGGAACTGTTCCAGACCGAGCGGTACGATCCTGAAGAGGAACCGCCGATGCAGTGGGAGTTCCCCAGCGACGAGGGGGCGACCTACGAGGTCCGGCTGTACTTCCACGACGGGTGGGACGGCACGAGCACGGCGGGCGACCGCGTGTTCAACGTCTCGATCGAGGACCAGCAGGTCCTCTCGAACTTCGACATCATCGACACCTACGGCGACCAGACCGCCGCGATGGAGGCGTTCACCGTCGAGAGCGACGGAACGATCGACGTGGACTTCGAGCAAGGCGATTCCCAGAATCCGCAGGTCAACGCCATCGAGGTCGTCAAACTCGACGACGGACCCAGCAGCGAGATGAGCGTCGAGGAGGCCGTCGCGAGCGCGTACGATGGCGGTGACGATTCGAAGATCGAGACCCAGGAGATCCAGCAGGCCATCAACTGGTGGCAGACCGACGCCGAGGTGCCGAATACGGGCGGAGAGACGATCAGCACCCAGCAGATCCAACAGCTCATCAACCTCTGGCAGACTGACGCGACCGCCGGCGACGGGAAGGATGCGCAGTCACCGACGGCGTCGTTCACGTCCAGTCCGACCGCACCGGAGACGGATGAAGCGGTGTCGTTCGACGCCTCGGACTCCAGCGACGACGGCGCGATCGAGAGCTACGAGTGGGACTTCGACGGCGACGGCACCACCGACGCCACCGGCGAGCAGGTCACCGAGACGTTCGACTCGCCCGGCGACTACGACGTCGAACTCACCGTCACCGACGACGACGGCGACACCGACACCGCCACGCAGACCGTCACCGTCAGCGAAGCCACGGCGGCCGAGGGATCGTCGCAACTGCTCGTGACGCCGGACAGCGGCGTCGATTCAAGCACCTACGGCGGCGGCTCGTTCCAGCTGTCGAACACCGGTGAGGCTGACATCGCGTCGGTGACGATCGAGTTGGATTCGGGAACCATGCCCGACATGGTGTGGGACCCGGAGGGAACCGCGGGCGACCCGACCGGTAAGGGGCTCGTCGTCGACAGCGAGTCCGGCGACGGCGTCGGCGTCGTCAGCACCGCCGACGGAGACGTATTCAGTGACCCGCACAACGGCGTCGACGGCGACGACGGCTACGACACGCTGACAATCGACTTCACCGACTTCGACGCCGGCGAGGAGCTGTCGTTCTCGGCGGACAACGACCCGACGAGCATCAAGGGTGCGACCGTCGGCTCGCAGGCGGCCGGCCCCGTCTCGGGGCTGGAACTCGCGGGCGCGACGATGACCGTCGAGTACGAGACCGGCGAGACACAGACGAACACGCTGTTCAGCGACGGCAGCGGCGGCGGCGCACAGGCGTCGATCGCCGGCGACGTCCCCGACGCGCCCACGATCGACGTGCAGGACGTCTCGCTCGAATCGACGACGCTGAGCGACGATACCACGGCTGCGACCGTCTCGGAGGCCCAACAGACTATCGCCGTGACCGGTCCCGCCGACGCGACGGTCGAGGTCGTGCGTGTGGAGGGCGAACTGAACCTGAACAACGTTCCGGACGCCGACGACTCCGGCTCACCCGGCTACGACATCGAGGCGTACGAGGCGAACAAGGCGCTCGAGGTCGAGACGACGACCGTCACGCTCGACTCGAACGGCGAGGCGACCGTCGATCTGACGCTCACCAACTCCACCGCCGAGGGCGGACTCAACTACATCACCGCCGCGGTCGAAGAATCGGGCGACACCGGACTCGACTCGAACGTCGTGGTCCTAGAGTACGACGAAAGCGATGGTGAGGGCGGAGACGATGGATCTGCCGACACGAGCTTCGCCGCGAACGCGGGCGGAGACGAGTACACGACGGCTGACGGCACCGTCTTCGAGGCCGATACGAACTTCGACGGTGGGTCGCCGTACGACACGACAGAAGCCATCGACGGCACCGAGGACGACCCGATCTACCAGACCGAACGCTACGGTAACTTCAGCTACGACGTGCCCCTCGAGGACGGAACCTACGACGTCACGCTCCACTTCGCGGAGCTCTATCAGGGGACGTCCGAGGATACGAATCCTGAAGCCGACCAGACCGGCGAACGGCTCTTCGACGTGACGGTCGAGGGTGACCCCGTTCTGTCGAGCTACGACATCTACGCCGAAACCGGCGGATCGCTCACCGCGGTACAGGAGACGACGACCGCCGAAGTCACCGACGGCGAACTGAATATCGAGTTCTCGACGGTCGAGGACAACGCGAAGCTGTCGGCGATCGAAGTTGAACCGGCAGACGACGGCGATGCCGGTAACCAAGTGCCGACGATCGATTCGATCGCCGATCAGACCGTCGCCGAGGGCGACTCCGCGACGGTTTCGGTCAGCGCCTCGGACGGCGATGGGGACGCGCTGTCGCTCTCGACGGACGGACCGGACTTCGTGGGCCTCTCCGATGCCGGCGACGGCACCGGAACGGTCACCATCGAACCCGAAACCGGCGACGCCGGCACCTACACGGTCGACGTCACGGCAGACGACGGCACCGACACCGCGACCGAATCGTTCCAACTCACGGTCGAGGAAGCCGCAGATCCCGAACCGCAGGTCCTCTACCGGATCAACGCGGGCGAAGGCACGGATATTAACTCGATCGACGACGGACCCGACTGGACCGGCGTCGCGGACGATTCGTCGCCGTACCTCGTTTCGGTCCCCGAGACGGACGCTGGAAACTACGACGGGGGCGACGCCGTCGCGCCGGATGGATCGGTCTCCGACGGCACCCCGGATGCGGTGTACGACGCCGAACGGTACGGGGAGATGCAGTGGGAGTTCTCGACCGACGCGGACGCGGAGGTCGAAGTTCGCCTCTACCTCAGCAATCAGTTCCCGGGAGCCAGCGATCCCGAGCAACGACAGTTCAATGTCTCGATCGAGGACGAGCAGGTTCTCACGCAGTACGATCCGGTGGCCGACGTCGGCCACGCGACCGGGACGATGAAGTCGTTCGACGTCACGAGCGACGGGACCGTCGACATCGACTTCGAGCAAGGCGATTCCGAGAATCCGCAGGTCAACGCCATCGAGATAGTGGCCGTCGACGCTGGGGGATCGGACTGATCGACGATGAAACGAGCCGATCGAACCGACGGTAGATCCGCGCGGCCGTTCGAGTTACACGGCCGTCGCGGCGCACTCAGAGTCACCGAATGGGTCCCCAATGACGGTCACGACGGATCTCCGACAGCGGACGGCACAGTGGTCCCGTCGCCTCTGGTGAGAGTCAGATCTCTCACGTCGGATATCGAGATTCGACGACGACCCGAGGAGTATCCTCGAACGCGCCGGCGCGATGTCCGGCGATGTCCGGTCAAAACAGCGGCACCGTGTAGCCAACCGAGCGACGCGAACGAATACAAACAATGACAACACGAAACACACGATTTACGCAGACGGCAACGGTCCTCGTAGCGCTGATGGTCGCCATCTCGATCTTCGGCGGAGTGGGGACGGTCGCAGCACAGGAAGCATCGGTCGAACAATCAGCGAACGCGGTGACGGCGACACCAGGTGAGACGGTCGAGTTGACCACGACGCTCTCGACCGATGATCTCAACGCGCATGGCCTGCAGGTCTCCCTCCCGGCGGATTGGCAGGGAATCGTAACCGACGCCGATGGCGGCACCTCCAAACCGGAATCCGAGAGCGCGAACCTCTTCGATGTCGTCTGGCTCACCAAGGGAACACAGAGCTACGACGTCACTTACGAGATCGACGTTCCGAGTGACGCCACCTCCGGAGACTATACGGTCGACGTCGAGGGGTCGGGTCTCACCCCAGATGACGAATCACGAGTGGCCAGTTCGACACAAACGACGATTACCGTCGAGGAGCCAAGCCAGAACGAACCCCCGACGGCGTCGTTCACGTCCAGTCCGACCGCACCGGAGACGGATGAAGCGGTGTCGTTCGACGCCTCGGACTCCAGCGACGACGGCGCGATCGAGAGCTACGAGTGGGACTTCGACGGCGACGGCACCACCGACGCCACCGGCGAGCAGGTCACCGAGACGTTCGATTCGCCCGGCGACTACGACGTCGAACTCACCGTCACCGACGACGACGGCGACACCGACACCACCACACAGACCGTCACCGTTACCGACACACCCGCGGAGAACCAGCCGCCGACCGCATCGTTCACCGTCGATCCAGCCTCGCCCGAAATCGACGAAGAGGTCACGCTGGATGCATCGGCGTCCGACGATCCGGACGGATCGATCGCGAGTTACGAGTGGGAAGTCGACGGCGACGCGCTCGCCTCCGATGAGACGGCGACCACGAGCTTCGATTCCGCAGGCGACTACGACGTCGAACTCACCGTCACCGACGACGACGGCGACACCGACACCACCACACAGACCGTCTCGGTCACCGACGCTCCGGTCGATGAACCGACGGATGAGGTCGAGGTGAGCCTCGAACCGTCCGAATCGACGATCACGGAAGGTGAATCGGACGAATTCGACATCGTCGTGTCCAACCTCGAGGGAGGTAGCGTCGGCGCATACGATATCACGCTCGCGCTCAGCGACGGTGACGTCGCAGCCTTCGACGGCTTCAACGTCGACGGTGAACCGATCGACGACGATGGATCCGACATGACCGACGTTACCGAAGCTGGCGATACGATCCGCATCGAAGTCGCCGGACAAAGCGTCACCGGATCCGACGCGGTCGTCGGTACCGTTAGCGTCAGCGGAGAATCCCCCGGCGAGGTCGAGATATCCGTCCAGGAAGCGCTCGTCTACGACGAGTCCGGCGGCGGATACGAGATCGGATCGGCGGAAGGAGCGAGCATGACCGTCGAAGAGCTCCAAGAGCCGTACTTCGAGGTCACGGCTCTCGACGCACCCGACGAGGTCACTCAGGGTAACGACATCACGGTCACCGCGACCGTGGCGAACACGGGTGAACTCACCGGCACCAAGACGGTCTCCTTCGAGTTCGACGGGGCGACTGTCGACTCCGAGGACGTCTCGCTCGACCCCGGATCGAGCACCGACGTGTCGTTCACCGTTTCGAGCGGCGAGATCGCCGCCGGAACGTACACCCACGGCATCGTCACCGAGGACGACAAGGCGACCGCGGATATCACGATTGCGCCGCCTGCGCTCGGAGACTTCGAGGACCCACCGCAAGACCTCGACGGTGACGGACTCTACGAGGACGTCAACGGGGACGGTGTGTTCGATATGGGAGACGCCCAAGCGCTCTTCGTCAACCGACACACCGACGCAGTCCAGGACAACGTGGGCGCGTTCGACTTCAACGGTGACGGAAGCGTCGACGTGGGCGACGTGCAGGCGCTTTTCGATCAGCTCACCTGAAGTAGCGTCGATAGCATCGCCTTTTCGAATATTTTCACGGAGATCGACACGATACAAACACAAAGAACAATGACACGAAACGACAGAAGAACGAGAACGGTAGCGCTTACTGCGGCACTGCTGGTGATCTTAGCCGGTAGCGGTACGTCACTCGTCGCAGCGACGGCTGCCACGTCGATCGAAATCGGGATCGATCCCTCGACGGCCACCGTCGAAGAAGGGGAGCAGAGGACCTTCGATATCGTGGCCACCGGTGTCGACGGCGGCGTCGGTGCCGGTGAGATCGCGGCCCACGTCAGCGATGCGAGCGTGGCGACGATCACCGACGTTGAGCTTCGAGGGGCCCCGGGGATGTCCGACGTGAGCGCCAACGCGGACAACTCGACGGTCGAGATGCTGTACGTCATGGCCGATACGAACGAAACTGGCACCGTGACTATCGCAGAGGTGACGGTACTGGGTACGTCGAACGGCACGATCGAGGTGTCCGCCGGGAGCGTCGAACGAAACGAGGGGGTCCGGTTGTTCGACGAGACCGGCGAGCGTTACGGAACCGTCGACGCGAGCCCCGTCGAAATCGTCGTCGAATCGCCCGACGACCGCGAGCCTGACACCGATTCGGGATCCGGTTCCGGTACCCCCCATATCGGTGCGGGTTCGTCCGGTTCCAGTTCGAACGGGAGCCCCACGGATGACAGTGGCGGAGAGACGACAGGAGACGCCAACGGAAGCGAGAGCGACAAAACGAGTGACAGTGGCGACGATGGAAGCAACGTGGGGACTACCGATAACACCAGTGACGAGGACGACAGCGATACCGAGGGGAGTGGTGAGGAATCCGACCCGACAACGACTCGAACGGACGACAATGGAGCAGGCGATGAGACAGCACTTGACGACGCTGAAGCGGTCGATCAGGTGGGCTTTGGCGTCGTACCGGCAATCATCGCGATACTTGTCGCAATGCGGCTGGCGAATCGAAGAAGCCGATGATGTAGCAGCTGCTCGAGGTTTTTACGGCGTCTGATCGTTCGATAGAAAGCGGCTCATAGGGCACGGATCGACAGACGTGAAGTTGAGACTACAGCGGGTTTAGCGGAGCTGTAATGCGTGAATCTGACTGATTCGGTCAGCAGAAACTGCCTCAGATCGTTCTCCAAACGGCCATTCTTGTTGCGCTGCCGATCACATGGGCGGGGGTTCGAGACTTCCAGTAGTGTATCCACTCAGACGGCACGTTAACCCGAACAGAGCACCTCACTACCCGATTCCTGTCTCCTTTTTCAGCAACGTCGGCGTGTTGTCCGCTGTAATCAGGCCGTTCATTCAGGATTTTGAGGTCAACGTGAGAGCGATATACTGGTCGCCATGGAACGGGCGGCCTTCGTGATCCGAGAGAATGAGCGAGGGCCGAACGTCCTCCCCACGTTTGAACGGGTCATCCCATAGACGACGTCTCCACGCTCGAAGATCGCTGTCTCTTCGTCAGCCACTGCTCGTCCTCGACGCTCGGGTGGAATCAGTGTCCATCGCGAAGAGTTCGAGAACCGTATGCATTGAGACGACCGGTCTATCTCCCAGACAGACCGTTTTGTATCTCCGCATACAGTTTATCGAGATCATCGAACCAACAGGAAGGATGTCGAGAGCGGCAGACCTGTTCATCGACTCGAGCGCCGATACCACCGAGAGACGGTGACCGACGCCTGCCAGGACGTGGCATCCGGACGAACCAGAAAAATACAATGCGGACCCGAGGTAACGAGCAGTATGAGCCTCTCACTGGAGACCGACTGTCCCGATTGTGATTCGACGGAGTTCTACAAGTCGGCGAGCATGCGGATCCACCTCGGTATCAAAAAGAAGTGGCACTGTACCAACTGTGAGTACGGATTCATCACTATCAACGGCATCGACACCTCGGCGTGATCTGACCGTCTAGCGGATCGGTCGGCAGACTCGGCGCGCGCCGATCGGAACCGATTCCTGTAGCCCGAAAGGAGACGGACTCAGCCCATCTCTAACACACGGAGTAGTAGTGTGCGGCAGATACGGGGGATTCATCGACAGTTCAGTCACTCGGCGAAGGCCATCCACCGAGTGTCGTTCATCAGAGGAAGGTGTCAACGATCCCTTCTGAAAACATCGAACCCCGTACGAAACGTTGAGAACCACTATTCGGTCGGAACGCACCGAACAGAGCGAGGACTCGTTTTAGTCGATCCAGCCAGTGACACGACGTTTGTGTGTGTGGAGACCCCGCAGTGGGCACCAGTTATCGGCCATCGGTTTCGTTTCAGAACGAGCGGAACTGTTGAAATCCTCAGTGCCTGATAGAACCTGCGTGCTGAATACGGCGGTCGTACGTTGGAGCGGCTTCACCCGCCGCCTACCGTAGCGATCTAGCCACTGATCGGCGTCTCGTCCTCGACCCCGATGGCCATGGCGCCTCGCCCGTAAACCGCCATTGCGATCCCGGTTGCGAGCAGATTCACACCGAACAGGAATCCGACCGCCCAGATGGCGGTGCTCGGCAAGCCCATCCAGAGCAGGCCGGCGGCGACCAGCGAGATGACGCCGCTGACGAGGAGCCACACCCAGTGCTGCTGGCCGCGCACTCGGACCGCCCACGCGATCTCGACGATCCCATCGAGAAAGAGGAAGGCGACAACGAGGAGCGTCAGCGTGACCAGCCCGAACACCGGGTTGACGAGCAGGCTAATGCCTGCGACCCCGTACAGCACGCCAAGGACGGCTTGCAAGAGCCGCGACCCCCGACTCCGCTCGCGCCCGAAGGCGTGGGCAGCATGGACGAGTGCGCCGATCACCAGCACGCCACCGAGCAGGATCGACAGTGACAACCCGGTAACGAACGGGAACATGATCGCCAGCACCCCGAGAAGTGCAATCACGATACCACCGACGACTGCGCGCCGTGGCGCAATCGGTTCGCTGGTCATCTCTCTAGTCGTGGAATTCATTACTATCCACTTTTATAAGTCATTAAACAATAAAACCGTTACGCTCTGGTGTAGTACACTGTTGATTTCACAGCGTTTCTCTGCCAGCGTGTTTGAGTGCTTTTCGTTCGGGTTCGGAGAATAGAGTGTTTCGCCTGTTCGACGCGTGTGAAAGTACCGTGTGAGTTGATCTTTTGAGACGTCTCGATGCGGCGACGTCGCGCTTTTAGTTCCGCATACGAAACCGAGTAGTGCGCAATATGCGCGCTGTGTATGTGGTACAGTTCCTGAGACCTATCACTGATTGAGGATTTCGACGGGGCCGAACGAGCTTGATGTCGGATCGCTCGGCTTCCGGTAGGTCATGCAACGAGGATCAATCCTATGAGTGATCTACGAGTAAAGTCGTGGACTTTCCCCCTGGCGTTTCTGTGATAGACACCGCGAGAGGGGATACATAAATCATATAATGGGATATAAAATGCCGCTCCACCACGAAGTCGCGCCTCATCGTAACGAAACATCCGACGGAAGGGAGGCCGCTAGTCGTCGAGAGTCTGCCAAGAGAGACGCGGAGTGCGCGCTGCCGAGACCTGATCGATTCGGCGAGCAGCGGTCCGCTCTGGGGCGCCTTCGATCGTTTCCGCATCCTCGCTGTAGACGGCGTTGAACGCTGCAGCGAGTTGGTCGAGCGTTCGTTTGCCTTCGATCTCGGTCGGTTCGGTCATCAACGCCTCCTCGACGATATCCGGCCACTTCGTCGTCGGCGGATGGACGCCGTAATCGAGCATCCGTTTCGCCACGTCAGCCGCATCCTGTTCGCCCGCGCTGGCGACGAACTCGTGATGGAACGGGCCGAAGGGGATCTCGTAGTCGATCCGCTCGCCAAGGTAATTGGCGTTCAACACCGCTTTCGCGCTCGCGTCGGTGAGCCCCTCGTCCCCGAGACGGGTGATATACGCGTAGGTTTTCAACAGTACAAGCCAGTTGCCACCGTACCCGTGGACCTTACCGATCGAGTTCTCGGGTTCGTATCGTTCGTATCCGCCGTTCGATCGACGAACGTGCGGCTCGGGGAGAAACGACGCGAGCTCGTCTGAGACGCCGACTGGACCGGCACCGGGACCACCGCCACCGTGCGGCGTCGCGAACGTCTTGTGGACGTTGTAGTGCATGATGTCGAAGCCCATGTCGCCGGGACGAGCGCGACCCAGCAGGGCGTTGAGGTTCGCCCCGTCGTAGTAGAGCAGTCCACCGACGTCGTGGACCATTTCGGCGATTTCGACGATGTTGCGTTCGAACAGGCCGAGTGTATTGGGGTTCGTCAACATCAACGCGGCCGTTTCGTCGGTGAGTGCCGCCGCAAGCGCGTCCGTATCGACGCGCCCGTCGTCAGCGCTCGGCAACGCGACGACGTCGTATCCCGCCATCGCCGCACTGGCGAAATTAGTTCCATGAGCGGAGTCCGGAATGACCACCTCCGTCCGGGAATCGCCGTTGGCTTCGTGGTAGGCTCGGGCGATCAAGATACCCGCGAACTCCCCCGCAGCCCCCGCTGGCGGCTGGAGCGTGACCGCGTCCATCCCACCGATTCGACCGAGTTGCTCCTGTAGTCGGTACTGAACCTCGAGGACGCCTTGGACGGATCGATCGGATCGGTCGGGGTGGACCGACGCGCTCGGATTCGCAGCGACGTCCTCGGTGAATTTCGGGTTGTACTTCATCGTACAGGATCCCAGCGGGAATGGCCCGGATTCGACGCCGTAATTCATCTCCGATAGCCGCGTGTAGTGTCGGGCGAGATCGGGTTCGGACAGGTCGGGGAGTTCGAGGCTATCGCGGGTCAGTTCGTCGGGAAGAGAGGAGTTGATATCGACCAACTCGGTGTGTTTCTCGGCGAGTAGCGGTTCATAGACCGCATCGTCGTCAGCCCATCTGGCCTGATCGTACGTGAGGGGTTCGCCCTCGAATCCGTCGGTCATCTCGCTGCCTCCTCGACTGCGTCGACGAGTCCACCGATCGAACCGGCGTTCACCTCGGTGACACAGAGCTGTATCTCGTGATCACCGACGACGTGGACGGCGTAGCCGGCCGCCTCGAGATCCGCGGCTATCGCTGGCGCCGGCTGATCCGTGTGGGCGACGAACTCCCGGAAGTGATGGCGGTCGTGAACCGGGGCTTTGATTCCCTTTATTTCGTCTAGCCGCTCCGCGAGGTCTCGCGCGCGGGTGACACACCCCTCGGCGAGTTCGACCAGTCCCTCCGGACCGAGCCAGGCGATGTGCATCGCGATTCGCAGGGCGACCCACGCCTGATTCGTACAGATGTTCGACGTCGCCCGTTCGCGTCTGATGTGCTGTTCGCGCGTCTGGAGCGTCAGCGTGTAGGTCCGCCTGCCGGTCGAATCTTCGCTCGCGCCGACGAGGCGACCGGGAACCTGTCTGAGAAACGCCTCGCGACAGGCGAAGAGTCCGGTACCCATCCCATAGGCTGCGGGAAGGCCGAGTGTGGCGGCGTCACCGATCACGATATCCGCGCCAACGCTCGCGGGAGACTCCAAGAGCGCGAGTGCGATCGGATCCGATCCGACAATAAAAAGCCCGTCGTGTTCGTCGCAGATGTTCCCGATCGATCCGAGATTCTCTTCTATGGTCCCCCGAACGGTAGGCGATTCGGCGTACACAAGAAGCGTTTGCTCGCCAACCCGCTCTTCGAGTGCCGCGAGATCGGCGGTACCGTCGTCCATCGGATACGTCTCGATCCTCACCTCGTGCCCGATGAGATAATTCTCGAGCGTTCGACGCCGACCCTCGTGAAGTCGTTCGGGAACGAGGACGTGATCGCCGTCGGCCTCCCGGGCGCGTATCGCGAGCGTCGCGGCCTCACCGAGCGCCGTCGCCGCGTCGTACATCGAGCAGTTCGCAACGTCGAGACCCGTTATCTCGACGATCATCGACTGGTACTCGAAGAGCACCTGCAGGAATCCCTGGGCAATCTCCGGTTGATACTGAGTGTAACTCGTTAGAAACTCCGACCGATCCGCGAGATGATCGATCATCGAGGGGACGTAGTGGTCGTAGTGGCCGCGGCCGAGAAACTCGACCAAGTCATCGTTTTCGCCGAGAGTCCGATCGACGAGCGCTCGAGTCGTCCGCTCGTCTCGCGACGGGATGCCAAAGGATCCCTCGAAGCGAACGTCGCCGGGGATATCGAAAAGTTCCTCCTCGCGCTCCACACCGATCGTCGAGAGCATCGCCGACGTTTCGGCTTCCGTGTGGGACGCGTAGGGGGTGCCGTTGTGTGTCATGAAGCGTTGGATCACGTTACGGCTCGGCGATAATAGTGATTGTCGTCGAGCGTGTCCTACTCGAGCAGATTATCCACCAATATAAGCACGAACGTGCCGATGTCGGTGACCATGCCGACCGCCTGCGCGGAGCCGCGGTCCAACAGTTGTGTCACCGTCGACGGATTAATATCGACCCAGATGACGCGCGTCTTCGAGGGCAGACAGTTTCCGACCGCGACCGGGTGTAAAAGCGTCGACAGCATCAGGACCATATCCGCCTCGTGTGCCTGCTCTCTGATCGCATTTTGCGTTTCGATGGCGTCAGTTATCGTGTCCGGAAGCGGACCATCATCGCGTATCGACCCCGCGCTGACGTAGGGAACGTCGTTCGTGACGCACTGATACATCACGCCGGATTCGAGTAGCCCGTCGTCGACAGCCGCCTCGATGCCGCCCGCCCTGATCATCTCGCTAATCGCGTAGATATGGTGTTTGTGGCCGTGGCGGACGTGATCGAGCGTCTCCGTATTCACCCCCAGCGAAGTCCCGTAGAGATCGCGTTCGATGTCGTGGACCGCGAACCCGTTGCCGATGGAGAGATAATCGACGAAGCCACGCTCGACGAGGCGCGCGAGGTCCTCGCGCGCGCCGGAGTGGATGAGGGTGGGACCGGCGATGATAAGTACCTCGTCTCCCGTATCGCACCCGGGATCCGTTCGATCGTCGATTCGGAGGGCCGTTCGGAGGAGATACCGCCCTGCGTAAGTTCGTTGGGGTCAGCCACTTCGACACGTTACCGACCAGCTGCGCTCGGATGATGCCGTTAACCGATCGTAAAAGGCGCGTAATCCACCGGGTTGGGTCTCGGGCAAGACGTGCAGTTCGACGGTGCCATCGCGAATCGCCACGCGAAACGTGTCGCCGGTCCGATCGTCGTGTACGAGGTACAGCGGCATCGGGAGATCGAACCAATCCCCGTATCGGTACGGCGATCGATCGAGTATCGATTCGACGAGTTCGACCAAAGCACCGTCGTCGATGCTGTCATCGGGACGGATCGTGAACACTGTCTCCCCCTCGTATTCGATGCCGCTGTGCCGGTGATACCTTCGAATCGGGCGCTTCGGGATTCGGAAGGCCGGCTCGTCGTCGGTCACACCCGATATATGCCGTGATATCGTTTAAATCGACGGGGGGATCACGATAGGGGGAAAGCGCGTGCCGAGATCGATTTGGGATGTCCGGAGAGTTTATATATCGAAGCGCGGTCAGATTCCCCGTGACGTAGGCACGAACCGGCGACAGGAGTGAGCGGGAGCGTGGAACACCAACGCAGGCGAACGACCGATCGAGTTCCACCTGTTCGCCACGTATATTCAGTACGACCACGTATCGTCGGGATATGTGTGGTCGCTACAGCCTCTTTGCCACCGAGAACGACCTCGAATCGCGGTTCGACGCGACGTTCGACTTCAACTTCGAGCCGCGATACAACGCCGCACCGGGGCAGGCGCTCCCCGTTATTATGGATACGAAACCGAATCGTATTCATCGACTGAAGTGGGGACTCGTTCCCAGATGGGCTGACGACAAGACCGAGAGCTACATCAACGCCCGATCCGAGACCGTCGATCGGAAACCCGCGTTCGCTGAAGCCTACGACCAACGACGGTGTCTCGTCCCCGCCGACGGCTTCTACGAATGGACCGAAGCGGAGGACGGAAAGCAGCCCTATCGCGTCGCGTTCGAGGACGATCGACCGTTCGCGATGGCGGGACTGTACGAACGCTGGACGCCGACGACCAAACAGACGGGGCTCAGCGACTTCACCAACGGGACCGACGGCTCGGCCGATGTGGAGCCGCTGGAGACGTTCACCGTCCTGACGACGAAGCCCAACGACGTTGTCGAACCGCTCCACCACCGTATGGCGGTCATCCTCGATCGTGAGGGCGAATCGGCGTGGCTCGCCGGTGACGACGTACCGTTCGATCCGGCACCGAGCGACGGATTTCGTGCGTATCCAGTCTCGACGTCCGTTAACGATCCCGCGAACGATCGCCCAGAGATCGTCCGGCCCATCGAGGGATAGAACGTCCCGTCCGAACAGCTAAACGGCCGGCACTCGTCGTGACGGACGATGAACGCTGCGTGGCTTCCGTTCGTCGGCGAGACAGAGGATCCCGACGAGCCGTTTCTCGAGCGCGCCGCTCGGTGGGCAGTCGGCGTATCCTATCGCGAGATACCGAAACCGGTCAGACGCACGGCGAAGATGCAGCTGACGAGTGCGATCGGGGCGGCACTCTGGACGCGGATGCACCCGCTCGGCGAGCGGATCGAACGAGCGATCGGAGCGGAGAAACGGCGGGGGAATTCGACGTTTTTCGGCGGGGAACGGCTGACACCCTCCGGAGCTGTCCGTGGCAACGCGGCGCTTTCGGGAGCGCTTGAATTCGACGGACGCCTCCTCGGCGGTGCGACCAGTCCGAGTTGCGTGTTCGTTCCGCTGGCGTACGCCGAAGCGACGAACGCAAGCGGGAGGGACCTCCTCGTCGCCCAGGTCGCCGCGAACGAGATCACCGCACGTCTCGGGGCCGCGACGGCCGTCGGATCGTTCGCCGGACCCAACGCCGCGTGGAGTCACGCTGCTGGCGCGGCGGTCGGGCGGGCGATACTCGAAGGCGACGACCGAGAAACGCTCGCCGATGCGCTCGCAATCGCATTGACGGCCCCGTCTCGGCCGATCAAACGATCCACGCTGGGTTCCGATGCAGGTGTGTGGATGGCCAGCGATGCGATCCAAACCGGAATCTCCGCGCTCGACGGCGCCCGGGCGGGAATGGCCGGTAGCCGCGATATGATCGAGGCCGAGGACGGGTTGTTGGCGAGCGTTTCTCCGCATCCTGCGAAGGCGTATCTCTCAGCCCTCGGTTCGCGCTGGCACACCGCGGCGGTGAGCGTGTCAGCCGTCCCCGGGAACGTCTACGTTGCAGCGGCTGCGGAGGCCGGCCTCGAAGCCCGTAGCCAGTTCGATCGGGGGAGGACGATCATAGATCGGGTCGATGTGTACGGCCCCCGCGCGATGGTGTCGGTGGACGATGAGGCGAAGTCTTATCTCGACGAGGAGCGCGATTCGATCGCCGCGCGATCCCGGTCGGTAACCGACGCGGTTGCAACGGGGCTCGTGACTGGCGAGTCACCCCCGCGACGGCTCGCCGAGCGAGCGGAACGAGCGGCCATCGAGCGCGTCGAAGAGCGGATAGGGGTTCACCACGATCCGGAACTGACGTTCGCAGCGCTTCGATCGACGGTCCCGGAAGGCGTCGATTTCGAGACGGCGACGGGATCGGTCGCGGTTCATGTTGGGAAGGCACTCGGTCCCGCGGCCGCCGTTCGACACGCCCCGACGGTGATCCGCATGGGAAGTCGGCTGGCCGAACCGCCGACCGTCGACGACTTCGAGCGTCGGATCGGCGCTCGGGTCGTCGTTCGGACGGCGGATGGACGCACCGTCGAGGCGACCGTGGATCGCCCGTCCGGAACGGCCGGCGCGCCACTGGCTGAGATTCGCGCCGTCGCCCGTTCGAAGTGTCGAAACGCGTTCGAAGCGCTCGGATGCTCGGAACCCGCCGCCCGGGACCGAACGGATCGGTTGTTAGCCATCGACGAGAGAGACGAGATCCGGATCGATCGTCTTCTCGGCGCCCTCGACACCGGGTGATCCACGAGCGGGCAGTCGTCGGCGATGAGAACACGTAAGCAACAGGCGGCCGCCCGACCGCGTATGAAGTTCGCACGTATCGAAACGTCGGCGGGCGTTCTCGAAGGCGAGTACGACGATGGAACCGTCCACACGGAGGAGGGGACGTACGAACGGGACGACTACGAGTTGCTCGCGCCCTGCGAGCCGTCCGTGTTCTACTGTGTCGGCCGAAACTTCGGCGAGAAAGTCGAGCAGATGGACTACGAGGTCCCCGACGAACCCGACTTCTTCATCAAACCGCCAGTGTCGTTACACGATCCCGAGACGCCGATCCCGTACCCGGAGTTCTCCTCGGAGTTGACCTACGCCGGCGAGTTGGCCGCCGTCATCGACATCGAGTGCAAGCACGTCGCGGAAGAGGAAGTCGATGACGTGGTTCGCGGATACACGATCCTCAACGATCTGGACTGTCTGGATCAAGAGCGTCGAACCGCCAGAAAGGCGTTCGACTCATCGGGCCCTCTCGGTCCGGTCGTTGCCGACATCGACCCGGTGGGACTGGAGATGACGACGCACATAAACGGGGAACTTCGCCAGGAGGACAACACGGAGAACATGTTCATCAAACCGCGCGAGACGATCTCGTTCCTTTCGGAGCGATTTACGTTCAAACCCGGAGACGTGATCAGTTTCGGCAGCCCGGCGAATCCAGGACTGCTCGAGCGAGGCGACGAGATCGAGATCTACTACGAGAAGATCGGAACGCTGCGCAACACCGTCGAGTAGTATTGGACGCGAAACGTTAGCCGATGTCGACGACGAGTACCGGTCGATCGGCAGTTTTGACGACCCGCTCGGTCGTGCTCCCGAGGTTGAGCCGTTTTTCCCGCCCTGACCGACCGTGAGTGCCGAGTACGAGCAGATCGATATCCGCCTCCGTCGCGTACGAGAGGATCTGCCGGTAGGGAACGCCTTCGGGCGTCGCGGTGGTGACGGAGACGCCGGCGTCTTCGGCTCTGCTCGCCAGTTCCGTCACCGCGGCGTCGGCTTCCTCGGCCAAATCGTCCCTGACGGACGCTTTGTCATCGACATCGGCCGCGAGAACGACCCTCCGGTCGACGACCGAAATGACGTCCAAACTCGCATCGTAGGCTTCCACCGCACCGAGTGCGTGATCGAGTGCCGACGCTGCGCGTTCGCTCCCATCGGTCGGAAGAAGGATCGAATCATACATACGACCGACTCCACGTGCCACCCACTTGAAACAGTCCCTTGGAGGCACAATATCCGATCGAAATCGAGAGTCGAAACGGATCGGACGTTAAATACGGGGGACGGGGTAGGCCACCCATGGCCACAGACAGTGCGTCCGCGATCGAGCCGAACGCGTCTGCGACGGCGGACGGCGCATACATTTCCCCCACGATCGATTTCGTGATCGTACTGGCCGGCATGTCCGCACTCGCACTCGTCGGCATTGCTGTTATATTTCCCTAAGACGACGTTGACACGTGAGCCAGACCTCGGCAGTCCCGTGGATCGGTGGGCGAGACCGACAGGTGTGGATCGCGGCCGTTCTTTTGTACGGAATCGGTGACACGCTCACGACGCTTTGGGGACTGTCAACCGGGGGCGTCGCGGAGGCCGGTCCGATCGCGAAACCGCTCATCGAGACGTACGGTCGATATATGTTGTTAGTCATCAAGGTCGCGGTCTTCCCGCTGTTTTATCTAGTGTGGCGGTACCTCCGGACGCCCGGACGTATCGCGGTTCCGTTCGCGTTGGCGCTCGTCGGCGGCGTGGTGACGGTGTGGAACCTGCTCGTGATCACCGGAGCGTTATGAACACACGGGCCGTAGGGAATCCTGGGACATGTTCGAGAAGATTCTCATCCCGGTCGACGGAAGCGAATACGCCGAACGAGCGGCACGTCGCGGATTCGACATCGCGGGCGAACACGGGTCGCACGTCCACGTGATCTGTGTGGCGGATACGGGGCCGCTGGCGGACTATCAGCTCCCGGGCGAACACGAATCGGCAGCCGAGGCGATAACCGGACGCGCCGAAGCGGTTATCCGCGATGTCGTGGCACAGGCTCCCGACGGAATCGAGGTGACGACCGCGACGCCGACGGGATCGGCGAAGACGGCGATCGTCGAGTACGCCGATTCGATCGACGCCGACCTCATCGTGATGGGAAGCCGCGGACGGGGCGGTGTCGAACGCCTGATGCTCGGAAGCGTCACGGAGCACGTGGTTCGGGTGAGCGATATCGACGTACTCGTCCACGGTGGCGGCGATTAACGACGACCGGATGCGATCTCGTTAACCGTTCGCGTTCGGATCCCGAAACCCCATCCCGCGAGCGCGAGCCCAACGTACACGCCGACTGCGGAGGGGATGTGAAAGACGGCGGCGGTGGTAAGTGTGAGTCCGGCCGTATCCAACAACCCGCTCATGACTATCGAAAACAGAAAGATACCGACACCGATGTCCGCCGCGCGCATGTTCGGCATCTCCGCGGCACCGAGCGTTGGTTTCAGCCGACCGAGCCCGTAGAAGAAAAGCCCGTAACTCACCCAACCGATAGTGAGATGCGGAAGCCCTTGCGTGAATTCCCCGGGGAAGTATCGAGGAAGGTAGACGACGTGTACGAGTACCGTGACGGCGAGGGCGGCGAGAGCCACGCCGACCAGCAAGCGCGTGTGATCCGGACGGGATGCCATACCCGGTTCACGGCACGTACTGTAAAAATAACCACGGGGAATCCCGCGATATTAACCGATCAGTCCGACGATCTGATAGAGCACCCCTAAGACGAACGCGGCGATGAGGACGGTCGTCGTCCCGACGACGATCGGGGAGAGCTGTTGTTCCTCATCGACGATGTAATCTTTCATACTTGTGGTGGGGCGGTAGATCGATTTATATATAACGTTTCATTTGCGAGGGGGACGGTTCGAGGCATCGACGACCCCAAAACTATATTCCCTCGCTCGGTGGGTCGAGTATGGATTTCGAGGACGCGGACGTCCACCGACGGCTCGACGCCGACGGACACCCCTTAGATCCCGGCTACGAGCCGCCGTTGTCAGACGAACGACTCCGGGAGCTGTACCGCGACATGAAACTGTCACGGCACTTCGATACGCGGATGATAAGCCTTCAGCGGCAGGGTCGGCTGGGAACATACGCCTCCTCGGCCGGTCAGGAGGGCTCGCAGTTCGGCTCGATGTACGCCATCGAGGACGACGACTGGGTGTTCTACCAGTACCGCGAGCACGGCTCGGTCATCGACCGCGGCGGGCTGGCGGAGTACGTCCGCTACTGGATGGGCTACGAGGCGGGCAACGCGACGCTCGTGGACCACCACATCGCGCCGTTGAACATCGGCATCGCCGCACACATCCCGCACGCGACGGGAATGGCGTGGGCCTCGAAG
The DNA here is from genome assembly GCF_046483325.1 of Natronomonas sp. GTDB lineage: Archaea > Halobacteriota > Halobacteria > Halobacteriales > Haloarculaceae > Natronomonas. The sequence continues at coordinate 40,618 of NZ_JAWODL010000015.1, read as the reverse complement.
CTCCGCGGTGACGACACCGTCGTCGTCTGCCATTTCGGGGAAGGGTCGACGAGCGAGGGCGACTTCCACGAGGGAGCGAACTTCGCGGGCGTCTTCGACGTGCCCGCGGTGTTCATGTGTAACAACAATCAGTGGGCGATCTCGGTTCCCGCCGGCAAGCAGACCGCGAGCAGAACGTTCGCCGACAAGGCACAAGCCTACGGCATCCCGAGTGAGAGGGTCGACGGAATGGATCCACTCGCGACGTTCGAGGTCGTGAGCGACGCCGTCGAGCGAGCACGCGATCCGAACGCGGAACCGTCGGAGGGGGCGATCGGCGGTGCGACCCGGCCGACGCTCATCGAAGCCATCCAGTACCGATTCGGCGCACACACCACCGCTGACGATCCGACGGTTTATCGGGACGACGACGAGGTCGAGCGCTGGAAACGATGGGATCCGATTCCGCGGCTCGAAACGTTCCTGAGAGAGCGGGGGACCCTCGACGGCGAAGCGATTTCGGCGGTCGAAGCCGACGTGGAGTCGGTCGTCGCCGACGCGATCGAACGGGGGACCGACGTCGAACCCGAGCCGGACGATCTGTTCGAGGACGCCTACGCGGAACTCCCCGACCGTGTAGTCGAGCAACGCGAGTACCTGCGTCGACTCCGCGAGGAGTACGGCGACGAGGCCCTCGTCGAAGAACACTGATCGAACCGTCTAGTCGATCGGGTCGATGGTGGCCGAGATTCCAGCCGCCGGCCGGAGCGTCGGCGTCAACCGAAGATCGTCGAGCGCGTCATCCGGTACGTCGATGTCGAAATCGCGGACGAGGCGGGCGAGCACGAGCGTCGCACCGCTTAGCGCGAATCCCCGGCCGATACAGGCGTGTGGACCGCTCGAGAACGGTCGATACGCGGCGACGGCGTTCGGATCGCGCCGCAGCCATCGCTCCGGGTCGAACGCCTCCGGATCGTCGAAATACCGGGCGTCTCGATGGATCGACCACAGCGGAAGGATGATCGCCGAGCCGTCTTCGATGGTGTAGCCGCCCAAATCGACGGGGCCGTTCGTCCGCCGAAAGATGGCCCAGGCCGGTGGATAGAGCCTGAGCGCCTCTTGATACACTCGTTTCGTGTATTCGAGATGTGAGAGGTCGTCCCGAGTCGGCGGCCCGTCACCGAGGGCGGCTACCGCCTCCTCACGAACCCGACGACGGGTCTCGGGGTTCCACGAGAGCAAACACAGCGTGTAGCTGAGACTGAGCGCCGTCGTCTCGTGCCCCGCGATGAGGAAGGTCGCGACCTCGTCTCGGATCTGGTTCGTCTGGAAGTCGATATCGGGATCATCTTCGGCGCGGAGGAGCATGGTGAGCATATCGGAGGCGTCGGTCCGCTCGCCGGCCGCAAGACTCGTTCGCCGTCTCTCGATAAGGTCCTCACTCAGTTCACGAATGCCCGTCGCGGCCTCGCGAAACGCGGGGGACGTCGGCGTCGGCACCCACTCCGGAAGGACGGTGTCGAGGCCGAACTCGAACTCCTCGCCCGCGATACGCATCCATTCGTGAAACTGATCCGCACGGGCTTTCCCGATGTCCTCACCGAGGAGTATCTCCGAGGCGACGCGGACGGTGAGCGAAGTCATTTCGCGGTGGATGTCGGTCGTTCTACGGCCGAGTTCCGCCCAGCGTGTGGCCCGTGATTCGATCCGATCACCGGTCGTGTTCGCGTAGGCTGTCACCTGTCGACCGCCGAACGACGGCGCGACGATCGAGCGCTGTTGGGACCACAGTTTCCCCTCGCTTTGGACGAGCCCGTTCTCTGCGATCATCGCGACCGCGCCGCGTGCGGGGATTCTGGTAAAATCGTCGGGACGTTCGAGCGCCTCGGCAACGAGGTCGGGGTCGGTCAGGATGACGAGCGGTGGTCGGCCAGGAATCGAGATCGACGTCCCCTCATCGAACCGGGCTTGTATTCCCTCGAGGAATCTAGTGGTGTCGTTTCCGAACCGAAGACCGTTGAGAAGTCCCGCCTTAGGCGGCGCGGGCAATGACCGTGCCATAGCCGCTAGTAGGTCCTAACGGTATTGGGGCTTTCGCGCCCGGCAGCGTCGTCCGGAACCGATCGGGGGGTCAGTTCGTCGTCGTGATCTCGATCACGTCGCGGTGAGACAACTCGGTGTCGGCACCGATCTGCCGGCCCGAGCGAACGTCGTGAGCGTGCAAGAACCCCTCGCCGATGTCCGTGTGAAGGTAGTACGCGAACTCCTCGGCGGTCGAGCCGCCGGGAAAGACGAAACAGTCCTGCAGGAAGGTGCCATCGTCCTGTGGCTTCCGCGCGCCGGGGAAGACCGCGATCGCGCCTAACTCCTCGAACAACGCCGTCTCGATCGCGCGCTGGACGCCCGTTTCGCCGAACTCGCCGAGGAACGTACGAATCCGATCGAGCCCGGCCCGTTTCTCCTCCGGAAGCTCCTCGAGGGGCTCGAACTCGGCGTCGCCGGGTCGGTAGTCGAGAACGCCGGCCTCGTCACCTTTTTTCAGCGCCTTCTCGGCGTGCGCGGAGACGGGCACGAACGTCAGGTGTCCGTAGTCGGGATCCTCGGTGATCTCGGCGTAGTTCTCCCGAGCGATTTCGGCGTCGGCCTTGTTGGCGGCGATCACCATCGGCTTGGTTCGAATCCGTATCTCGCGGGCCAGCGCCGCCCGATCGTCGTCGTCCCACGTCTCGGGGTCGAGTTCGAGATCGAGCGCGAGGATCACCTGTTTGAGTTCGTCCTCGGAGATACCGAACGCCGACATCTGCTCCGCGAGAGCCACCTCGATCTGCTTTTCCTCGCCCGCGTAGCCCGACCGGTAGCGCTCGATTCCCTTCTTCAGAATGTCGAGATACCACATGTCGAGTTCGGCCTCCAGAAAGTCGATATCGTCGCGGGGGTCGTGGCCCTCCGTCGGCTCGCCTTCGAGATCGGTCCGGCCGGTAAAATCGACGACGTGGATCAACACGTCTGCCTCGTTGAGATCCGTCAGAAACTGGTTTCCGAGGCCTTTCCCCTCGTGTGCGCCGGGGACGAGTCCAGCGACGTCGACGAGTTTCGTGGGAACGAACCGGACGCCCTCGGCACAGTAGCCGTGATTCGGCGTGCAGGTGTGCTCGAACTCCGGGGCCGCACACTCGACGCGGACGTACGCCTCGCCGATCGAGGGGTCGATCGTCGTGAACGGGTACGCTCCCTCGGGCACGTCGTTCATCGTCGCGGCATTGAAGAACGTGGACTTGCCGACGGAGGGTTTGCCGACGAGTCCGATCGTGTAACTCATTGTCTCAAAAAGGCGAACGCGCCGCTAAAGGGTTGTCAAACCGACCGAGCGCGGCTGTAAGTGTCTCACACGCGCCGAGGGGCGTCGCGCGTGGCACGAGATTCGGTGACACGGATCCCGGATGGTTTTTCCGTGACGGGATTGTATTTAAACTGTGAGTGAAGAAAGCGGGCGTCGAAACCTACGGATGCCCAACGACAACGAACTGTTCGCCGTGGTGACCCAACACGACGGTGGGAACCACGTTCGCGTCCAGTGTGAGGACGGCAAAAACCGCATGGGCCGGATCCCCGGCCGCATGAAATACCGCGTCTGGATCGAGGAGGGCGACACCGTCCTCGTCGAACCCTGGGACTGGCAAGACGAGAAGGCCAACATCGAGTGGCGCTACGACAGCCAGGACGCAGAACAGCTGCGACGCGAAGGCCACATCGACTGACGTCGTTCTCCGGCCGTGTTCGAAACCCGACGATGAGCCGTGGGTGCGCCGGTATCGAACTCGTCTACCACCGACGGCAGCCAGATCAAAATTCTTTCTATCGGGTACGCCCGAGAAGAGGTGTGAACGCTGAATCCTCCAACCAGCCCGACGGTCCCCACGCGTGGCTCGTGGCCGCAACGGGGGCCGTGGCGATGGTTTTTACCTTCGGGACGCCGCTTTCGTACGGTATCTTTCGCGGCCCGTTCGGCGAGGCATTCGGCATCTCGCCGCTCGCGCTGTCGGCCGTCTTTGCGATCATGCTCAGCACGTTGTACATCGGTTCGGGGCTCGTCGGTATCTTCGGAGTCCGGTTTCCAGCGCGCGGCGTGCTCGTGGTCTGTGCGATCGCGACGGGTGCGATCGCGCCGGCGCTGTATCTCGTCGACTCGCTGGTGGGGCTTGGGCTCGTGTTCGCCGTTCTCGGACTCGCACTCGGGACGGTTTTCGTCCTCGTCGCGTCCGTTGTTCCGCGGTGGTTCGAAAATAGACGCGGGGCGGCGACGGGACTCATTTTCACCGGTAACGGGCTCGGACTGTTCGTGCTCCCGCCGATCTGGCAGTTCGCCCTCTCGGAGTGGGGCGTCCGACGGGGTTTTTTCGCCGTCATGTCGGTTACCGCGGGCGCGTTCCTTCTCGCCGCGGTGATCTGTCACCGCCCGCGGTGGGCCGAGCACGCAACGGCGACCACCGACGAACTGCTGACGTGGCTCACTCGGTTGGGCAGGACGCGTTCGTTTCAGCTCCTGTTCGTCGGAATCGCACTCTCGTTCGCGTGGTATCAGCTCGTGGCCGCCTACGCCGTCGATCTGTTCGTCGCCCGTGGGCTGTCGGCGGCGGGTGCGTCGACGGCGTTCGGTCTGATCGGGGGCGTCAGCATCGTCTCGCGGATCGGCGGCGGTTACCTGGGCGACTGGATGGGGTCACGGCGGGCCTACCTCGCTTCGTTGGGCTGTACGGCCGTCGGCGTCGCCCTGCTGTTCGTACCGGCGTCAACGACACTGTTCGGTGCCGTGATGTTGATCGGGCTCGGACTCGGCGGAACTGCGACGCTGTATATCCCGCTGATCATGGGGCAATACCCGACCGAAATGGACACCGCGGTCGTTGGCGTATTCAACGTCGCGGGTGGGATCGCGGCCCTGATGATGCCGCCACTCGGGACGGTGAGCGTCGCGTACACCGACGGATTTACCCTTTCGATCGTGCTGACGCTCGTCTTGATCGTGACCGGACTGTGGACGACCGCAGGCGGGACGCGGGGGAAGTGAACTCCCCCACCCTCCTCCTTCGGCGCATACGCGCCTTGGTCCGTGAGGCCGGAGCCTCCACGTCGAATCGCCCTGAATCGTCGCCCCCCGAGGAGTGCGGTGACCGAACGGTTCAAAACTGGTACTCGTCGATCCCGTCGGGACGCTCTTGATCCTCCTCTTTCGACTTGCCGAACTCCGCGAGACACTTGCCACAGAGACCCGTCGACGGGTCGAAGTGGTCGAGACAGACGAGCCGCCCGCACCGGTCACAGGCGTCCTCGACGGACGCAGAGCCGCATATTTCACAGAGGCTGGCGACGCTCATACCGGAGTTTCGGTCCCCAACCGCCTAAAACTACTCCTGGTCGAGGGAGTGGAGCACGCCGGCGACGTCGAGTTCGAGCGAAAAGCTCCTCCACTCGGGGCCGAGTGCATCGACGATCGAAGCCACGTCGTCACCGTGATCGGCACGTAGTTCGCGGACGGTGTCGACCCACTCGGGAAGCAGCCGTTCGTACCGATCGAGTTCACGGACTGCGTCGCGGCTCCCGGGACCGAAATGCCCGTAGAAGAGCCGATCGGGATCGTACGCCCGAAGTCTGTCGACGGTGTCGAGCGTCGTTTCGAGGTCGAACTCCGGCGGGGGCGTCGTCGGGCGGAGCGCGCCCTCGAAGTACATCCCCGCCGAATCGATAGTGAAGAGGCCCTCGGTCCTCGGATCGAAGACGGCGTAATGGGTCGACGCGTGGCCGGGCGCGTAGATCAGTTCCAGTTCCCTGTCACCGATATCGACGGTGTCACCGCCGGAGACGGCACAACACCGCGCTGGGTCGAGGAGTTTGGGTTCGCCGTAGGCGTTGTTTTCGCCCATCACCCGATCCACGCTCGAGTTGAGTCTCTCGAAGTCGTCGGCCTCGGTGAGGAAATCGAATCCGTCCTCGTGGATATAGAAGGTGGCGTTGGGAAATTCGTCGGCGAGATGTCCGGCACCGCCGGCGTGATCCAGATGGATGTGGGAGACGAGGACGTGTCCGACGTCGTCCCGATCGATTCCGACGGTGTCGAGCGCGTCACAGATCGCCTCGACGGAGTCCGCCGTCCCCGTGTCGATCAGCGTCGGTTCGGGAGCGTCGACCAGGTACACCGAGAGCCTGCCGGCCGTTCCGTCGAGGAGCGGATCGACAGTATGGACGTCATCGAGTGCGTGAGCGACTGGCATGAATCACCGTAGGGCGGACGAGGACTTCATGTCTCCGGCGATCGAAACGTCGCCAATGGTCCCGCCGTTCGCCGCCGATATCGACGGCACGCTGACGCGCCCCGACAAGTCGATCGACCCCCGCGTGTTCGACCCGATACGCGAGTGGGGAGCCCCGGTCGTCATCGCGACCGGGAAGTCCTTCCCGTATCCCGTGGGACTGTGTGAGTTCTTCGGCGTCCCGATCAACGTCATCGCGGAGAACGGCGGTGCGGTCTACGTCGAATCGACCGACGAGGTGATCTACAACGGCGATCCGAAGGGCGCACGGGCGGTCGAACGCGCGTATCTCGACGCCGGCTACGAACTCGGCTGGGGGGACGTCGATCCGGTCAACCGGTGGCGCGAGACCGAACTCGCAGTCGCCCGGGATCAACCACTGGATCCACTCGTCGAGATCGCCGACGAACACGCGATGGTCGTCGTCGATACGGGCTACGCATATCACGTCAAAGCACCGGACGTCGACAAGGGAAGCGGACTCGAAACCGCGGCCGCGGCGCTGGGCTACGATGCGGAGGCGTTCGTCGCGATTGGTGACTCCGAAAACGACGCCGAGCTGTTCGATCTCGTGGGAACGTCCTTCGCCGTCGAAAACGCCGACGAGACGGCGAAGCGGACGGCGGACGTCATCACCGAAGCTACCTTCGCCGACGGATTCTTGGAAGCGCTCGATCTAGTTCGTGGATCGGCCGGATAACCGTACGTACCAGACCGTATCCGACTGTAGGGGAAATACGGACACAGGAGCCAACAGACGGCGTTTTTCGCCGGTATTCCGGGGAAGGCTTTTAGCGGTGTGGTTGTTACCCTCTCGCGTATGAGCGCCGACCGGGCCGCACTCCAACGGGCCCTCGACCGGGGCGAGCGAGAGGGCGGCAGCGTCGAATTCAAAGAACGGCTCACTCGAACGACTCACCTCGCCGACGGCCGCTTGGAATCGCTCGTTGCACAGCTTCGCCACCGAATCCTCTCGGGCGACGGCGAGGCGACGTACGTCGTCGGCGTCACGGATAACGGCGGTATCGCCGGCATTTCGCCGGCCGCCTTTTCTGAGTCGATGGACGTTCTCTCGCTTTTAGCCGACGAGGCGGGAGCACACATCGACGATGTCGAGACGTGGGGCGTCGGCGACGGTGCGGACGCGGATGGCCTCGTCGGGGTCGCCACCCTCCGCGAGGGGTCGGTCCTCGAAGCCGACGACGATCACATCGTCGTCGGAACGGCGGGCCACGTCGATCACGGCAAATCGACGCTCGTCGGCTCGCTCGTGACCGGCTCCGCGGACGACGGTCAGGGCGGCACCCGAAGCTTCCTCGACGTGCGCCCACACGAAATGGAACGGGGGCTGTCGGCGGACCTCTCCTACGGCGTCTACGGGTTCGACGAGGACGGCCCGGTCCGGATGGACAATCCACACCGGAAATCCGATCGAGCGGAGATCGTCAAGAGCGCGAACCGGCTCGTCTCTTTCGTCGATACGGTCGGCCACGAGCCGTGGCTGCGGACGACGATTCGGGGGCTCGTCGGGCAGAAGCTCGATTACGGTCTCCTCGTCGTCGCCGCGGACGACGGCCCGACGCGGACGACGCGCGAGCACCTCGGAATCTTGCTGGCGACGGAACTGCCGACGATCGTCGCCATCACGAAGACGGACATGGTGTCGGGCGAGCGCGTCGACGAGGTCGAACGGGAGGTCGAACGGGTGCTCAGAAACGCCGATCGGACGCCGCTGTCGGTTGGACGTCACGGGGTCGCGGCCGCGATCGACGAGATCAGCGAGCAGGTCGTCCCGATCGTGGCCACGAGCGCGGTGACGAAGGTCGGCCTCGACACCCTCGACGAACTGTTCGAACAGCTCCCGAAGACCGGCGCCGAGGAGGGTGCGTTCTCGATGTACGTCGACCGGACCTACAACGTGACCGGCGTCGGCGCGGTCGCATCGGGGACGATCCGCTCCGGGGGCGTCGAAGCCGGCGACGAACTCGTGGTCGGACCGCTCGCCGACGGGACGTTCCGTCCGGTCGAAGTCCGGTCAATCGAGATGCACTATCACCGTGTCGACGAAGCCGCGGCGGGACGGATCGTCGGGATCGCCCTGAAGGGGATCCGAGAAAGCGATCTCGAACGCGGGATGGTGCTCCTACCGCGCGAGTCCGACCCGGCCGCAGTCCGGGAGTTCGAAGCCGAGGTGATGGTGTTGAATCACCCGACACGGATCGACGACGGCTACGAACCGGTCGTCCACCTCGAAACGGTGAGCGAAACCGCGTCCATCCACCCGGAAGGGGGGCAGCTTCTTCCGGGCGATACCGGCGTAGCGCGAGTCCGGTTCAAGTTCCGTGCCTACTCGATCGAGGAGGGCCAACGGTTCGTCTTTCGGGAGGGTCGATCGAAGGGCGTCGGGACGGTCACCGGGATAACCGGCGTCGAGTAGGCGCTTTCGAGATCGAATCGCCTATCGGACGAAAGAGACGTGAGGACCTCGGACGAAGGAAGACCCATGCGAAGGCTTCCGTTGCGCATCCTGATGGGGCTCGCCGGACTCGGGTTGGTTTTGATGTATGCGCTCGTAGCCGTCGTCGGGTACAGCGTCCTCGGATCACTGGTGGAAATCCCTCTGAATCCGGTTCGGATCGCGGTGTACTTCGTCGTCGTGACCACCGTCGTCGGCTATCTCAGTTACCGGCTCGGAACCGCCGGGGTGCTCCGTGATCTCGACGTGGTTGCGATCGAGCGGTTCGACGCAGCCGGGTTGTACGCCCGACTCGATCGGATCAGTTCGTCGTTCGACGTCGATGGCGTGACGCTGTACGCCGCCCGAATGGGCGAGCCGAACGCGCTCGCGGTCGGTGCCGCTCGCGGTGGCGCGGTCGTCATCGACGTCGGTCTCTTGAGACTGCTCTCGACCGCGGAACTGGAGGCAATCATCGCTCACGAACTCGCACATCTGGAGAACCGCGACGGCTTGATACAGACGCTCGGCTACACCATGGTTCGAACGATCGGCGGGATGTTCTATCTGGTCCTCCTTCCGATCGGACTTCTCGTTGGCGGAATCGTCCGCGCGTCAGCGTGGCTTCGAGGCGAGTACCCACGGCCGCTTGCGGCTCACTTCGCGACGATTCAGTGGCGGGTCGCACAGGCCGTCGTCGTCCTACTGTTCGCGTTGACACTGGCGCTCAGAGCGCACTCACGGCGGCGCGAATACGCCGCCGACGATCGAGCCGTCGAAGCCACCGGCGATCCGATCGCGCTGGCGCGTGCGCTCGTGAAGATTAAACGGGCCGCCACGCCGAGGTGGGGGCTGCTCTCGCCGCTGTACGTCCACGGCGACGAGGAGGGTATCTTGAGCAGACTGCTCGCGACACATCCGCCGATGGACGAGCGGATCGAGCGATTGGTGCGTCGCGCGAACGAACCACCCGAAGGCGCGAGTCGACGGTCTCGAGGGAACGAAACGACCGCTCCTTATTGAGCGATGGATTTCGTCGAGGCGGACGCGTCGGTTTCCTCTCGGACCGGTATTCCCCGGGCTCGAAGTGCAACCGCAACGTTCGTCGCCGGGACGCCGCTGTACCTCGCCGCCTGCTCGAGCGTGACGGTTTCGCTGCGATACAGCGTCAGTGCCGTCATCAGGCTGGTGTGCGTCATGCGGCCTCCGAGGGGAGACATACAGACGTAGGCAGGCACGGCTCACCGGTTGTTGAAGGGACTTGACGAGTCGGGTAATTCTCGTTTTCGAGTGGGCGATCGACCATTACAGTTTGTTTGTAACGCTAATCCCAATTAAAACTTTTGTATTAGCGTGTTAGCGGGCGGTATACAACACGATTGAATTTTGAATCACCAGATATTCATACAATTGTATACTATAGTCTCGCCCAGTTCACCTGGCGGATAGCGACGAGGGGCACCAGTACACGCTCATCGGTGTCGAGCGAGAAACGCCCCGGTCCGCGACAACCCTTCGTCGAGTTTCTCTCGGGGGAGTCCGAATCCGATCCGAAACCACTCGGGACGGCCGAACGCCTCACCGGGTGCGACAACGACCGATTCCTCCGTCACCAGACTCCGCGAGAAGGACTCTCCGCTGGCAAAACCAGCTGGTACCTCGACGAAAGCGTTGACACCGCAGTCGGGGTTCGACCACGCGAGGTCGTGTGTATCTAGGAACGCTTCGACGACCGCGCGATTTTCCGCGACGTGTTCGCGGTTCTCGGCGAGGAGTTCCTCGTGTCGATCGAACGCCTGCTCGGCGACGTGATGACCGAAGGTCGGCGGCGAGATCGTCGTGTAGTCCTTCCAGTTTTCGGCGGTCGCGACGACCGCGCTCGGCCCACAGAGCCAGCCGAACCGCAGCCCCGCGAGTCCAAACGACTTCGAAACGCCGCCCGTAGAGATCCCATGCCTGCCGAAGCTCGAGACCGGTGCGATCGGGTCGGCAGAGAGCAGCCGATACACCTCATCACAGAGTAGATACGTTCCGTTGTCGGCACAGCGTTCGTACACCGAACGCATCGTCTCCTCGTCGTGGTGTCGGCCCGTGGGGTTGTTGGGATTGACCACTACGGCGAGATCGGTGTCGGGTCGCAGTGCCGACTCGACCGCGTCCGGATCGAGTTCCCACCCGGGCTCGACGAGCGGAACTCGCGTGACATCGCAGAGGGAGTTCGCGAGTCCCGTGAACGAACCGTAGGTCGGCGTGACGACGACGACGTGTGAGTCGGCGAGCGAGAGCAACGCGAGGAGGTTCGCCTCCTGCGTTCCACAGGTGAAGAGCGTCTCCGCCGCATCTCGGCCGTGGAGCTCTCCGACCTTGGCTCGAAATGCCGGCCTACCAGCCGTCGGAATCACGTAGCCGAGTTCACCGGGGTCGGTATCGAATCGGTCGGCCGAGAGCGGTCGGACACCGCTCTCGGCGAGCATCACGTCCGCATCGGCTTCGACCTCCGCGAACCAGCGTTCGAGTTGGAAAGGTGCGATCCGCATACGCATCGATCGAGTGGACGCACAAAAGGGATGTCGTCGGTGTCGATCGCAAGGGTACTACCGAAAGCTCTCTCGGGAAAGATGTATAGCCGCGCGGAGACAGATCTACGTATGGAAATGAAGACGGCGCTCGTCATCGCGTTCAGCGTCGCGATCGGGCTTCCGTACGTTACTATCGCACTGCTCGAAGGCGGTGGACCGATCGGTCCCGCGCTCGTCGGCGGACTCTTCGTTGGCGTGATCGTCCTCGTTATTTGGAGCGATTTCAGTAGTGACCAGACATCTGACGACGTGTGAGCCGATAGGGCAGCACCGTATCTCTCCCCTCGCGTCTCGTTCCCCGCGTACGACAGTTGATCGTATACACAGGGTGCATTAGTAACGAGCAAGGCGGACGTGAGGCGGCAAGCGAGCCCCGAGAGCAGAACTGAGGTACAAAAATCGGCTCTATCCGGCAGTCGCTTCCGATCAGGTTATCGAGTAGCTCGCTGCGGCCATGAGCAACAGGACGAGCCCGAGGCTCAAAGCCATCAGCCACGTCAACGACCGGTTCTCCGAGCGGAGGTGCTGGAAGTAGCCGATGATTAGCCCGGTTTTCAGCGACGCGGCGATCATCGTCGCGGCGAATGCCTCCCAATACCCAAAGAAGGGGATGTTGAAGAAGACGTACTTCGACGCCGCGAGCGCGAGCAACGCGATATAAATCGCGGTATACAGTTTGAGGGAGTCGGAAGCCATCCTTGTCTACGGTGTAGAATGGCACGCGACCATATAATTATTCCTGTCCGTTACCGCGATATCGCTCCCAAACCAAGTAGGCGATCACGGGGCCAGCGATCCAAAAGCCAACGCCGAGTAGGGCCCCAACGATCCCGCGCCAGATCGGTATATCCGAAAGCAAGCCGAGCATATCTGTTCGTTTCGTTGGAGCGAGTAAAAGTCACTCGGACGGCATCGTCCGACCGATCTCCTCGTACGCTCGAACGACTACTCGCGGAATAGCTCACGTGGAGTGGTCCAGGACAACCATCGCGTCATAACCACGAGCGCACCATCCCCGGCGGACGCAACGCGTTGAAGAAACGGTCGGGCCGCGATTAGAAGAGGTAGAAAAGCGGGAACAGGAAGACCCAGACGATGTCGACGAAGTGCCAATAGAGGCCGAAGTACTCCACCGGCCGGTGGTCATCGAGGTAGTAGCCCTGATACGCACGCACGATGAGGAACGCCGCCACGACGAGTCCGATGATGACGTGGATTCCGTGCAGGCCAGTCGTGACGAAGTACAGCGTCGATTGGACGGGCGGTCCGTAGGGATTCTGAGTCAGCGTAACGCCGACGTCATATATTTCGTGGTGCCACTCCCAGGCTTTGATTCCGAGGAACGTAAAGCCGAGTAGCATCGTCGCACCGAGGCTGGCGATGAGTCCCTTCCGGTTCCTGCGCCGGGAGGCGACTAGCGCGAGGATGACGGTGAACGACGAAGTCAACAGCACGAACGTGTTGATGAGCCCCGGAAGCGACTCGGTGAGCGGCTCCCAGGTCCGCCAACCGGCGTTCACACGGATGAATATCGCCGCCGAGATGAACGCGCCGAAGACGAGCACGTCCGAGGCGAGGAAGAACCACATTCCGAGCTTGTTCTTTTCGATGTTGTCGAACGGCCATCGATTTGCGATCTCGGCGGGTGGCGCGTAGAAGTCCTCCAACCCCCACTTGACACTGGAATACAGCAGTGCGATCATGCCGACAACGAAGAAGACGGGATACAGAACGGTTCCCTCAAGCGCGACGGAGATACCGCCGAGCGACGAGCCGGCATCGATCGCGAGCGACTGGGCGATGCCCGAAAGGCCGAGTAGTAACAGGAACACCGACCCACTCACAGCGAGTGGCCAGATGCTCGCGTGCGAGGGGTGTTTGTCACCCAGCACGTAGTCTCTTGCCTCGTTTCCGCTCACGTGGCCGCCATCAGTCGCGGCGGTGCCCTCGTGGGACTCTTCAACGAACTCGAGGTGGCCGCTCGAATACGAGGGGCGGCCCGCCCAGTTCTCGAGCGGCGGCGGCGAGGAAACCGTCCATTCGGCCGTACGGGCGTACTCCCAGGGGCTATCAGGTGCCTCGGGACCGGAGAGGTAGCTCTTCCCGAGGTTATAGAACATGATGAAAAAGGAGAACCCGAGCACGAACGCCCCGACCGTCCCGATCTGGTGAGCCGTGACCAATGACTGCTGGTACTCGAAGACGCGGCGAGGCGTCTCCCAAGCGGTGAACATCGAGAAGTAGACGACGTTGAACCCGATGAAGAAGACCACGAAGTGGATCTTACCGAGTAACTCGTTGTACATCTTCCCAGTCATCTTTGGGAACCAGTAGTAAATCGCGCCCACGAGTGCCGTCGCACCGCCGAACATCACGTAGTGGAAGTGTGCGACGACCCAGTAGGTGCCACGGAACTCGTAGTCGAGAACGATCGCGCCCAGGAAGACGCCTGTAATGCCCCCGAGGATGAACAACAACAACGCGCCGAAGGAGAACAGGAATGGCGTTTTGAAGCTGATCCTGCCCTTCGCGAGCGTGTATATAAGCGCGAACACGAGCAGGTCGAACGGGAGCGAGATGCCGATCGTACTCGCCATCACCAGCGTCTTGATCTCGAGATTGATCGTCGTGAGGAACATGTGGTGCATCCACACGAGGAACGACTGGATCGCGACCAAGACCAACGCAATGATGACCCACTTTCGGCCGACGAGTCGGTTCCCGGAGAACGTCTGGAAGACCTCGAGCATCACCCCGAGTGCAGGGAAGAAGACGATGTACACCTCGGGATGACCGAAGAACCAAAAGAGGTGACCCCAGAGTATCGAGCCGCCCTCAGTCGCCGAGAAGTAGACGCTCCCGATGATTCGGTCGGCCGAGAGGATCAAAAGCGCTGCGAGGTACGCAGCGAACGCGAATAGCATCATCCAGACGGTCGCGAGGATGGACCAACTGAACATGGGCATATCCATCAGGCCCATTCCCTCGGCGCGGGAGTGGTGGATCGTTACCAAGAAGTTCACCGTCGACGCGGTCACGGCGGCCACGAACATCGCGATCGCCAGAACTGCTCCGGTCGAACCGATCGTCGGTGTGTACGCCGGTAAGCTGAGCGGTGTATAGAGCGTCCAGCCACCGGTCATCGTTCCACCTTGGAAGAACGAGATGCCGAACAGCACACCCGAGAACGCGTACATCCAGTACGAGAGGGCGTTCAATCGGGGGAATGCAAGATCATCGGCACCGATCTGCAGCGGCACGAGATAGTTCGCGAACCCGAACGCGAACGGGGAGAGGAACCAAAAGATCATGATGAGACCGTGCGCCGTGACGGCCTCATTGTAGCCCATTCCCGATCCGGCGAGGACGGTCGTCATCGGGTCCCACAGTTCCACGCGGATAAGCAGCGCCAACACGCCACCGAAGAGCAAGAAGAACGTCGACGTGAGCAGGTAGAGAATCCCGACGTCCTTGTGGTTTGTAGTCACCAGCCAACGCTTGAGCGAGCTAGTAGGCGGAAGTTCGGACATTAGCTATCCCCTCCGTTCGATTCTCCTTCGCTTTCGTACCATTCGTTGAATTCATCGGGTTCCATCACGGTGATCTCTCCGTCCATTTGTGAGTGTCCGACACCGCACAGTTCGAAACACTCGACGTTGTACGTATTCCCTGCCTCTCCAGCCGTAAACCATACTGTAGACGTCTCTCCGGGGATCGCGTCCGTTTTGATCCGCAGATCCGTCGAGCCGAAGTTATGCCAGACGTCATCGGACGTGACTTGTAACCGTATCACCTGGTCCTCCCCGGCCGGAACGCGCATCGTGTCGAACGCGGTCGCTCCGTTGGGATATTCGTACTCCCAGCCGAACTGGAAGCCCGACACTTGGATGTCCAGGACCTCGTCACCTTCGGTCTCGATTTCGGATGTCGGTCCGGCCTCGACGTACAGCAAAAGCGTGTACGAATACACGACGACGCTGATGACGATGATCGCGCTGAGCCCGAACGACATAAACAGTTTCCTGCTCTTTCCTCCTCCCTGTCCGCTGGGAAGTTCGCCGAGCTGTGGCGCTTCGAACCCGCTGTCGTCGTCACCCTTGTCTCGGTATTTGTATGCGTGATAGAGGGTGTATAGTACCACGACGGTCCCGACGGTGGTCCCGACGGCGAGGAACACGAGGAAGATATCTGAGAAAGCGTCGGCCTGTGTTCGCAAGCCTTCCGGTGCCTGCTGTAACAATACGGGGATATGTATCATAGTATGTCTTGGCTTAATTCAGCCTCAGGGTCAGTTCCACTTAGCTTTTGTTGTACGGTTTTCGTTCGCACGCGTGGCGAACGGACAACAAAGGTTATTTATTCGCTGGCGAATATCGAGCTACAATAACGGGTTTCAACTACAATGATGACACAGTTTTTGGCATTCGGAATCATCGGAGCATTGGAAGCGCTCTCCGGGGTCACGCTCGCCGTCGTCCTGCTTGTCCTCTCAGTCCTCCTGTTCGGTGGACCGTACCAGTTCGCTCGCCGGCAAGGGCTCGGCACAGCTCACGCGGTCGGCGCCGGAATCGGTGGCCTCGGGTTCGTATTCCTGTTTCTTGTCGCACTCCAGTTGCTCCACAGCCCTCTGTAGCGACTCGACTCGCTGCATAAGCGCGCCGTGACTGCAAGTAGCGTTTCTATGAAACCCTGGCGCGAAAACCCGATCACTCTTCTCGATCAGCGGTAAAGCCGAGAAGCCGACCTCGTCCCGCGTCATCCGGACTTTTCGAGGGATCCGAAGCGCCGTTGTATCACGCCGTCTGCGATTACCGCGTGGGGGATCGATCACAGATCGAGGCGACCACCGGTCCGTTTCAGACCGCGAGCGCGTCGACGACGATCGCGACGAGGACCAACCCGAGATAGGCGTTCGACGCGTGGAACGCCCGGAAGGCCGCCGGCTCCGACTGTTCGTAGTGAAGCCGAATGACCATCCACAGGAAGACGGCACCGAGCGCGACCGTCGTGGCCCCGTAGAGCCACCCGAGGTTCGAGACCGCAGCGAGGACGCCCGCACCGAGAAGCGTCGCGGCGAGATAGAACAGGATGTGCTTTCGCGTCTCCGTCTCGCCGCGGACGACGGGCATCATCGGGAACCCACCGCGTTCGTAGTCGTCCCGGTAAGCCAACGCGAGATTGTAAAAATGCGCCGGCGTCCACAGGAAGATGACCGTGGCGAGGACGAGCCCGCCGACACCGACGGTTCCGGTCACCGCTGCGTAGCCGATGAGCGCCGGTAATGCGCCCGCAGCACCGCCGATCACGGTGTTTTGGACGGTGTTCGGCTTCAAGATGAGTGTGTAGACGATACTGTAGAAGACGATTGCAGCCAACCCGAGCGCCGCGGTGAGGAGGTTCACCGAGAGGAACGCCCACAGCGAGGCGACCGTCAACAGTCCGCCGAAGGCCAACGCGTTTCGAACCGGCACCTCGTGGGTCGCGAGCGGTCGATCGGAGGTCCGCTCCATTCGCTTGTCGATATCACGTTCGAGAACGTGGTTGAACGTCCCAGACGCGCCGATCGCCAAGACGCCACCGCCGAGCGTGGCGACGACGGTTCGGACCGTCGGCGTGCCAGCCAACACCATTCCCGCGCCCGCAACGAGACAGAGCAGCCACATGAGTCGGGGCTTCATCAACTGGAAGTACGCCCCGACAGTGGCTTTGAGTCGTGGAAGCCCGGAGAGGGGCCGGGCGGATGCGGGAGATTCAACCGGCTCATCGGCCGGGGGAGAGAGCTCGGGGGGCGTCTCGGGAGCGTCGTCCGCACCGGTTTCGGCTTCGAGATGCCACGCGAGGGCAAGCACCAGTGCGCCGAAAATAACCATCCCGAGAAACAGGTGGAATCGTTCGACCGCCACGCCGGTCGCGACGACGGCACCGACGGCGGCCTGAATCGGATACAACACCAGCGCCATCGCGAGGGCAAACCGGACGCGTCGGGTCGCCCGACGCCAGCCGACGGCGACGGTCACCAAGACGAGCAGGCCGACGATGGCCGCCACGACGCGGTGAAAGATGGCAACCAACACTGCGGGATCGGCGTAGGAACCGTGACAGAGCGGCCAATCCCCGCACGCCGTCGCGGCCTCAGCGAGGGCAGCGGTCGCACCGGCGACCACGAGGACGTACACACCGACGACGGCCGCCGCGAGCAACGGTACGAATCGGTTCGATCGCATTACGAAGGATCTTCGTGTGCGTACACTTAGACCTCCCGCTTCAAAGGGGTTCAGCGAACGTCGACGGAGACAAGCAAACACAAATCCGATCGATTACGGGCCGATCGCCGACACGGAGCGGACGCCGTTCACTCAGCGCCCCAGCCCGATCGAGTCACTCGGAATCCTGCAATCGCTTTGTCGTCTCGACGAGCGGGTGGTGGCCGTAGTCGACTTCTTCGATATCGTCGATCGATTCGAGATTGCTCTTTCGTGCGGTTTCTGCCATCCCCAGATCGACTCGCTGGTTGAGATGGATGACGTAGGCGTCCATCTCATCGATCCCGAGTCGGGCCGCCGCCTTGACCCGGTGGTGGCCATCGGCCAAGAGGAGTTCACCAGCATTGTCGATGACGACGAGCGGTTCTGCCAGCCCGTTCTGTAGCTCGTAGCTTCGACCCTCCAGTTCGTCGGTGTACACTTTCGTCTGGGTAGGCACGAGCGCCGAGAGTTCGACCATCCGTCGCTCTTCGACCGCCTCGACGCCGTGAATATTCTCGAGGGTTCGCAGGAGCTTTCCGACCTTCTCCGGCGTCGCCCGTTCGATCTGCGATCGAATGACGTCGGCGTTGGAGATGATCCCAACGAGGTTCCCCGCGTCGTCGACCACCGGAAGCCGTTGAATGCCCGATCGGAGGATGACGCGAGCCGCATCCGTGATCCGCATATCGGGGTGGGCGACGATGATATCCTCGGTCATCACCTTGAAGATAGGATCCCGATCGTCCGCGAGAAGGAGATCTCGAGCGCTGATGAATCCCTGTACGCGACGGCCATCACAGACCGGGAAGCCGCTGTGATCGTCGCTTCCGGCGATTCGCTCCGCGACCTCGCCGACGGTTTCGTCCGGCGAGACTGTCGCAACGTCGCGGGTCATGTAGTCTTTCACCCTCGGCTTACCGTCGTAGGGGGCGTTGTCCATTGTCGGGGGAACGGTATCGAGCGACAAAAAGGTCACTTCATCGAGCGACCCATCAGCCGAAGCGCCCATCGACGTCGCTGGGATCAGCGTAGACGAACGTGGCCCCGTAGTCCGGCACGATACCGAGCGCCTCGAAGAACCGATCCGTGATCACGTCCGCTATCACGTCGCCGCGTTCGTCGGCCTCCGTCTCGTCAGTGAGGATGCCGACCGGAACCTGTGCGCCCGCCATGTCTGCGTGGCCGCCGGCGCTCCCGATCTGCCCGAATGCGTCGCGAAGGATTTCACCGAGGTCGCGTTCCGCTCCGCGGGCGCGCGCCGAGGCGAACACCGTGTCTTCGGTGTAGCCGAAGACGAGAGTCGTCGTTATCGAGTCCATGTCGAGCAGTCGATCCGCGGCCTGCGCGAGGGTGTCGCGGTCGGAGATGAAACCGACGCAGGTCGTCAAGACGTCGCCCTGTACGGTTCGATTCGAGATGGCGTTACCGAGGGTATCTAGCGTCTCTGTCGACACGCTCGGCGACTCGACCTGCCGGAGGCGATCGTTGTCCGCGAGCTCGACGAGTTTCGCCGCCGCCTCGAGATCGGCGATCGAGACCCCACGACTGAACTCCATTGTGTCGGTCCGAATGCCGTACAGGAGACCGCTTGCCAGCTCTTCGGACGGATCGATGCCGAACTGGTCGAGGTAGTCGTCGATGAGCGTACACGTCGCGCCGACGTCGCTTCGGAGATCGACGAACTTCGCCGGGACGAGTTCTCTCGGCGGGTGGTGATCGATGACGATGTCGATCGGCGTCTCCTCCGGAAGGCCATCGTTGACGCCCGGTCTGGAGTGGTCGACGAGCGCGAAGGCGTCGAACGCCGAGAGGTCTGCATCGGGCGCCAGATTCGTGAGATCGAATTCGAAGAGATTGACCAGCGCGCGGTTTTCCTGGTGGCTTATCTCGCCGTAGTAGCACGCCTCGGCGTCGATCCCGAACTCCGCCGCGAGCCGTCGGAGTCCCACTGCCGAGGCGATCGCGTCCGGGTCGGGATTGTCGTGGGCGACGACGGCGAGTCGCCCGTCAATGTCGTCGAATACCTGCCGGAGCTTTCGGAGCCGAAGCCCCGCATCGCCGGCACGCTCGAGAAATCCCCTCCCGGCCTCCGCCGGCAGGTCGACGACCCGATCGGCGACCGATTCGACGGAGTATCGGTCCTCATCGGTCGATTCTCCGTCGAGACAGGCCATGAGAAACGCATCCGGATAGGCCGATCTGGCGGTCGAGACGGCCGTTTGGACCGCAGCCGAATCGGCGAAGGCGACGACGATAGAATCGACATTGCCGGTGACGGTTCGAACGTCGTCGATGTTTCCGATGTCGGCGTTGCGAGCCTCGATACCGCTCTCTCGAAGCGATTCTGCGCGTTCGGCATCGGGGACGAGAACGACGAGTTCGCCCGGCTGGTCGGCGAGCCGTCGGACGAACGACGTTCCGAGCGCGTCACAACCCAACACCAGCCGATCCATGGGTACCGATGCGGTCCCGACCGTCTAAAGCATGCTGGACGACCGACGCATCGCATCGGATCAATACGCCGTCGAGCAGTGAAACGCGAACCCGCTCAGAGAAGCGCCGCGGCCGCATCGAAGGCCGCGCCGTCGAAGACGAGAAGTCCCGGCAACAGGAGGACGGTCACGACGGCGGCTGAGAGGAGCGCGACGTACAATGCGGTCGGATACCGCTCGATGATCCGCGGTTCGGCCGGTTCCTCGATCCACACCGCTTTGACGACTCGGCTGTAGTAGTAGAGGCTCAGCGCGCTGTTTATCGCACCGACCAGCGCGAGCCACCAGACACCCGCGCCGACGGCGCCCGCGAAGAGGTAGTACTTCGAGACGAAGCCGCCACCGACAGGCAGGCCGGCCAGCGAGAACATGAAGACGGTCATCGCGACGCAGGCCAGCGGAGCCTCGCGAGCGAGTCCGTTATAGTCCTCGAAGGTTCGGCCGACCTCCCAGTGTTCGACCAATGCGACGAACAGGAACGCGCCGGTGTTCATGAAGCCGTAGACGAGCAGGTGCAGCATGCTCGCGCCGAGGACGGTCGCCTCCGCGCTCATCCCACCGACGTTCGTCAGTGCGGCCAGCCCGATCAGCACGTAGCCCGCGTGGCCGATCGACGAGTACGCGAGCATCCGTTTGACGTTCTCCTGGGTCGCCGCGGCGAAGTTCCCGACGGTCATCGTGAGCACCGCGAGGATCTGGAAGGCCAACACCCAATCGACCGCGCTCGCGACGTCTTGGATCGGGAACGCGACGAGGAGCACACGGAAGGCCACGACGAACCCGGCGGCCTTCGACGCCGACGAGAGGAACGCCGCGACCGGCGCTGGCGCGCCCTCGTAGGCGTCGGGTGCCCAAAAGTGGAACGGGACCGCCGCCGTCTTGAACGCGAACCCGGCGATGATCATGAGTACTCCGACACCGAGAACGCCGGGGTAGCTGTCCGCCGCGCCGCCGATCGATCCGGCGACGTCGACGAGCAACAGGCTCCCGGTCGATGCGTAGACGAGCGAGATGCCGTAAACGAGGATGCTGGATGAGAGCGCCCCGATCAAAAAGTACTTGAGCGCACCCTCGACCGAGCCGCGATTACCCTTCAGATACGCCACGAGGGCGTACGAGGGAAGGCTTGCCAGTTCGAGCGAAATGAAGACGAGAGCGAGACTGTTCGCCGAGGCCATGAGCGACATCCCCGTCGCCGCCAACAGGACGAGCAGGTAGTACTCCGCTTGGTGTGCCATCCCGCGGATGTAATCGATCGACGCGAGGGTTACGAGCGCTGTCACGCTGCCGAAGATGAACGTGAAGAGGAGGCTCATCCCGTCGACGACGAGCTGCCCGCCGAACAGTTCGACGCCGCCGGTAGCGACATCCGACAGGAGGAGCACGCCCGAAGACGCGAGCGCGGCGAGTGCGCCGATGGTCGCGACCCCCGCGAGGAGTCCGCCGTCGGTTTTTTCGGGAGAGATCGTGTCGATCACGAACAGCGCCAGCGCCGCGAGGACGAACGCGCCGACTGGCGCGAGCAGGAGCCACTCGTTCATCAGAGGTCACCTCCGAAGTCGAACGCGATGACCTCGAGCGTCGCGTCCCGGATCATCTCGAAGAAGATGTCCGGAGCGACTCCCAGCGCGATGATGAGCACGACCAACGTGAGCAGCGGGGCGATGTCGTGAACCGGCGCGCGGCCGAGATCGTAGTCGGTTTCCAGCCGGAAGGGGCCGAACAGCGAGCGCTGCATCGCCCACAGCAGGTAGCCGGCGACGATCACGATACCGAACATCGCTGCCGCGGTGAAAAGCGGCGCGGCGGGCAACACCGTCGATCCGAACGCGCCGATGAAGACGAACAGTTCGCCCATGAAGCCCGCCATGAGCGGCAGCCCCATGTACGCGAACGCGCCCGTGACGAACACCGCCGCAGTCACCGGCATCTTCCCGGCCAATCCGGACATGTCGCCGATCATCCGGGTGTGCGTCGCGTTGTAAAAGACGCCGACGGTCATGAAGAGTAGTCCGGAGATGAGCCCGTGAGCGATCATCTGGAACGTCGCACCGCCGACGCCGTAGACGGTGTAGGCGACGAGACCGAGGATGACGTACCCCATCGAGGAGACCGACGAGTAGGCGACGACCCGTTTGAGATCCTGTTGGGCGAGCGCGAGTAACGCGCCGTAGATGATCGAGAGCACGGCGATAGCGGCGATCGGGGCCGCGAGTGTCGCCGCCTGTTCGGGCAACATCGTGAAGTTGAATCGGAGCAGCGCGTACGTTCCCATCTTCAGGAGGACGCCGGCCAAAAGCACCGAGACGGGCGTCGGGGCCTCGACGTGGGCGTCCGGCAGCCACGTGTGGAACGGGACGATCGGCACTTTCACCGCGAAGCCGACGAACATGGCGACGAACGCGACCATCGCGAGCGTCTCGGGGCCGATACCGATCGTCGAGGTTCCGAGATAACCCAACTGGCCGGCCCGGAGCGCCTCGGCGACCGCGGGCATCGAGGTCGAGGAGATCGCGTCCCCAAGCCCGAAGACGAGCCCGAAGTAACCGATGAACATCACGAGCGAGGCGATGTTCGTGTAGACGAAGAACTTGATCGCGGCGTACTTCCGGCGCGGGCCGCCCCAGACGCCGATGAGCAAATACATCGGGATCAACACGGCCTCCCAGAAGACGAACCAGAGGATGAAATCGAGCGCGGCGAAGACGCCGATGAGACTGCCCTCGAGGAACAGGATGAGCCCGTAAAACTGGCTCTGACGGCTTTCGATCGGCGTCCACGCGCTCAAAATGGCGAGCGTCGTCAGCACCGTCGAGAGGATGACAAGCGGGAGCGAGATCCCATCGAGACCGACGTGGTAGTTGACCGCGTAGGGGCCGAACTGCAGCCACGCCGCAAAGGTCTCGTAGGCGATATCACCGCCGAGGAGAGCGTTCCCGCTCCCGTCGAAGCCGAGATACATGTACAACGAGACGACAAGTGGCGGAACGGAGAGCCCGAATGCGAGTTTGTGCGAGTGGCGATCCGGAGCGACGAACACGATCGCCGCGCCGAGGAGACACAGCAGGATGAGCGCCTCGATCAGCATTCAGAACCATCCCCCGAGGATCGCGAAGATCGCGAGCAATGCGAGCAGACTCAACACGACGAGCGCCGCGTAGTTCGTCACGAGACCCGTCTGGATCCGACGCAGGCGATCGCCCGCAAAGAGGCTCACACTCGACACCGCGTTCACCGCGCCGTCGATGACGCCCTGATCGAACGTGTTGGCGGCGGCGGCGAGTCGAACCGTGAATCCGCGGGCGAGCCACACCTGGTACTCGTCTTGATAGTAGTTGTGCATGAGAAGCGTTCTGAGACCGCCGAGTTTCGCCGTGTGTCTGACCGGTTCCGAACCGCGATACAACCCGTACGCCGAGCCGGCACCGAGAAGGGCCAGTCCGAGACCGAGTCCCGCACCGAGCAGTACGGTCGTGACCTCGCTCCCGATGTACGTCGACTGATAGCCGGCGTACGTCTCCAACAGTTTGCCGTAGTGCTCCCCGTGGGTGAGCAGGCCGACGTCCCGGTAGAGATACTCTTCGAGGAACGCCACGTGGAGCGCGCCGCCCGAGAGCTTCTCGACCGGGACGAGGTTCAACGCACCCGCAGTGACCGCGAGCACGCCGAGCGCCGCGAGCGGGAATTTGACGTTCCAGCGGACGGTGTGGGGGTCCTCGGCCGTATCGCTTCTGGGCTCGCCGTGGAAGGTGAGAAGCACCATCCGGATCGTGTAAAAGCCGGTGAGAAACACCGCGGCGAGCGCCATCGCGTACGCCCCGAACAGAAGCGGGCTACCGCCCAAGGCGTGAACGAGCGTCTCAAAGAGCACCTCGTCTTTCGACCAAAAACCCGAAAAGGGGAAGATCCCCGCGAGGGCGAGCGAACCGGCGAGGAAGGTGAGATAGGTGGTCCGCATCTCGTCTCTGAGGCCGCCCATATCCCACATGTCCTCGTTGTGGTGCATGGCGATGATGACCGAGCCGGCCCCGAGGAACAGCAAGGCCTTGAACACCGCGTGCGTGGTCAGGTGAAAGAACGCGGCGACGTAACTCCCCGACCCCAGCGCGAGCATCATGTAGCCGTACTGGCTGATCGTCGAGTACGCCAGCACCTGTTTGATTTCGTTTTTCACGACGGCCATAGTCGCGGCGAAGAGCGCGGTGAAGCCGCCGACGAAGGCGATGATCGCGAGCACAGTCGGCAACAGCGCGTAGAAGCCGTACATCCGGGCGACGAGATACACGCCGGCGGCGACCATCGTCGCGGCGTGGATCAACGCGGAGACGGGCGTCGGACCCTCCATCGCGTCGGGAAGCCAGGTGTGGAACGGGAACTGTGCGGATTTGCCGAATGCGCCACCCAACACGAGCAAGCCGAGGATCGAGAGCCACGTCTCGGCACCGAATCCGTAGAACGTCTCGCCGGCCTCGATGGCGCTCTCGGCGAGCGCCGGGAACCCCTCGCTGCCGGCGAAGTTCGCGGTGCCGAACGTGACGAGGACGCCGACGACGCCGATGAGGAAGAAGTAATCGCCGAACCGAGTGACGAGGAACGCCTTTTTCGCCGCAGACGGCGGGGCGTCCTCGGTGAACCAGTGGCCGATGAGAAGGTACGAGCAGAGCCCGACCAACTCGAAGAAAATGAACGCCATGAGGAGGTTGTCGGCGATCACGAACGCGAGCATGCTCGCCGTGAACAGCCCCAATCCGGCGTAGTAGCGCGGAAGTCCCGGCTCGCCCTCGTCGTTCATGTAGCCGAGCGAGAAGACGTGGACGAGAAACGCGATGAGCGAGACTATCACGAGCATCGCCGCCGAGAGCTGATCGATCAGGATGCCGAACGTGAGATCGAAGGTCGCGTCGGCGTCGACGAGCGTGTACCACGTCTGGTTGTGCGGCTCGCCGGTCAAGAGCAGCCATCCGAGGGTCACGAGGGACAATCCGAGCGCGGCGACGGTCGCGAAGATACCGGGGACGGCCCCTTTTTTCGGTAGCCACTGGCCGAAAAACAGCGTGAGCAGGAACGATACGAAGGGGAGCAAGACGATCGCCGGGGTGAGTTCGTATATCAGCGACATGTTACCACTTTAGGGTTGCCGCGTCGGTCACGTCGACGTCGTCGAAGTTGCGATGCAGTACGAGGATGATGCCGATCCCGATGGCGACCTCCGCGGCGGCGATCGCCATCGTGAACAGGACGAACACCTGTCCGGTGACGTTCCCCCAGTAGAACGCGAAGACCACGAGGTTGATGTTCGCGGCGTTCAACAGCAACTCGACGCAGATCAGGAACATAAGCGCGTTGCGCCGGGTGAGAATACCGTACAGGCCGGCACAGAAGACGGCCGCCGACAGCACCAGATAGTACTCGGCGGGAACGGTTTCCAGCGCCATCAGGAGTCATCCTCCTTTCTCGCCAGCATGACCGCCCCGTCGAGGGCGGCATCGAGGACGATCGCGATCGTGACGAACGCGACGAGGAACCCTTCGCCCTCGATGTCGGCACCGGGGAGATCGAACATCGCGTACCCGATCGACCGGGTGACTGACCCGTCCGGAAACGCACCCGAGGTGCCGAATCCGGCGGTGAGAAACACCGCCGAAAGGAACGCAAAGAGCGCCACGGCGAGGACGCCGATAACCTTCTCGCCGCGGTGCAACCTCGGTCGCGTCGTCATCGCGCGGCCTCCACGTCGGGGTCCGGATCCCGACGAACGAGCATGACAGCGAACGTGATCAGGATGAGCACGCCGCCGACGTATACGAGCACCTGCATCACCGCAAGGAACTCGGCGCGAAGCATTACGTAGTGGACCGCGACGGAGAGCAAGGCGACGCCCAAAAGCAGCGCCGAGTGCCACACGTCACGAACCAGCACGACCCCAACGCTCGCCCCGACCGTTACAAGGGCGAACAAAAGAAACGCGAGCGTCTCGAACGGTACTACAGCCATTACGTATGCCTCCAT
Organism: Natronomonas sp.; assembly: GCF_046483325.1. GTDB lineage: Archaea > Halobacteriota > Halobacteria > Halobacteriales > Haloarculaceae > Natronomonas. The sequence goes on along the minus strand of NZ_JAWODL010000015.1, from coordinate 14,551 downwards.
CCGGACACCTTTTGAAGATTTCCGTTCTGATGTCGCGTTTCGAGCGAAAACGGGGGGGATCAGCCGCCGTTGGAGGGAACCAAGGGCGATTCAGGGCCACGGCGACGACCGCGTCGCGTATACAAACCGATCGCCAGCGCGCCCAATCCGAGCGCGAAGAGCACGAAGTTGAGCATCCCACCGAGGATAGGGATAGCGGAAAACAGCGCGCCGAGAAGGAGGCCGAGCACTAACCCGATCCACCTGCCGTTGGCGCGGTCGATTTGGCCGTATCCAGCCGCGGAGAGAAGCCACACCCCGAGCGCAAATCGGCCGTATACGACGCTCACCCACGCGAGGAAGCCGAACGCGAACAGCCCGGCGAGCGCGATCGGAATCCCGATAATCGTGATGAGAAGGGCTACCAACAGGAGAGGGATAGCGAGAAGCAACCCGAGACCGACAAGCCCGGTCCGGACCGAATCGGTCCGGACGCGATCCGCGACGGCGTCCGAAAACCGTGGGAAGAGTGCGAGCAGGACGATACCGAGGAGCAAGTTGGCAGCGAACGCGTATATCGACGCGAGCCACGACGCCAGCGGCTGCAGGTCGTCGAGGGCCGTCGGCCCGAGCGTCCGATCGCGAGTGATGTCGCCAGCGACGGCCCCGCGGTTGCCCTCGAGTCGCCCATCGTAGGTGAGCGATCCGGCGATGGACGCGTTCTCGCCGATTTGGATCGTCTCGGCCCCGATCCTCGCATCCCCGCCGATCGAACCATCGATCCGAACATCGCCGGCGCCGGCATCGAAGGAACCGCCGACGACCGAACCCTCTTCGAGATGAACGCTTCCGGCGCCAGCCGAGACGTCACCGCCAACCTCGCCCGATATCCGGAGGTTTCCCGCAGCGACGCTGACGTCACCGTCGACGGTGCCGGTGATCAGGACGTTGCCCGCCGCACCGCTCACGTCCCCGGTAACGGTCCCATGGATGACGATGGCCCCGCCGATGCCCTCGACGCTGGAGACGGTTTCGCCTTCTTCGACGACGATGGCCCCGCCGGCACCGCTTTGGGCGGCTGCGACCCCCGAGAGCGAACTCGTGACCACGAGGACCGTGGCGAGGACGGTGACGAGGGATATGCTGCCCCGCCGGAACGCCGAGGACATTATTCCGTCCCTCCCTTCGACCGGGATCGATTTCGAGAGAGGGCCCACTGCAGGGTAACGAACGGGAGGACGAACACTATCAGCCTCTGGCAGACAACGACTGGTCGCGATGTGGAGGACATATATTTACTGGCCACGCGACGGAAGTATAACCGATACCCAGTTCTCAGCAGGGGAGAACGGCGGGCGATGAGATGTCGAGATCAACGAACCGGATCGAGGGGGTCTCGGAGTCGCCACGAACGGTTTCGGGATCGAGGCGGTGGGGTTCAATCCCGCGCGTTTCGAGTATTACCGGCGTGATACGGTACGATCTCCGGGTGGAAGACGGTTGGTGAGTGAAAGACGTTCCCGTCGGCGAGTGCCTCCGTCCGGGGGAATCCACCACTATCGAGGGCGCAGCCTCGAACGTCACCGGTCCCGCCACCGCGGGGCTGAGTCGGCGACTCGGACGGGGACTGTGTACCGGGAATCGAGAATTTCAGCCCCTCTCCCGGCGCGACCGAAGATTGCGTGTCGGACTTGGCGCGATCGCTCTCCTCGTGGGTGGACCGTAGTGGGGTTTCGGCTCGGAGTTCCTGCCAGCGCTGTTGTCGGTGCTGTCGAACTGGCTGGATTTCCTACTAACCGCGTTCGTGATGCTCGTGGTACCGACAGTGATCGTTTCGCGGTCGAAGGAGGGTACGTCATGACCGGCGAACTGAAGACTATCCGGCCGACCTGACGTGGACCGAAACGCGAGAACCTATCGACGTGGCTGGCACACACCCACGCACGATCGAAGCTACTCGCGCCGATGAGGGATTTCCCTGTACTGATCGTCGCGGTGGCTTCGATCCGGCCACCGCCATGTGCAAGGCCGCGTCATATCATGCGCATGCAGACCAGAATATATACTATATTATAAATAGACGACAACATACAGGCCGTGGGGTCATCACTAAGGGGAATCAAGTTCTACCTGTGTAGTCAGCATCTTAACGTGAGCCGACAGTAGTCCAAAATTTTATACATAATCTAGTCCTCAATCGCCAATTCGACAAGTCCCCGAAATCGACTTCGGTAGATGTCGCTTCGAGTTCGAGGTCAGCAATCAGCTCTGAATGATCATCAACTGCTCCGGAAAGAAGCGTTTCACTCCGGAAAACTTCTCGTTCCCAGCCTTTAATATCGAAATATGTCACGTTTTGTGTGCCATGGGAGAGAACGTGACTGGCCTTGACAGCAACAAGCAAAAAACCGGACCAGATCAGTGGCGAAAGTATTCGAAGCACATCAAAAGGGCGCAGCGAGTCAGAAATGACCGATTCTGTAGTGATGACTTCATGCGCGTGTAATAAATGATAATAATTCAAGAATCAGAGAAACATAACTAATCCGTTCGTGCCTGGATCGACAACAGTATACAGCCGATACTGTTCATCATCGAGTTGGATCACAGTCCCGTCAACCGCGAGGAGATCCGGGTTCTGAACGCGATCCGGTGTGAGTCGGCTTGGTGAACCCGGTTGTGAACGGTCGAGCGTGCCCGGTCGATGACTTTGAAATATTTGAAAATATTTCAAAAGTATAGATTGTATTTGAAAGTGATAAGTTGGCTCGATACAGAACGTGTATCCAGCAACTATTCGTCCGTGTTCCGCGCCGGTAACGGGGGAGCAGACGGACGGTAGTGGCTTCGAGCATCATTGCTCGTAGGCCGAGTCCTGAGTTTCGGTGTACCGGACCACGAGGTACGCGATGACGAGTCCGGTGAGAAGAATGCCGAACGCGCCAGCACCGGTCAACGCATCGTTAATCGTTTCGAACTCGTCGATCCGGAAGCTGATTATTTCACGGGCAATTGCGATGATCGCAGCACCGATTACGATCCGCACGACTGGCTCGTCACCGGCGTACGCGATCAGCGTGCGGTGGACCTCGACGATGATTAACAACAGGAGCACGGTATCCAGGAGTTCGACGACGGCAACTGGGTCCGTGAACCCCCCACTTGATATGAGGCCCCATAGGCCGAGCAGCAGATCAAACACGCCGATGAGAAATAACAAAAGAGTGAAATAAGCGACGGCGAGCACGAGCCAGCGCATTGCGGAAATCGAGGGGTTTATTACCCGGGTTAAGTCTGGGTCTGCCACCAGATATTCATGTTGTGCGCTAGCATAATAAAGTGTAGCAGCACCCCCCGTGTTGGGAGCGCTCGATACCGGTATGGGGCCGGTCGGTTTTGATCGCATAAGTTCTGAGCAGTATTCATCGAGGTCGAAGCGGCGAGGCCAGTTCACGAATAAAAGAGGACTGGTCGGCGCTCCCCACCGTACTCGTCCTCGGGCAGATACTCGGCGATGTCCTCACGGTCGGCATTCCCGAGGAACTGTTCGAGGACATCCACGGCCGATTCTCGAAGCAGCGGCGTGTTGTCGTTTCCGCAGTTTTCGTCGAACGTGCATGCTGGACAGCCGTTCGGTCGTCCACACCGGCAGTCCCGGAGCTGATCGCGAGCGCGTTCGGCGAGCGCTTCGAAGTTCTCGTACACCGCTCGTGCGAATCCAAGGCCACCCTCGACCCCGTCGTAGATGAACCACCCAGACGAAGAGCGCTCGCCGAGCTCGCGGCTTCGCTGTTCGAGGGTACGTTTGGCCGCTTCGAGCGACGTGCCAGTCGCGCCCGGCATGTCCTCCTGGTGAGGCTGCGCGAAGTGCGTATCAAGCACGAGTGTGGCAAGTCCACCGATGTCCTGTTTGTCAACGCGAAGCTCCAGCGGTGCGGTCTGAATCGTCGCATGCTCGGCGGCGTGCAGCCCCGCGACGTACCCGAGGTGCGGTGGGTTCGAATCATCCGGATCAACGCCCGTCTCGACGCCGTAGTCCCGGTACTTTCGAACCAATGCGGTTTCGACAGCTTCGGGGACTTCGATCCAGCAGAGTTGCGTCTCCATCAGGATTGGCGGGTTCCCCGTCGGGATCATGAGTTCCTTCGCGTCGCCGTTCCGGATGTACTTTTGATCGTAGGAGTGGTGATGGACCAGGACAGTTCCCCGACCGAAGTGCAGCGCGAATCCGTTTTGCTCACGGCTCCTCTCCGAGTCCGCATCCAGCACGTTTACGTCGTATCGCGTCTGGGTGTAATACTCACGATCTACCGGTTCTAGCTTGATCACGGGTTGAGGTCGGTCCTCATCGACGTCGACGACCTCGAACTGCCGGCCTCCGAGTAACCGTACCGCGCCCTCGTGATAATCGCGATACGCACGGTTCCGCGCGACCGGCTCCAGGTCCAAACCATCGGGGATTCGGTGGTCGGATGGGTCTACGGTGTCTGCGAGTTGCAACTGGAAGTCCGTTTGGTCAGTCCCGTAGAGGTTGACTCTGGTCTGTGGTCGTCCCGGTCCGGCGTAGTGGGCGGCCGCGTCTAGGTACCCGTCGATGTACCCAGCTTCCCGCCACATCCGTACCGCCGCCCGCACCCGGTCTTCATCCGCGAATTCGTCTACGTCTGATTCATCGAGCGCGATCTCGGCGGCGGCGCACAGGACGTGCGTTGCGAACACCGCGTTATTCGACGTATCGACGACCGCGTCTTCGACGTCGTTTTCGAGTAGGTACTCGGGGTGATTGACCACGTACTGGTCGAGTGTCCGGTGATCCGCAATCATCACTGCGAGGCTGCGACGTCCTTTTCGACCGGCGCGACCGATCCGCTGCCAGAACGACTGTCGCTGACCCGGATACCCCATGAGCACCGTCGCATCCAACCTACCGATATCGATCCCGAGTTCCAACGCCGACGTCGTCGCCAATCCGTTGATCACACCGGTCTTGAACTGATGTTCACGCGAGTGGCGCGTCCGCCGTCCGAACCCTGCGTTGTACGGTTCGATACTCACCGCCGTTCCCTTCGGACCGTACCGTCGATTGTTCCGCCGGTGATCTTTCGCACGCTGCACGCTGAGTTCTGTGAGCTTTCGACTCGGGCAGAACAGCAACGTCTGAATCTCCTGCGCCGTGAGATGGCTGAACACTTTCGGGGCCTCGACACTCGCCGGGACCCGCTCTGCGATGGGTGTCTCCTCCTCATCGATACCTTCGGTGTTTTCGCCGTGATGTTCGCTGGGCTCGGCGAACGGCTGCTCGTCCGGACTCGTATCCTTCGATTGCTTCTTCGCTGGAGGGTTCCACAGCACGAGATCACGTGCCCCGCGCGGCGAGCCATCGTTATCGATGACCGTCACCGGCGCGTTGATCAGCGTCTGAGAGTGTTCGCCCGGGTTCCCGATCGTCGCCGAGGTTAGGACGTACTGTGGATCCCCACCCCAGTACTCGGTGACGCGCTGCATGCGTCGCAGAATCCACGCCACGTGCATCCCCTGAATCCCCGTATACGTGTGCGACTCGTCGATCGCTACGAGCTCCAACGCGCCGTAGAATCGACTCCACTGGTCGTGATGTTCGAGGTAGACGTTCAAGGCGGCGAAATTCGTCAAAATAACGTCCGCTTCCTCGCGGATCGCCCGTCGCTCCGATTTCGGCGTGTCGCCGTCGTACGTCCGTACCCGGATGTCCAACCCGAGATCGTCGTACAACTCGTCGAGCGACGCGTGTTGATCCTTGGTTAACGCTTTCATCGGGTACACACACAGCGCCGTCGAAGCCTCGTTCGCATCCGCTGTGCGACTCCCATCCTCGGCGATGACGCCGGCATCGAGGAGATTCCGCGCGATCTGCAACCCGTAAACGTGCGTCTTCCCACTCGACGTCGACGTCGTTACCGCGACGTGTTCGCCCCCTGCTAAGCGGGTCAGTGCCACCGCCTGGTGACTGAACAACTCGTAGGGATACGGCGACGCCAGTGTCGGTCGAAGGACTTCGTCGGTCGGTGTCGTCTGTGCTCGGCGTGCTGGTAAGTCGATCACGGACACGTACTCCGAGGCCGGCGTCAGACTCGCTCGCGGAAACGACTCCACGAGCCGTTCGCCATCAATCCCGACGCCGGTGTCGGTGTCCGTCGTACCGTCGTGTTCACTCATGAGTTTCGATCACGTTCGGGTTCAAAAATCCGTCAGACCGGACTGTTGGCCGGCCGCCCCACCAGCACCGCTGTCAGTCACGTCCCGACGCTCCGCTTCGGTGGTCGCTTCGTAGACGTGCCACAGCGCGCGACAGTCGTCCTCACAGTATCGCTCGTGGCGCTCCCAATCGGGCGCTGCCGCCGGGTCTTTCGGATTCCGCATAAACCGCTGATATGCCGCCGCCGTCTGTGCTCCGGTCACCCCGGTTCCGGCGTCCTCGTACCCGAGCGCACGAGCGACGTGATCCAACTGGTTCGTTCGCCCCGGGAGCAAAGCGTTCCCGTCCCGCACCGCCCACTTGTACAGGTCGTACGTCCACACCTGGTCCCACGCCTCCACGTACTTCGGGTGATGTTGACGGAGGAACTGCTCGATCAACGGGTAATCGAACCGGTAGCCGTTCCAGGTCAGGACCGTCCGATCGGCGTGGGTAGCGAGAAACCACGTCATGAACGCGCCCAGAACCGTCCCTGGGTCAGAGGGGTCCTCGCGCTCGACAAACGACTGATACCGATCCGTCATCGGGTCGTATACACCGATTTGCCAGATGATCGTCGGCGATAACCCGTCGGTCTCGGTGTCCAAACACAGCGGTGGCCTGTTCTCTCGCGTCTTCACCGGCGTCTTGTTGGACAACAACAGCGGCTCTCCCGACGCGATCACCTCCGCATGCATATGGAGTTTGTCCGCCGTCGTCCGTCCGATACCGGGGAGCGACGAGAGATCTTCGACTGCGAGATTGCGGACGTCCGCCGGAGAGTGACATCCCTGTTCGAGCAACCGCTGTTCCGTCTTGAGACCGACGCCGTGTAGGGCGCGTAACCCGAACGCGGCATCGTCTACCGCCTCCGCCGCAATCGTCCCGGACGCTGTACACGTGTACTGGGCGAGTTTCGACGTCTGGTGACCGCTCGCACCCAGACCCGCAATTGGAACGTTCACCGAGGCATGCTCGAACGGCAGCGACCACACGTGATGATACTCCGCTGGTTGCCCACCCGCCAGCACCGTCACCGGTTCTTTTCGCTTTGTACGGAGTTCGGCCAGTTCGTCGCTGTGAGGCAGGGTCGTCGAAAGCGCCGTCGTATCGACCTCGACCGACAATCCCGGTACCATCACGAACGTCGCAGCCTCACCGCCCGTCTCGCGGGCACCCGTTTCGAGCTGTGACTGCAAGCGGGGTAACAGGTCCGCAGTCTGCAGCGCGAGCACGTCTATCGTGTTCCGTGGTGGTGTCGCTTTCGTCGCCTCGTGCAATCCCGCGTCGCCTCCTTCGACGTATCGATAATGGAGGATCCCCTCCGTGTTGCGTCCCAGTTGCGGGTAGATAACCGGAATGTCCCGTGCTGCATCCCGTGCTGCCGCATCGGCCCTCGCATCACGCGCCCCCGGGACGATGATACCGTCCGGCTCGAAGTACGCCACTGCGTCTCGGATCGCCGGTTGCGAGAGCCGATCAAGCGTCGCCGCCGGCATGGCGAGCACGTCGATTCCGGGCCCATCCCTCATGTGCTTACATCCTTTTGGCTGGCACGGTAATAAGGATGCCCTGCGCTTGGGGATCATCACAGGAACATAACACAGGGTTGGGTCGATCGGGCCACCCCCCTCTATCGACTCATCACTCCTCATGCAGTGAGGTGGGGGCTGGCTTCGTCATATGGAATCGCCGCCTGTGCGACCGCAAGATTCTGTCGAGGAGTTCTCCACGTGTTCGGGTCATCTCACCTCGCTCGCTCGGTCGGGAGCCGTACCGGCACCGCCCACGCTCGCACCGAAAGGTGAGCGCCATGGAGTTGATCCGGGCGCACAGACCACTGTAAAAAAGGATCCACTCCGGTCGACATGGACGGCTCCGTCGCCGATGGCCCAAGTAGACGAACGGGTGATCCGCCGTAGCAACGCGGTATGAGGGTATCCGTGGGGCCGAGAATTCGAGTGTACCGAAGTCGTGCCGACGGGTAGCGGGATCGGCGGAGTTGTGCGTGCTGGTGCTATTGCTGCCGGTAGCGGGGCCGCCACGGCCGCAATGAAATTCGGACCGACACGGGAAGGCCTGTCTCGATTCGTGTTTCCGGATCCCGGGAAAGGGCCGACGAGAGACCGGATCGAAAACGGATACTTCACTATCCGAGTCCTCGGGCGTGGGACGGCCACAGAGGGTCCGTTCGTGGTGGAAAGCCGGATCGGTGCAGACCTCGATCCGGGCTACGGTGTGACCGCACGGATGGTTGGCGAGGCAGCCATGTGCCTGGTTGGCGGACAGGTTGACTCGCCGCTTGCGGGTGGGGTACTCACACCGGCATCGGGAATCGGTGCCCCGCTCGCCGACCGGCTTCGAGAGGTCGGCCTGAGGATCGACGTTGCGGAGTGGGATCGACAGTCCGCCTGAGGCCAACGAACTCGTTCACTGATCCGGCGACGTCCCGGGACTCGTCGCCGGGCACGTCTCGATCCACGGTGTGTACCGGTGTGCTTCGAGAGCGAGTCCCACCGCGCTCTCCCCACGTCGAGAGGAAGCCTTGTCCGCAGGCACACACGCGCAGTGATACCATGCCGCGGGAGGACTCTCGTCCGCTGTCCGGATCGGAACGCTCGTATACGCTTCGCAGTTCATGCCGCTGAGACCGGCCCACGACCGGTGTCCGGCCCGCAACCGACCTCTCGAAGCGGAGGTACGAGGGATCGAGAGGTCGAAACTTAGAGCACCCGTAGCCGGTAGCCTTCGAGAGCGGTCTCGTCGGTGATCCGTCCCGCCTCGGATGCGACATCGAGCAGTTCGGCGACGAAATCCTTCGGAACCTCGACGCCGATGAAATCGGTTCCTTCCCGCCCCGTGGTCACCCGCGCCATCGTCCGAGCAGTACCGTCGTCGTTGTAGATGCTCCCGACGCGGGTGCCGTCCCGAACGAACCGGAGGGTGACGTCCGTCGGTTCGATCGTGTCAAAGCTCACTTCGAACACCCGGTCGTCACCCTCGAGGCGGGCGAGCATCCGATCGTCATGTTCGACTATCGTCGTCTTCATACTGTTACTACGGGTTCGACGCATATAGTCACGGGACCTACGGTCGCTCATCTCGTTTCCGGACGCCGTGATCTCCCGAGGAGCCCGCCGCCGGAGCGGTCACCGGCGTCGCCGTCCCGTCGGCGGCGGTATGGGGACGGACGAGGACGTCACTGCACCAGGCGCTGTGGGTCGGCCGCGTCGTAGAACTGTCCGTGGAACCCGGCCGGAAGGCGGTGGGGGAGGATCGCCCGCGCCCGCTCAGTAAGCGTCCTGGCATCCAGACAGAGCAACACCGAGCGATCGGCACGTGAGTCGAGCGCCAGTGACAGCAGGACGCCGTCGTCCTCGGCATCACCATCCGGATCGGGAGCGAACAGCGGTTCGCCGGGATGGACGCCGGGCCGTGACCATCTGCGCGTCTCCGTCGTCTCGGGACACACCTTCGCGATCGCCGTCGGGAGGCTCCCCCTGTCGATGGACGCGAGATACGCGTACTCGTATTTCCGGCCGTTGACCGCGGCGTAGTTGATCGTCGGGAACTCCGCAGGCCCGGTGTAGAGGGTCTCACGTTCGGCACGTCCCCCGGTCAGCGGTAGCCGATATCGGACGAAGTCGCCTCGGGGAACGGTCGGGTCGTCGCTGCGAAGGTTGTCGACCGTCAACCCCGTAATGGCGCGGAGATCATCGTACACGACGCAGTCGACGGCGATCGTCTCGCCGATCTCGAAGGCGTTGGCGAAGTGGTACACGAAGAACGGCTCCGCGGGGACGGCGGCTTTCCGAACGCCCGTCTCCCGGTCGATCACGTGGAATCGAGGCGTCGCCTCGCGTCGCTCAAACGCGTCGAGAAACGTTCGACCCCACAGAACGCCGCGCAGGAGGTCCCGGAAGTCGACGCCGAAGGACCCCTCGGGGACGACCGCGTACCGCTCGGTCAGCGCGAACGCGTGGATGTACGGCGGGTGCGAGCCGAACCACAACCGGGTTAGCGCTTCCGGCGGCTCGTTCGGTTCGCGCCGAAACAGCGTGTACGCAGACGTTCGGCCGAAAGATGGCGCCAGTCCCCACTGGACATCGTCCTCGACATGCGTATGCCCGAGCGTGGCGTCAGCGTCGAGCCCGTCCGTCAGATCGCGTCGGTCGACCGTCCGAAGCGTGTGTGGGTCGATCTCGATCCCGATCGGACTCTCCGTCACCGCGTACACCGAGTCGTCGAGCCGGACGACGCCGATCGAGGGATTATCCTGAAATCCGCCCGCGAGGCTCAGGTAGAGCCGTCGAAGGGCCGATCCGCTGGCGGGCGTTCCCGGCAGCGGCCGGCGAACGCGACCCTCCTGGCTCGCGACGCGGAAATCCTCGCTCCGAACGAGCCGGTTGGTGTATCGGATCGTGTCTCCGTGGATCCGGAAGCCCCTGAGCATCGCTAGCGCATCGAACCAGTGGTTCAACGGCCGGTTACCGACCTCGAACACGCCGGGGCCGTTCACGATCAACGTTCCGTGGAGCCACGGCGGAAACGACCCCTCCACCCGGAGACGCTCGTCGGACACCTCCTCGCGCTGGCTTTCGAGTCCCTGCTGCCACGTGTTCCTCATCGTAGAGTGTTTGATGTTATAGAACAATGACTGTTGGCACGTCGTAGAGGGACACTCACGTATCCAGACCGGTGCAGTACTCGCTCTGCTTCCCCTTCACCGCCTCATTCATCGACGACACGTCAACACGGTCGGCAGCCGACGTGCGGACTGTTTTAATTGTCCGGCACCTACCGTCGATTATGGATGAGCCGCAGGAAATGCTCGACGGCGTCGCGGACGTTGACCACGCCGGGAAGCAACCGCTCGTGATAGAATCGACCAGCGAGATCGGCGGAGCGGCCGCGCTCGCGCTTGGTCTGCTCGGGGCCGACGTGGACGGTATCGACGATCCGCTCGCCGAGTCCGCCAAACGCGCGGTCAACGACTGACGCCCATGCATCACGATCGCATCCACGCACGGCGACCGAGCCATCACGTCGATCGATGGTCGGTCGGCCGGATCGAATCGATCGACCAGCGGGACGGTCACTGCGTCGTTACGGTCCGATCACCTGACGGCGAGCCGGTCGAACTCGTCGTCACGTTCGCCGTCCGGGACCTGTTTCTCAGGCGGCTGGAGACGAACGGCGGATCGCCGGTCGGCGAGCGGGTCTGGTATCGGAAACGTGGCGAGGGGTCGTAGAGAGGCTGCGGGCGAGAGAACCGATAGACACCGGCTGAATCCGCGTCCTCGGCACGAAGTTTTTATTCCGCAACACCGTATACTAGGCGTGGCAGTGTTCAACGCCGTACTCTTCGACCTCGACGGCACGCTTTGTCGCCGCACACAGGACACACAGGCGATGTACGATCGGGTGTTCGAGCGTGTCGGCGAACTCCGGTTCGGCGATCCCGAGGCCCTGTGGGCGGCGCTCGAGGGGCCACCGGACCACGACGATACGGTCGGGTACTTCGCCGCGGGGTTCACACGAGTTGCTGCCCAACACGGCCGATCCGACGTCGACCCGCTTGCGTTAGGGCGTGCGCTTCTTTCGAGTATCGACGATGGCGCGGTTGCGTTCCTGCCGGGTGCCGAGGAGGCAGTAGCGCACGCGGCGGCGACCGGCTCGATCGGAGTCGTCACGAACGGTCCCGAAGACCGTCAGCGGACGAAACTCGACGCACTGGAAATCACCGAGCGGTTCGACGTGCTCGTTTACGCCGCCGAGCTCCCGTTCTCGAAACCACACGCCATGCCGTTCGACCGCGCCCTCGATGCGCTCGGCGTCGCTCCCGGGGAGACGCTGTACATCGGCAACTCGCTCGCGTACGACGTTGCAGGCGCACAGAACGCCGGGCTGTCGGTGGCGTGGCTGCACGACGGCGCGGACGCGGGGGCGTACGAGCCGGACTACGTGATCGACTCGCTCGCCGAACTCCCGGCGATTCTGGAAGGGGATCGATGACGGACCCGTGGCCAGCGACGCCGGCCGACGCTGGGCCGTTGCGTGCGGCAGCCGATGCCGCGCTCGCCGCGATCGATGCCCCTCCTATGGAGATCGAGCCACTCAGACGCGGGAACCGCAAACAGACAGCGATCGCGAGGTTCGAAGAGCGCGGCCCGGTCGTCGTTCAGGTCTGTCCCGAACGGACGTGGCTCCGTACGGAAGCTGCACTGTTGGGGGAACTCCGCCGGCGGACGTTCGTGCCGGTACCGCCGGTGCTGGCTGCCGGGACGCACGAGGGCGTCGCGTACACCCTCACCGCATACGTTCCCGGGGACGACCTGCACGAGCGGTTCGTGACGCTTGAAACGGACACCCAGCGCGACCTCGTCCGCTGGTTCGGGAGGGCCCTCGCGCGCCTCCACGACACCTTCGGATTCGATGGGTACGGGCCGCTGATGCTCTCGGAGGGGCGATTCACCGCGGCACACGCGGACTGGGGGGTGTGGTTTCGGGAGTACGCTCAGCAGGCCATCGATCGACTCCCGAGCGCGTTCGATTCCATTCGGGACGAACTCACCGCGTCGATCGCAAGCGCTCCGAACACTGCCCCCGAGGCACGGCTCTTCCCGTGGGACTTCCGGCCTGGTAACGCGCTGGTGGCCGATGGGTCCGTCACCGCGGTGCTTGACTGGGAGGCACCGCTTGCGGGGGCACCCGCGCTGTCGGTGGCGAAGTCCGAGTATCTCGTCGCCGATTGGTACGTTGACGATCCCGCACTGCTTCGTCGGGCGTTTCGAGACGGCTACGCTACCGTCAGAGCGTACCCCTCGATCGCCCCGGCGTATCGAGTCGCTGCCATCGCCGAGAGTGCGATCGATTCCTCGGGCACCGTGACGAACCTCCGGCATCCGCCCGTCGGGAGAGACGAGTCAGTGGCGTTCCACCGAGACGCGTTGGTCAGCGTACTAGAATGAGCGAAAGCGGATCGCCGCCGAAGTCATAGCCCGTGGTTTCTCGCAATTCCTGGTGAATGAGCATCCATTTTGCATGCTATTTGGGGTCACGCTGGCGGGGGCAGTTCACGTCAGGACCAGTCCGCAGGAGGTTCATCGACGTGGGGTTCGAGCAGTTCAAGAAGCGGCTTGATCTCATCGAAGCGCGGTCCCTCCGAAATCGTCCCGGCCTCTCTGTCCCACTCGATATATTTCGCGTCCGCTAATTTCGGCAAATGATTGTGGAACAGTTCCATCTCGGTGGGCTCTGCACCGTCTCTGTCCCGAACCATCACGTCAACCTCCGTCTCGACAACCGTATCTTTCACTAACAAGAGGATCAACCGACGGTGCCGTTTACGCAGAATGTCGAGCATCCGGTCCACTTCCGGACACCGCAAAATACGCTTCGAGCCGTTACTCAGCGATTCAGGTGAATTATCCGACGCACCCCGCCGATTCTCGTATGACATACACCAGTACACTCACGGTAATAATATAATTTCTTGTGAGACAACGGTCATACAGGATGGCGTAAAATCGACCGACTCGAAGGCTCTATTTTTTCGACGTGTCCGACAGGTCGTAAGCTACTCTTCTACTGTCTTCACCGCTTCTCGACGAGCAGAAGGCTCACGACCCAGGTATCGACGTACAGTTGGTCGACGAGTACGACACGGTGAAGACGTGGAACCGGTGTGCTTCCGCGGGGTCTAAGAGACGCAAGGGCGATTCGAATGCCCCTGGTGTGGGCTGGGCGATAGCGCCGGCAAGAACGGTGCGCTGAATATCGACAAACGAGTCCTGGGTAAGTTCTCGAAACCGCTGTCCGAGGAGGGACCGTACCGGCACGGCCCGAAACGCAGGTCATCGTCCCACGTAACGACGAACCTGCGACCCTCCCCTCAACCCGCGGCGTTAGCTCGTATCCGGACTGACGACGCTCTCACTGGGTGAGACCGCCGTCTTTGTTCGACTCATCGAACCGATCGCTCTGCTCTCGTTCATTTCGCTCCAGATCAAAAGTCGAGTCAGCAGTCAGGAACGGTGGGAACTACTCACTGTTGAAACACTTACGGAGAATCGAGGAGAAAGCCTCGCGCTTCAGCGCGGGGAGTAGTCCCGGGCGTCGCAGCATGGCAACCAGCAAATCGAGCCCGTGCACCTGCTGGCTGAAATGCTCGATGACCCGCAGGGGGTGACTGTTGCGATTGTCCGGAAAATAGGGGCAGATCCTTCGGAAATAATAAAGGATACCAAAGAGGCGATAGAAAGACTGCCCAAGGTCCAGGGCTCGGCGGAGACCTATATTTCATCTCTGTGCAAAAAGGTCCTGGAATCTGCCTTTACAATCGCCTCCAACATGAAG
>NZ_JAWODL010000025.1:0-4297 GCF_046483325.1 Natronomonas sp. | reverse complement strand
CCCGACGAGGGCGTCACCATCGTCGACGACCTGGTGCGCGGCAAGGTGGCTAAGCATTTTCAATACCATATATTTGACCTGTTCTTTCGTAGCGCTTCCTGCACCGGTAAGGGATTTTTTCACAATGGTAGCGGGATATTCAAACACCGGACAACGTTTTTCCTGCGCTGCAAGCATCAGTACACCGCGCGCATGCACCGAGATCACACCGCACGTCTGTCGCCGCCTCTTCGTACATCGTTCTCCGTTATCTATGACGATACTTGTATCTCCCGACATCGTCGGACGGTGTCCCGATATCTTCGTCGTTCCGCTCTCGAGGACGGACGCCGTGAGAACCATTCTGGGCGGTCCTTAGACTGACGTCTCGTGCGTGAACGTTTCTGACCCCGTGGCCGGCGCTTCGCTTGGCACAGTTGAGGATCCAGTGAACGACACGTTTGCGGGACGGAGGATGCGTCTCGTCGATCAAGAGGAGGGACCCGGGAAGATAACCTGAATTTGCTGGCACACAAACTGGTTGTTAACTCGCGACCGGGGCCCTCAATCCAAATACGAGGCGACGACAAATTAATCTAACGAACGTTCGGTCGGCCGCGACCCGCTCTCCCGGACCGATTCCGTCGCTGCACGCTGTTCGACCGTTAGTTACCTCAAAAAGCGGTGCGATTTCGACATCGAACCGGGGACAACTCTCGACTCTCGCCAGTCGTCCCCGCGTACCCTTCACCGCCCTACACGAACGGACGCGACGCCGTCCCGACACAGTTCCGCTGCATCGACGGCGAAGACCCGCGCGTCGCTGGGCTCGACGAATGCTACCGATCGCTTCCGATCGAGACTCGCGCTGGCCCGTCGACTTCAAGAAGGTTTATGCCTCTGGAAAAGTGGTACGCGTCGACCCCATTTTCGACACCGCCTGTGACCGTTTTCGTCGCCGCGTTCCCTGTCGAAAGCCCCTGTCCGCCGTAGTGAGGTCCCGTTCGGTCCGTGTCCGGGAAAACGTCACCGAACGCGGTGAATTCGTACTGAGCCGCCTCGCGGCCGTGGACGCCTTCGATACGCGCGAGGCGTGTGAGCCTCGGGTCCACCGCACCAGATCCGCGGTTGACGGCCATCGGCTCGCCGTTCAGCCGAACCGCCGCATCGCCAGTCGCGCTGACGGCTGTGATCGCACCCGTATACCTGAGCGCGTGGGTGTCGAAGGCGATCGTCCCTTCCGCACACCTGCCGGACACGCTCAGGTCAGGCGGCGTACGGCCGTCGTCGACCGGTCCGATCTCACCGGAGACGGTCACTTCGTACGACGACACTGCGTCGGTCGCGGCGATCTCGAGCAGATTATCCCGGTCATCTGCGGACGCGAATCCTGCGGCTTCTCGCCCGCCGCTGATATCACGAATTCGAACCGTTTCAGTTCCGTCCATCCGGTGGCGGATTGACCCCTCAGTGTCGGCGTGCGTGAACCCTTCGTAGTACACTTTTTTGGCCGACCTGATGTTCAAGCCGGATTTCGGTTCCGTTCCGACAAACATCGCGTCGCCGGGCGATTCGAACCCGATGTTATCGAGGTTGTCAAGCTGTACTTCTCCGTCGATCCGGTATTCGCCTTCCGGAAACCTTATCAGCGAATTCGACGGGAGGCTCGCGAGCCGACGATTCACCGGTCTACTACCCGTGGGATCGGCTTTGAGCTCTTCGACCGCGTCAACAACTCTTGCGAACGTGATACCGTCTCGAGTCAGCTCGGCGCTCGCCCCGCCAACGCCGAAGGACGCTATCGCCGCCGCGGCCGCGCCCCATCGCAGGTATCCGCGACGGCCGACTGTCCGATCGGGGCCGGTGCGCCGACCGTCGTCGGGCGACTCGTTGTCGGCGACAGGTTGTTTCGTCGCTGCCCGGTCTTCATCCGGGCCTGATTCCAGTTCATGTGCCATAGCAGCTAATTAATCTAGCATTACCTGTATTAAGTTCTCTGTTTTTCAATGTTTTTGTAATTATGATTTTAGCGAAATAATACCAGATTATACGTGAACGTCACGCCTCGTGAACTGAGGCGCCCCGAGACGTGCGTCGACCGTTACGACTCCACAGACGAGCTGGTACACTATCGACTCGGAGATTCGAATCCGATCGAAGACCGCAGAGGGTACGTCGAACTCACGGCGGTAGACCGAGTGTCGGGCCACGCGGTGAAGCGGTTCCACGTGGTGTTGATCCGGTCCTCGTCTCGTCCGGCACGAATCGGTGTACATAACCGAGAGTCGGACAGGAAGCGAGCGAATGCTGCGGGCCGGAGAAGGATTGCCTGACGCGCCGAGCACTGACGGGAGCGCTCAACCCCGTCCACTTCGGCAGGTCGCTTCGATTTTATATGTCATCTAATACCTGTTCCGCGGGAACACGATCACGGCGAAGGCGCGGAATCGAGTGATCCGATGCGTGGGAACTCCTCTCCAAGCACCGCCTACTAAACACTACCACCCTCCAAACACGTGCGTAATGCAAGGTCAGCGCGTGTTGGTCACGGGAGGATCCGGTTTTATCGGCGGGGCGCTCGTCGACGCGTTCCACACCGACGCGACGGTCCGCGTCTTGGACACCAATCCGCGGGGCGACGCGCCGGACGACGTGCACGTGATCGAGGGCGACATTCGCGACGAGCGCGTCCTTGACGAGGCGATGGAGGGCGTAGACACCGTGTTCCATCAGGCGGCGATCGTCAGCGTCGAGGCATCTATCGACAATCCCCTCCGGAGTCATTCGGTCAACGTCGCCGGCACGCTTCAGGTACTCGAAGCCGCGCGTCGGCACGACGCCCGAGCGGTAGTGGCCTCTAGTGCGGCCGTATACGGTGATCCGGACAGTGTTCCCATCTCCGAGACGGACCCGCTCGAACCAACCTCCCCATACGGCCTTGAGAAGCTCGCGCTCGACCGATACGCTCGGATATACCATGATCTGTACGGACTCGAAACCGTCACGCTGCGCTACTTCAACGTTTACGGTCCCGGCCAGTCGGGCGGCGACTACGCCGGCGTCATCGACGTTTTTCTGGAGCGCGCGCGTGCCGGTGACCCGATACCCGTCCACGGCGACGGCGAACAGACCCGCGACTTCGTCCACGTCGACGACGTGGTCGAGGCGAACCGGCTGGCGGCCGACACCGACGATGTCGGTGCCGCATACAACGTCGGAACCGGCCGAGCGGTTTCCATAGAACGCCTTGCCGAGCAGATCCGCGACGCAGTCGACAGCACGTCACCGATCGTTCACACCGACCCACGAGAGGGAGACATCCGCCACAGTTGCGCCGACATCTCACGGGCCCGCGAGCGACTGGAGTTCCGACCATCTATCGATCTCGGCTCGGGGATCGAGACGGTCGTTCGGAACCGATGAGTCCGTGTTGGGCGCGTTGCGCCGTGAATGCTGTAAACCCACGTCTGGGGTACCTCGGTATCGTCACCCGTTCGACGAGCACGTGAAGCGACGACCGCCCGACCGGTACCGCCGAGATTCCGACCGTCAGTTATCAGTACTGGACGGACGCGTGCGACATTCGCGTTCACTCGCACGAGCCGACCCGTCGGCCGTGAATCGGTCTCAGACCTCATAATTCTCGCGCCGCTGGTGGCTGAGAGGGTTGGTGTGCACCCGGAGCGAAAACGACCCGCCCCACTACGTTGATCCGCAGTAGAGCGGCGAGACTCGTGATGTGCCGCCGCCGACGGCGTCGACTATCCGGACGCATCTACCGACGACCACCGGTCGTTCGGCGTGTGCGTTCTAGTGGAGCGGTGATATCCTGGCTGGCGGCACCGAAATTCGATCGAGCAAACCTGACGAACTCAATAGGTTCCACATTACTTAGCCTCTTTTTTGTGAACTGCCGGCAATGAGCCATACCACTGCGGCTCCCGTCGAAGCGGTCGAAGGCTATCGACCAGCCATCCAGCTCCACACGGTCAGATCGATCGACGCGTCGCTACCGGAGGTGATCCGCTACGTGTCGAACGCCGGTTACGAAGGCGTCGAGTTCGCTGGCGCGTTCCTCGACGCGGATCCTCGTGCCGTGGAGCGCGCGCTCACAGAGACCGGGGTGGTTCCGGTCGCCGCTCACGTGGACCTCCGGCGTCTCGAAGAGAACCTCGAATCGATCGTAGACAGGTGTCAAATCGTCGGATGTGACCGCGTGATCGTTCCACATCTCGGGTCGAGCCTGTTCCGAACCACGTCCACCGTCGACGCCCTCGCCCCGCGACTTGACGACATCGCCGAGCGACTCAGTTCATAC
>NZ_JAWODL010000045.1:0-29488 GCF_046483325.1 Natronomonas sp. | reverse complement strand
CTCCGCGCTGGGCATCCTCAGGAAGCTCGAGGAGAGCGGCTACCGCGAGCCGGTCCCCCTGACCGAGCTGCCCGACGGCCTGCGCGAGCGGGTCACCGGCGGCAGGCCGCTGATCGTGACGAAGACGAACGCCGAGTCGACGGTGCACCGGCCGGCACGGATGGACTACGTGGGCGTCGAGCAGGTGATCGACCTGCAGCCGGGCTGGAACTCGATCTACGTCCGGCTCGATCCGAACGAGACCGATATTGCAACCCACCCAGGGGTCGTCCGCCGAACCGCGTTCGAGCAACGCGATAACCACGTGTCGACGGTGGACATCTGATAATGCATCTAACATATCGTCAAACGATATTTCAGTGCCTTTGTCGGACATATTGGACAGTTCTATCTACAACATATTGTTTATCCAGTATCTAATGAACGACATACAGTCATTGCTATCGATAATACGTCGTTAATCGAGCCGTAACGGACGTCATCGAGAGAACCGACCTCGAACTCAGTGTATGCTCAGACGATCGGGTGGGTCACGTATCAGTCCGCCTTCAGCTCGGATCCCCGTTCTTGCGCACTGAGAAGGACGTCTTCGAGCGATTTGTCGACCGGTTCGTTGAACAGGAGAACGTCGATCGGAAGCGTAGGTGCGCCGTCGACGAGGTCTTCCATGAGGACGAGTCGCTCGCGGGCCCGGGACATACCGACGTAGAACACCCGACGCTCGTTGTCGGTCATCAACGGGACCGGGTCGGATCGCTTCGTGAACGGTCCCTCACCCGGAACGGCCTCGGGCTCCTCGACCGAGGCTGCCATCTGCTCGACGACTTTTTCCGTGAGGTCCGTCGCGACGAACACGTGGTCGGCCTCCCGACCCTTCGCGGAGTGGATCGTCCCGACGCGGACGCGGTTCGGGTCCATTCCGCGATAGTTGCCGCTGAAGTAGGCGTCGACGGACCGTTCTTGGAAGTTCGAGACGCGAGTGAGCATGTCCGCGGCCGATCGGGGGCCCGGCGCGAACGGGGCGTGTTCGTCGACGAAGTCGGGAGCGACTTCGAGGTCCGTGAGGTCCTCGACGCCCTCGTGATCCGCGAGCGCATCGAGAGCGTCGAAATAGTCGTCTCGTTCGCCGGTCCCGAAGGCGCTATCGGCGAGCATTTCGCCGAGTCGCCGGGCTTGGAGCCCGTGAATCGGATCGCTTTCGTCCAACGCTTCGATCGCGGTGACGTAATCGCGAAGCCGATCGGTCCACATCCGCTGGTCGGTCAACGAGGTAAAGGGGATCCCCTCGCCGATGAACTCGTCCATGAACTGAAACATCTGATAGCGCGCACGGAACAGACACATGATACTCCCCTCGTCGTCCTCTTCGAGTGTCATCCGGACGTTGCGAACGAGATCCAGCATCGAGGGGGAGCGAACCGCCTCGACGGAGCCGCCCTCCTTGCGCGGTTTGAGGTCCTTGTCCTGCCGTTTCTCGATGTGGCTGATCTGGGTGTTGACGACGTTCAGGATCCGGGAGGGGAGTCGGTAGCTGTTGGGGAGGATGACGTCGTCGTCGACTTCCTCGTCCAACAGGAGGTTCGGATCTGCGCCCTGCCACGCGTAGACGACCTGGTCGTCGTCACCCGCGATGAGGACGGACTCCATGTGCGGTTTCCACTCCTCGTAGACCCCATACTGCAGCGTCGTGATGTCCTGAAACTCGTCGATGACGAGGTGGTCGACGTTCGGCAACAGCGAGCGTTGTTGGACGCGCTCGAGCATGTCGGCGAAGCCGACGATCCCCTCCTCGCCCTTGTACGCACGCCAGGCGCGAATCACCTCCGGAATGTCGATGCGGTCGTCGTCGCTCGGCCACGTCGGCGTGTATTTGTTGCCAGTCTGGGCGCGCTCGTCGAGCTCGGGCGGAAGCCGAACCTCCTCCTCGTTCCACTTGAACGGAACGTCGTACCAGTCGGCGACGTCCCGCTCGGTTCGTTGGAGCCACTGTGACGTGGCGATGACCTTGTTGCCGAGCGTCGTCGACCGCGCCGATCGACGGTGGGCGGCTTTGTTTTCGTCTTCGAACTCGATGCCGTACTGTTCGCAGAACTCCTCTTTGTGTTTCTCGCCCACGACGTCCCCCCGCGAGAGGCTCAACAGTTCGTAGGCCTTCGCGTGCATCGTACAGACGTTGCCGCGGAGTGATTTCGGTGATCGGTCGAGGCGCTCACCGAGTCGTTCGCGAACCTCGGCGGCGGCGGCGCGCGTGTACGAGACGATGAGGACGTCGTTCACGTCGACGCCGTCGTCCAACATACCATCGACGCGGTCGAGTAACGCCGTCGTCTTCCCGCTCCCCGGGCCTCCAAAGAGTCGTGTTACGTGCGTGGGCGTAGCCATTGTTCGCGTAATGCTGCCCGCAACTATAAATAGCGTGTTTGGTTTCGACGACGATGCCGGACCGCGCTCGACCTCCGGATCAGTTCGGCCGCCAGCCACAGACCGAACACGCTACCGCATCGAGCCCGTGGAGACCGCCACAGTCGGGGCATCGCTTTTTGTTATAGTCGCGTTCCCACGACGACGTCTCGGTTTCGTGGCCGCGCTCCTCCAGGAACTCGTCGAAAATATCGTTCGCGGTCGCCATACACGTACGTTTTGGACGACATCGGTACTAAGCTTTGTGGTATATCGTGTCATGATAGATGATGTCGTGACACGAAGGGGTACGGGCGGCTTTTAGTATGGCCGATCCTAGCGGCCGCATGGACGTCTCTGAGGACTTACCGCTCGTACACGTCAGCCGCCCCGGAACCGTCGAGTCGAACGCGCCAGCCGTCGTGTTGATCCACGGTCGCGGGACGAACGAACGCGACCTCCTGCCTATCGGGGCACAACTTCCGGAGGAACTGCACGTCTTGAGCGTCCGTGCACCTAACTCGATGAGCGGCCCGGACAGCCACACGTGGTACGACTTGGACCTCTCGGCGGGCGGCCTGCACGCCAGCCAGCCCGATCCCGACGGGTTTCGCCGAAGCCTCGATCTGCTCGACGAGTTCGTCGAGACGGCGACCGATCGCTACGACCTCGATTCCGAGCGGATCGGTCTGTTGGGCTTCAGTCAGGGCGCGATCACGAGCATGTCCGCGCTGATCGAACGCTCCGACGCGTATCGGTGGGTGGTCGCCCTGAACGGCTATCTCGCAGAGTCACACGTGGACGAAGCCGAGAACGCCGCCGGCAAGCCGGTGTTCATCGGCTGCGGATCGATGGACCAAGTGATCCCGCCGGAGCGGGCAAAGCGCGCGGCCGACGTGTTGGAATCCGGCGGTGCGGACGTCCGTTTCGAGACGTACGGGATCGGTCACGGGACGACACCCGGCGAGATCACCGACGTGGTGACGTGGCTCGGTGGGCGGATCTGACGGGCTCCGTCAGACCGCTCCGCGCGCCGAGCAGTCCTCGCGAGGGACGAACTTCCCGGAACCCTTCTCGGCAACGATCTCCCCGTCGACCATCACGGTCTCGCCGCGAACCATCGTGCGAACCGGCCACCCGGTGAACGTCTCGCCATCGAACAGCGTCCAGCCGCTCTTGGATTCGACCATCGACTCGGTGAACTCGCGTTGTCGATCCATGTCGACGACGGTGAAATCGGCGTCCGTACCGACCTGCAGCGATCCTTTTCGCGGGTAGAGCCCGAAGATTCGCGCCGGGTTCTCCGCTTCGAGTCGGACGATGTCCTCGAGTTCGAACCGTCCCTCGTTCACCCACGTGAGTACGTGTGGGAGATGCTCTTGGGCACCCATCAAAGCCAGCGGAATGTTCCATGCGTCCTCCCATCCGGGTTCTAACTCCTCTGGGGTGTGTGGGGCGTGTTCGTTCACCATCGTCGTCGCCCACCCCTCTCGGATCAGTTCCGCGGCCCGCTCGGGATCCTTGCCGGAGACGACCGCGTACGGGCCGTGCTCGGCGCGGCGCTCCTCGTCGATCATGAAGGGAAGCAGCTCCAGTTCCGCGTGGACGGTCTGGCCCTGTTCGCGGGCGTGTCGGATCAGCTCGTAATCGTACTCCTTCATCATGCCGGCGTGGAGTACGTACAACTCGACGCCCGTCAGGCGAGCCAAGTACAACGACGCGGCCAGCCCCATCACCATCCCGTGGCCGTAGAGGATCCCGCGATCGTACGCCTCGTGAAGATCGCTCGCCGTGGTCGTACCGGGATCGATATACTCGCGTTCGGCCATGCGTTTGACCCAGTCGCTTTGATCGTGATGGACCGAAACCGGGAGATCGGTCTCGGCGATTCGCTCGTACAACTCGAAGAGGAGTCCGCGGTCGGTGACCGCGAGTTCGTTGTCGTAGGGGTAGGTGTCGGTCGGGTGCCGCGTGTTGAAGATCTTGAAACCGATCGCTCCCGTCTCGGCGAGCTCGGCGATGTGCTCGGGGTAGCGGGCGGCGGCGTAGTGGTTGTGATCCAGAATACAGAGCTTCTCGGCGCGTTCGCGTTTGGCGTTCCAGTTCTCCAGATTCGTCGGCGCGGGTCGGGTGTTGGTCTGATCGATGGTGAACGTGTACCCACCGGCGGCCGCGGCGCGCTGCCCCGTATAAAAATCTTCCTTGTGGGTCAGACCCGGATCCCGAAAGTGACAGTGTGGGTGGATCAGCCCCGGGAGGACGTACAATCCATCGAGGTCTACGATTTCGTCCGCTCCGTCCGTCGCGTTGAGTTCGATTGCGGCGATCTGCCCGTCCCGAATCACGACGTCCGCTCGATGCCGCTCTTCGCTCGTGACGAGCGTTCCGTTTTTGAGTATGGTGTCGGCCATCGCCACCCATTTATCGTGCTAACTAATAACAGTACACGCGCGAAAGGTGGTATCCAGTTCGCTTCGGCGGTACAGCCTTACGCCGTTCGATCCGACCACCCTGCAATCGAGACGGCGTACGCAGAAGCCGCCGACCGCTCGCCGACAGCGGCGCTCTCTCGGTACCGGATGAACTTTATCCGATTCGATAAAATATCATCCTATGGAGCCCGAACCGGATCCCGCGCGGTTTCGCGACCTCATGCTCGACTCGGAGCCCGGCTTCGAGGAAGTGCTTCGATGCGTCTTCGGGATACAGAAACACGAAGCGCGCCTCTACTTGGAGCTTTTGAACGCACCCGACAGCACCGTCGCGGAGCTCGCGGAGACTGTCGAACGCGATCGGAGTAACGTCAACCGCGGATTGACGACGCTCATCGAGAAGCACCTCGTCGACCGCCGCCGTCGGCTCCTCGACAGCGGCGGACACATCTATCAGTACCGAGCGATTGCACCGGAGGAGGCCCGCGAACTGATGCACGAGACGCTGGACGAGTGGGCGGCCTACGTGCACGAACGGATCGACGAGTTCCCGTAACGATCGAACGCGATCACGCCGACGAGGAGAGCTCGACGGCCGTGTCGGATTGGATCCACGCGCTCGGGTTGTCCGCCCGATAGATGACGACCTCGCCGGTTTCGAGCGTCAGCTCGATGCAATCGCTGTCCTGCTGGGACAGGCTGTCACCGTCGGGATCGTTTTCGAGTGGTGCGGACATTTCGGGTCACGGGCGAAATCGCCCTATACGAACCGGCTCGTTCGGATGAATGATAAATGTTACCATGTATCAATAATATTCCGTTCTCCTTCAAATAAAGTAGTTGGGGCACGTTGGTATGGGTATGACTGAATCGATCGTTATCGAGCCGGGCGAACGAACCGCCGAAGAACTACTTTCCGGACTGCAAGCGGGCGAACGGTTCATCGTTCGAACGGAAGTGTTGGGCTCCCTGGAAGAGCTGACGCTGCGGTTCGACGGCGAAATCTACTACTGTGACTCACCGACGATCCTGCACAAACACACCGACGAGGAGGAAATGCGCGAGTGCATCGAGAACCTCGGATTCACACACGAAGGTCCGAATTGAAGCTCTGATCTGATCGAATTGGCGGTCGGAAAGCGGCCCCTTTTTGCGGATCGACTCCGGACGGTACACAATGGCAGACCTCGAACTTCCCGAGACCCCTGACGCACCCGAAGTGGCCGACGATGGCGTTTGGCTGCACTGCATCGAGTGCGGACACGAACATCCGCCGTTCGACGACATCATCTACACCTGCTCGAACTGTGGTGGGCTCCTCGAGGTACGGTACGATCGCTACCCGACGTTCGAGGAGTTCGATGGCCGCGGCGTCTGGCGGTACAACGTGGCGTTGCCCTTCGAGGCGGGCGTCACGCTTCCCGAGGGGGACACGCCGCTTCACCGGGTTCCGCGGCTTCGCGAGGAGATCGGCGTTCGGAACCTCCGGGTCAAACACGAGGGGATGAACCCGACCGGCTCGTTCAAGGACCGCGGGATGACCGTCGGCGTTAGGGTCGCCCAGGAACTCGGCGTCGACCGGCTGGCGTGCGCGTCGACCGGGAACACCTCAGCTGCCCTGGCCGCCTACGGCGCGCGAGCGGGGCTTCAGACGCTCGTGTTGTTGCCCGCAGGGAAAGTGGCCGCGGGCAAGATCGCGCAGGCGAGCCTCCACGGGGCGCGGATCCTCGAAGTCGACGGCAACTTCGACGCGTGTCTCGACATCGTCCAGGACCTCGCGGATCGAGGGGAGGCGTATCTCCTCAACTCGCTGAACCCGTTCCGATTGGAGGGTCAAAAGACGATCGGCCTAGAGATACTCGAGGCGTTCCGAGTCGATCACGGCCGGTTCCCGGACCGGATCGTCCTCCCCGTTGGCAACGCCGGCAACACCGCCGCGCTGTACAAGAGCTTCCGAGAGCTGGTCGCGGGCGGCGATCTCGACGAGGACGACGTGCCGAAACTGACCGGCGTACAGGCCGAGGGCGCCGCACCGATGGTCGAAGCCATCGAGGAGGGCCTCGAAGACACGCGCCGCTGGGAGAACGTCGAGACGATCGCGACCGCGATCCGGATCGGCAATCCGGTGAACGCGCCGAAGGCGCTCCCGGGCATTCGTGAGACCGGCGGCACGGCGGTCGCCGTCTCCGATTCGGAGATCACGGCCGCCCAACGCGACCTCGCCGAGGAGGGTGTCGGTGTCGAGCCGGCATCGGCGGCTTCGATCGCCGGCCTCAGAAAACTCCGCGAGGAGGGCACCGTCGGTGCCGACGAGGACGTCGTCTGTCTTACCACCGGTCACCTGCTCAAAGACCCCGACGCGGCCGCCGCGGCCGGCAGCGATCCTGAATCGGTGGCGAACAGTACCGAAGCGGTCCTCCGACATCTCACCGGTGACGAATAGCGACGACGCGTTCGAAAAGTCCGCAGACCGTCGCGTCTCGTTCGTCCGGCTCAGTGGCACCGTCGGCCATCACAACGCACTTCGCGTTCGATCCCGCACGAGCGAACGTGAGATCGACTCGTCGAGGCGTCTGTACGCTCGCTCTCGTGGCGATTACTGGCTGCGTATCCGACCCCGGATCGAGCTGTCGCGGAGCGACCGTTCGGCTCTCGTTAGACCCGACACCGCCCGCCGAGTCGCCCCTGACGCTGGATCCGGAGTCGCTGTCGGCGGAGGCCGTCGTCGTCGTCGAAACCGCGATAGCGGACGAACACGTCGAGCGGTGCGTCTCGTGGGCTCCCTCGGCGAACGAAACCGGCCCCTCGGAGGGGCTCGCGGACCTCGGCGATCGGATCGAAGCCCACACTGACACGGATCTGGTGACGACGGACGGAGCCGTCAAAACCGACGTACGGTTCCGAGACGAGGACTATACGCTCACGTTGGTCTCCGAATCCAGCGAGTAACTTCGTTCTCGATAGATTCTTTCCCTCGGGGGTGGTACAGTAACACAATGAGTCGACTCCGAGCGTACGTTCGCTCGATCCGGGAGGAACTCAAACACGAGATAGAGGCGTCTCTGGACGGGGAATACACCCCAAAACAGGTGGCCGGCAGTTTCGCGTTGGGCGTCTTCATCACGTCGCTCCCGACGCTCGGGACGGGGTTTTTGCTGTTCATCGTCATCGCGTACGTCTTTTCGAACGTTTCGAAGCTCGCGCTTTTTTCGTCGGTGATCGTGTTGAATCCGCCGGTAAAGTGGGGCGTCTACGGATCGAGCTTCTGGCTCGGCTCGCTGCTCCTCGGCCCTGTGGGTGGCGTGAGTCGCTCGGATATCTCGTTGTCGGCTGCGCCGGAGGTCGTCGTCCGGCTCCTCCTCGGGAACTTCATTCTCGCGGTGGTGTTCACCGCGGTCGGGTACGTCGTTGCCTATCGACTGACAGCGGCCTACCGGCGGCGAAACGGCGAGAGCGGCATCATCGATGGGGTGATGTAGCGCCTTCGAGGAGTATCGGGATCTCAGTGAAGAACGGAGGTACGCCGCCGGCGGAAGGCTTCGGACGCCCCGCCCGGCGGCGATACGTTCTATCAGCTATCAGTACGTGAGAACGACTACAGTTCCGCGTCGGTGTAGATGCCGACGAGCATCGCGGCGAGCGCGACCGCACCGATCGCGAGCAACGCGAGCCCAACGTATCCGAGGCTCTGCGTCAGCGTGTCGGGGTTCGCGCCCGTCTCGGCGAGCACGACGGCGACACCCCACACGAGGACGGCGGCGAGGAGGCCCGCTGCACCCGTCTTTCCGTACGTCGAAGTATTCTCTGACATGTCGTGGCGGCGCTACGCACTGGGGGTACGTGATTATTGCGTCTCGGAGCGGACGGAAAGCGTTTTGGCCGGGTGACCGGTCAGATATCGATACGACGTGCCCTCCATACCGAATCCGATCCGTATAGGGATCCTCGCGATCGGTCTCGCGCTCGCACGAGCGGGACTCGTTAGCGAAGACCGCGCGAGGCGAACTACCGATCTCGCGTGGCCACGGATCGTCACGGGTATCGCCCGGATGTCGAAGAACGCGGTCGACGTGGCGATGGTCGGTATCGCGGTGGGCTCGGCGGCCATCGCCGGAGTCGGGATCGCAGGGCCGTTTTGGGGGCTCGCCTTCGCCGTCGGCGGGGGGGTCGCGGGAGGAACGATCGCCCTCGTCAGTCAACGGTACGGAGCAGGTGCGTACGGCGATCTCGGATTGGCGGTACGATCGAGTGTCCTCCTCGTCGTCGTGGCATCGGTCCCGATCACGGCAGGGTTTTCGCGGTTCGGTCCGGAGCTCATCGGATTGTTGAGCAGTGACCCGGAGGTGATCGCTGCCGGCGGTACGTACCTCCGAGTGGTCGCGTTCGGGATTCCCTTCGCGGGACTCAACCTCGTCGCGAGCCGAACGCTCGTCGGGTGCGACGACGCGTACACTGCGATGGTGCTTCGCGCCGGCGGTGCGGCGCTAAACGTCGCGTTGAACGCCGTGTTGATATTCGGTCTCGAAATGGGAGTCGTCGGGGCCGCGCTCGGGACCGTCCTCTCGAACGTGGGCGTGACCGCCGCATTCGCCGTCGGCCTCACCGCCGGTCGGTTCCCCGGTGCCGGCGCGTTTCCGGTCACCATCGATCCGACCGGGCCGTACGTGGAGCCAGGAACTGTGACGGACCTCGTCACCATCGGCCTGCCGATCATGGGCCGGAATCTCGTCTGGACCGTCGCGGAGTTCCCGATGTTCGCGATCCTCGATCTCTTCGGCCGTGACGTCGTCTCGGCGTTCGTCATCGCGCGCCGAATCTGGGGACTGATGAACACGCCGGGATGGGGGTTCGGTCTCGCATCGTCGAGTCTCGTGGGGCAAGAACTCGGTGTGGGATCGGAGACGACCGCCGAGGCCTACGGCCGCGAGATCATCCGGTTTTCGGTCGCGGTGTACGCCGTTTCGGCGGCGCTCGTATTCGCGTTCGCCGATCCGATCGTGACGCTGTTCGTCGACGATCCGAGCGCACCTGCGGTACCGATCGCGATAGATCTCGTTCGGGTCGCCTGCCTCGCGATCGTGTTTCAGGGCGTCTCCGGCGGATCGTCCGGGCCGCTGAACGCGGCTGGAGACACCCGCTGGCCGTTCATGAGCCAGGCTATCGGCGCGTTCGGCGCGTCGATCCCGCTGGTCTACCTCGGCGCGACCACGCCGTTGGGGATCTACGGACTGTACCTCGCATTTTTCGCCGAGACCTCGATCCCGGCAGCGCTGAACTATTATCGGTTCCGGACCGGGATTTGGAAGCGCGTCAGTCGAGGGTACCGACCCGAACCGGCAGTTAGCGAGTAACCCTCTCACGGACGGATAGAGCCACAACCGTCATACTATCCGATAGCCATGCTGTGACCATGACGACCGACGAGGAGCTTCGACTCGCCGTCGACGCGCTCGGGGAGTCGATACTCGTCGTCGGGCACGGTTCGATCGGTCAGATCGCGGCGACCCGAATCGCCGACAGCGATTGGCCGGCGGTGGACGCGGCCGGGACGCCGGATGCGGCCATCACTGCGGTCGACGGCTCCTCGCTCGCGACGACGGAAGCGTCAGCCGGACGTCTCGATCCGGCCGACGTACCGATCCGTTTCGCCGTGGTGACGGTGCCGAACCATCCGATAGCGGGCGAGCGGGCCGCACTCGACGCGCTCGCCGAGCGCGTCGATGCGGTGATCGTGGCCTCGGGGGAAGGCGCCGAAGATCTGGCTGCAGCCGTCGGAACGCTCGTTTCGACCGTCCGCGAACCCGGCGTCGTCAATATCGATCTCGCGGACGCCGAAACGGTGTTTCGCTCCGTTCGGATGGGCGCCCTCTGTGCCGGTGAGGACCGGGAGGGCGATCCGGCGATGGCGGTGAAAAACGCCTTCGGTACGCTGGCGACCGGGATCGAAACCGATCCGGTGGGCGGCGTTCTCGTCGACCTGGTCGGCCCACCCGGAATGTCGGTCACGGACGTCAGCGAGGCGGTTTCGACGGTCCGCACACACGTCGGACCGAACGCGCACGTCATCTGGGGCGGATCGATCGACGAATCGATGACGGATGGAATCCGCGCCAGGCTCGTCCTCGCCGGGGTGAAAAACGGCCGGGTCGCACCCGATGACCGCTGTCCACGGTGCGGGGCGTCGCTGTCGACGTACACATTCGGCGATCGGACGATACCGTCGTGTGATTCGTGTGGATTCGCCGGGGTATCGGTCCGATTGCGGGACTAGGGACGCCGATCCGTCGGCGAACCATCGCGCCGATGAGAGAGCCGTTCGGCGACGATCGACGGCACCGGCGTCCGACAGTACGCACAGTACCACGAGCGGCCCGTGGTGGTCGGCTCGCGGTGGAGGTCGTCGACGGAACCGAGCGGGGCCCCACAGCCGTCGCAAGTGTAGGGGACAGCCATACCGACGCTTCGATCCGAAACGACACAAGCCCGTCGGCGCGAACCATGACCCGGCGGCGTCGATCGGTGGAGTCGGCGATAGCAGACCATATACCGCGAGGGGATGAACGCCGAGACGATGGGACGTCGACCGACGAAGATCGAAAACGCTGCCCTGCTTTCGGTGGGCGGGATCGGATACGGCGCGCTGTTGTTCGTGTGGTTTTCACTGCCTGCGTATCTCGGGCCGATCATCGATGCGATGGGACTGAGCGGGACGCAGGCGGGCGTCTTGGCGGGCGCGATCCCGCTCACCTACATCCCGCTGGGGCTGTTGAGCGGGCTCGTCATCGATCGCGTCGGCGCGCGCGTCGGGATCGGTGTGGGCGTCGCGCTCGCGGGGCTCGGACAGCTCGGACGGGCGAGCGCACCCGACTTTCCGAGCATGCTCGCGTTCACGCTGTTGATGGGCGTCGGCGCGACAGGCCTCACGTTTGGGCTGCCGAAGCTCGCCGCCGAACTGTATCCGACGGATCTCGTCGGCCGGGCGGCGTCAGTCTATCTCGTCGCCTCCTACGCGGGCAGCGCGAGCGCCTTCGCGCTGGGACGGCCGGTGCTCGGCCCCGCCCTCGGCGGTTGGCGACCGCTGTTTTTCGCGAGCGGGGCGGCGGCGATCGGCCTCGCCGGCGTCTGGGCGCTGCTCGCGTGGTCGATTCCGGCCGGCAACCACGAATCCGATGACGATGGGGGGAGCTTTAGGCTCGCGTCGCTCACGGATGACGTGCGGGCCGTGTTCGCCCACCGCGATCTCCGGCTGTTGGTCGTGCTCGGCACGATGTACCTGTTCATCAATCACGGTCTGCAGGGATGGCTCGTCACGTTGTTCGAGACTCGCGGCGTCGATCCAAGCCTCGCGGGCGGCGTGACCTCCGTTCTCGTCGCCGGACAGGTGGTCGGGGTGCTCGCCATCCCGGCGATCGCCGAACGAGTTGACCGCCCCCGAGAGGCGGTGATCGCCTGCGGCTGCATCGCCGGCGTCGGCGTCGCTGGACTCTTCTTTGAGCCGTCGGTGGCCTTGTTACTCGCGGCCCCGGTCGCGCTCGTCGGTCTCGGTATGGGCGGACTCGCACCGCTGATTCGGGCGATCCCCGTCGAACTCGACGGGATCGGGCCCGCGCTGACCGGCACCGCGGTCGGCCTCGTCTTCGCTGTCGGAGAGATCGGCGGCTTTCTCGGCCCGGTGGTCATCGGGGCGCTTCGTGACGCGACCGGCTCGTTCACACCTGGGTTGGCGCTGGTTCTGGCCGCGACACTCGTCGCGGCCGGGGCCGGTGCTGCGATGAGCGAACTGTAAACTACCCGATCCTACTCCCTCGGCGCTGACGTGCCTCGGTCCTTGAGGGTGGGGCCACTGGCAGAGCATGGCTCTGCCAAGGCCTTGAAAGGTTTCGCCTTTCAGTGGCTTTGATGTAGACTCCCGGCAATCAGTCCCCAGTAATAGGCCGGTGACTCTTGCCGTTCAACGTCCCACCATGTATACGCACGTCTACTGGTGCGTCTCCGCTCCCCGAAGTGGGCGAGGAACGGAGTTTGTGGGTTCGCTTTCGAGCGTATCGTAGCCCGATGTTCTTCGCGGCGTTGTAATCCGCGTTGACCTTGTACCCGCACTTCTGGCACTCGAAGTGCTCTCCGTGGCGTTTGTCGTCATGCGTGAACCCACAGTCCGTCCGAGAACAGCGTTGGGACATGTGGTTCGGCTCGACTTGCTCCACGGAGACACCGCGTTCCAGGGCCTTGTAGGAGACATACTCGAACAGGCGTCGGAACGCCCAGACGTGGTGCCAATTCGCCTGCGGAAGCCGCTCTCGAATGTCGGTCAAGCCCTCGAACACGATAACGTCGCAGTCGTGTTCGACGGCTTCCGTGACAAGTTCGTTGGCGACGGTGTGGATGTACTGTTTCCGCCGTGCTTCTTCCCGTTTCCCGAGGCGAAGCAAGGCGTTGTGCGCGGCTTGGGTGCCGCGCTGTTGCATCTCTCCACGTCGCTTCTCGAACTCGCTGCACCAGTGGTCGTAGTCGTCGCCTTGCCAGAACGTGCCGATCGAGGAGACGGCGAGACTGTTGACGCCGAGGTCGATACCGAGGACCGTTTGGTCGGGGTGCCCGGTATCTTCCGAACCCTCTGCGTCGTCGTCCCCAGAACGCTTCTGGTGTGTGGACGAGACGTGTTGTGTCTCGTCACCGCCGCCAGTCCGCCGAGTCGAGATACTGAGATAGAACTCGTCGGTGGCCGCGTCGTACCGAAGCGTACTCTCACGGAACTCGTAGTCCTCGGAGAGGACGTACCGCTCATAGGGCGTCGGGCTGTCTGCCGGGAGAACGAACGAGGGGTCGACCCGCCCCTCAACAGTCGCCAGCGACACCTCGTTGCGGTAGAAGGTCGCGCTCCGCGTGTCGTAATCCATCGTCTCGGCAGTGAACGTGGGACAAGAAACGCGCTGTGCTTTTTTCATCGTTCGATGACGCCTTTGGCAGCTTCGACGGCGCGGCGTATCGCGGCTTGGACGAGTTGTGCCTGTAACTCCGTCTGTTCTCGGAGTTCGGAGTAGAGTGCGTCGCGGGCCTGTCGCTTGTTAGTCTTGCACTCGGTGTATGAGGTTTCGGATCAACAGTAGTCGGCAGTCCGGTTCGCGCAGTACAGGTATCGTTCGGCGGTTCGGTGGGGTGCGTCGCGTTGCTCGTCAGAAACGGCGAGTTTCACGACGGCGGTTCGACGCACGTCCATACTTCAGAGAGTAGCTTACGGTAGTTATACGCTCGGGAGTCGGTTGGTCGCAGTCTGTCGGTTATGGCGTACCATGTCGGTTTCGTCCCCGACCTATTCGAGGTCGGAGGCTCCACCCCGAATTTGCTGAGCCGTAGTTCACGCCGCGTTCACGGCTCGAAGACGGTCGCAGACCCCGAGGTCACGGTTCCGTACGGCGACTCGTCGATCGCGGGAGCGTCCTCCCCCTCGTATCGGGCGTTCAAAGCGGCCACGACGGCGTCCCGTACACAAACGCGCGCGGCGTTGCCGATCTCGGTCGAGCTCCCCGCGAACGCCGCACCGTCCGTCCGGTCCGGAGAGCCGACGACAACCGCGTCGCTCGTCGTCCCCGTACAGCCAGCGAACTCGAGGAGCGTCGCCGTCTTCGCCTCGACGACCGTGGCGAGCATTCCCGCCAGGCCGCCGTCGGTCAGCGGTTCGGCCGATCCAAGGAGGACGTTGACCGTCCCCGGCTCGAAACCCGAATCCGCCTTCGTGGGGGTGGCCGACCCCTGATCATCGGACGCCTCTAGGGGGAGCACCGCGGGATTCGACAGCCCCGCCGTGGCGACGGCCTCGATCGGACCGTACCGTGCGCCGCGGGCGTTCGTCTGGTGAACGCCCGTCAGAAGCGTCGGTCCGATCGGACTCGATCCGAGCCGTTCGGCCGCGTACACCGCGAGATCGGTTCGATCGAACCCCTCCTCGACGGTCAGGTTGTGGGCGGCGGCGGCGGTGGCGTAGCCGCCGTCGAAGCCGTTCGAGAGCCACCGTGTGTCGGGGCGACCGATCGTTAGCCGATCGTCGGTCCGCTCGTAGGCGAACATCAGCGCACCTCGTCGAGCACCGAAAGGAGTCGGTCGGTCACGCCGCGGGTCCGGACCGCGATGCGAACGTGGCTATCGAGGCCCCGAAACGTCGTTGCGTCCCGGAGGACGACGCCCCGTTCGCGACACGCCGCGAGGAGTTCGTCTGGCGACTCGCCGACGTCGCAGAGCACGAACGGCGCGTCGGACGGAAACACGTCGAACCCGCGAGTTCCGAGCCCCTCTCGGAGGAACGCTCGCTCACGATCGACGCGACGCCGAGTCTCGTCGACAAACCCCGAGTCCGCCATCGCGTGTGCGCCCACCGCGGCGGCGGGCCCGCCGAGCGACCACGCCGGGCGCGCCGTCCGGAGGCGTTCACCGACGGTACCGTCGGCGACCGCGAACCCGGCTCGAAGCCCCGGCAGCCCGAACAGCTTGGTAAGCGAGCGGGCGACGACGACGGCCGGATGGCCGGCCAGCGAGGGCCGATCGGTGAATCCCAAGAACGCCTCGTCCGCCAGCAGCGTCGTTTCGGCCGTCTCGCAGCGGTCGGCGAACGCCCGGAGGTCCGCGGTCGGATAGCACTCGCCGGTCGGGTTGTTCGGCGTGCAGACGATCGCCACCGCGTAGTCGGCGGGGTCGCGGTCGAGGATTTCGTCGTGGGAGACGACGATCGACACCCCGCCGGCTAACTCGACTTCGCGGACGTACTCGCCGAAGGACGGGGCCGGGACGAGGACGCGATCACCCGGGGAAACAGTCACACCGATCGCAAGTCGGATCGCCGCGAGGCCGCCGGCCGTCGGGACGACGTTGGTCGGGTCACAGCCGACGTACTCGGCCGCCGCGTGTCGAAAATCCGGATAGGAATCGTTCGGGTACGAGCGTGCGTCCTCGAACGCCTCGCGGTACACCCGCCGCGATCCGTCGGGCACGCGCGGGTTGATGTTCGCGCTCAAATCGAGCACGTCAGGGTCGTCGCTCGAGCCGTGCGGGACACGGGTTACGTCGTCGATGCTGTCAGGATCCATACTCGTCGACACCTCCGTCGAGTATTGGGACGAACGCCTCGGCGACTGCACCGTCCGATGGGCGATTGACGTTGATCGCGAGGCGGGCGTCGTAGCTAATTCGGATGGTCTCGCCGGCGGGCTCACCGACGACGTTCAATCCGGTCGGAGAGAGCTCTCGGCCACCGTGTTGGCGGGTCGTCTCGGCGCTAACGCCGAGGCGTCGTTTGAGCGCAGTGGGGACGCAGACGGTCAGCGCACCGCCGGTGTAAGCGTCGATCGTCCGGTCGATCGCCTCGCCGGTCAACAGCGGTAGGTCGGAGACGACCGTCAGAACAGGCGGGTCGACCCGTTCGAGCGCCGCTGAGAGATCCGCGACGTACCCGTCGCCCGAGGTCTCGATGACCGGAACCCGACCGTCGAGTCGTCGCGTCGTCTCGGGCGTTAACGGCGACGTAACGGCGTAGGCGGCCTCGATCCGACTCGCCTCGATCGCCCGGAGCACCCGGTCGATCATCGGCACGCCACCGACCTGAAAGAGCGGCTTCTCGCCGCGGTCGAGGCGCGTCCCCGCGCCGCCGCACATCACCAGAGCGTCCACGCGATCACCCCCACGTGGAGCGCGAGCACGCGAGCGAGTTCGTTGGTCGCGCCGAAGACGTCGCCGTTGACGCCGCCGATCGATCGGTTCGCCCACCGGATCAGCAGGATGGCGACGAGCGGCCCGACCGCGACGGCGGCGAGACCGGCGGGCAACGGCGCGAGAAACGCGGCCGGGAGCGCGACGATGATCGGGCCGAGCAGCAACTGCGAATCCGCGCTCTCGGTGAACGCAGAGCCGAGTCCCTCGTGGGCCGCGGTCCCGAGGCAGGCGACGGTCGCCATCCCGAGTTTCGCGCCGACCTCGGCGGCGACGACGAGGCCGACCGCGGCGGCCAGCGGGAGCGTCGAAAGCGTAAGTCCCGCGAGGACGAGTCCGGAAACGACGAGGACGACCGCGACGATCGCGCCCACACCAGTCTCCGTGTCTTTCAGCGCCTGTATCGTCTCCTCGGCACCGTGTGCGGCCATCGCGTCGCCCAGGTCCGCGGCGCCGTCGAGGTGTGGAATACCGACGAGGGCGACGAGAACCGCGAGATACGCGAAGGCTGCCGTCGGTGTGGGGAAGCCGAGCACAAACGGGAGCGCCGCGAGCGCGCCGACGAGATACGCGACAATCGGAAACGCCGCTGGAAACGCCCGAAAGCGCTCCCAGTCGTCCGCACCGGACGCGATCGGAAGTCGGGTGAGAAACGCGATCGCACCGCGGATCCCACCGGCGACCGTGTTCAGAGCCATCTGATCACCCCGGCTGCGACGGCACAGCCGTACGCCGCCGTCGAAGCGCGGCGAATCGCCGCGAGCGCGTCGTAGCCGTCAGCAACCGTTGGATAGTCCGATACGTGGTTGAGGACGTACACGCCCGGCTTTTCCAATCGGACGTTCAGCGCGGCCGCGAGCGTGCCCATGGGCCATCCGGCGTTCGGGGAGGGCGTTTCGGGCGCGTACCGCCGCGCGCGGAGAGGGGCGTCCGGATCGCCGGCCGCGAGTCCGACGAACAGCGCCGAGAGACGGGCCGGAACGAACATGACCAGATCGTCGAGGCGAGCGCTCCCCCAGCCGAACGGCCCCGGATATCCCAGCATCGAGTCCATGGTGTTCGCGCCCTTGACGAACGCCGCGCCGGCGGCGGCGGCAGGGATCGAGACGAACGAGAGGGCGACAAACGCCGAGAGCGGCGCGAGGAGGCCGTCAGAGAAGTTCTCCGCGAGGCTCTCGATGGCGGCGCTCCGCAGGAGTTCCGGCGTGAGTTCGTCGGGGTCGCGGCCGGCGAGCGCGGGGAGCGCTCCGCGTGCGGCGGCGGGATCGTCCGCACTCAGATCGATGACGCGATGAGCGCTCTCGAGGAGCAATCGAACGCTTGAGGAGATCCACAGGACGACCCCCGCGACGAGCGCGCCCGCGATGGGGACCATCGCCGTCTCCGCTAGTCGCACGATCCCGTAGGCGACGAGGGCACACCCGACCGGGACCGCGAGCGCGTAAACGGCTCCGGTGAGTTTCGGAGCGCCGAAGCGCTTCGGCTCTAACCACTCGATCACGCGTCCGAGAAGCGCCACCGGGTGCGCATCGGCCGGTGGTTCGCCGACCGCGGTTTCGAGCCCGGCAGCGAAGACGACGGCGACGACGAGCGCGAGTCCGGGATCGATCACGGGCCGGACTCCAGGTATTCGGGGAGCGACGAAAGCGGCGTCTCGGCGACGTCGACGAACTCGCCACCCACAGTCTCGATACCGCCGTCGGTTTCGGGATCGTCGCCGACGTGGACGATCGAGTCCGTCTCGACGCCGAGTTGTGCACCGACGTGCTCGAACGTTATCGCGTCGGGTTTTCGCCAGCCGCAGCCGACGCTGGTGACGACGGCGTCAAAGGAGCCGCGAAGCCGCGCGCGGACGAGCGTCCGGCCGACGAGTTCGGGGACGCTGCAGTTCGAACAGAGGGCGACCGGGCCGCGATCGGCCGCGGCGTCGATCGCCGCGCGAGCGCCCTCCCGTCGCTCCACCTCGGGGTCGAACGCGGCGACGACCGCCCGACGAGCCGCGTTGTTCGGGGCGTCGACGCCGCGCGAGGACAGCGCCGCGGCGACGTGGGCCGGAAGCGGGACCTCCGCGCCGGCCGGCGCCTCGATGTGGACCTCCCGGTAGGCGTCACCGAAATCGGACGGGACCGAGACGCCGCGGTCGCGCAGCTCCGCGGCGACCGCCGCCGCGGGGGAACCGGGCGTGTCGACCGAAACGAGCGTGTCGAAGAGATCGAAGGAAACTGCCACTACCCGTGCGTACCGATCGCTGGAACTTGAATCTCGCGGGAAGTCGTCGGGCGTGTCGTCGAGACGGTTATATACGCTCCGAGGGGTGTCTGGCCGACGAGCGAGAGCCGATCCACGAAGCGTCCGACTCCGAGGCGTATAGTTACATACTGATTCTGAGCCGTCCGACCTCGCCCGGGAAGTTATAAAAGAGTGAATAAACGGGGCGTGAGATTATGCCGATGGAGGACAAAGTTCGTCCGGAGGGAGATCAATGGAAAAAAACGTCGGTGGATATGATAGAATCGGGCGGTTCGTGATCGGGGCGATACTCCTCGTCGTGGGGATCACCGGCTACGCCGGTGCGATACCCGTCGCCGTCGGCCCCGCGCCGCAGGCACTGACGTCGATTATCCTCGTGGTGATCGGCGCAGTCCTGCTCGTCACCGGGTACACACAGCGGTGTGTGATCAACCGGGTGCTCGGCATGAACACCAACAAGCGCGGGAGCCAGTGAGACTGTCGGCGCAATCCGAGGCGGCCCGGAACATCGGCCTTCTTTTTTGCGGGGAGAGAGCGCACAGCCGTAGCGGCGGGAAAACACGATCGCGATACATATTTCGTAACCACGTATCAATACACGTCCACCGAATCAGTCCGCACCCTCGGGGACGGACACCGTACAAAACCGCGAGAGGTCGAGGTCGTCGGCCGCCTCGGCGGCGCGCTCGTAGGGGCGACCGACGACGATGTTGCCGGCGCGCTGTTTACCGACGCCGGGGAGCATCCGGAGTTCGTCCATCGAGGCGGCGTTGATGTCGAGGGGATATGGAACCCCGGAGACGGACCGGAAGCCGTGGTCGGTGACCGCCACATCGATAGTCCGGCCGAGTTCGCGTTCGCCGGGAAGCCCGACCAACAGCGCGTACGTGCCCAACTGGCGGCCGAACGTCTTGCCGCCTTGGTGGTATTCGAGGTAGACGTTCGGGAGGACGGTCCCCGGCGGCGCGACCCGCTGGAGCAGCGGGTTGTCGATCTCCTCGCGGACCTCTCGTTTGTACCGCTTGAACAGTTTCTTGTGATCGTGGGCGATGTCGGCTCCGGTCTCAGCCATCTCAGTCCCCTCGAAGGCCATTACCTGTCGGATGTTGATCCGGCGGACCATCAGCCCCTCCTCGTAGACGTCCCGGAGGAACTGTTTGTTGTGTTCGAAGGTCTCCTCGCGCTCGCCAGCGAGACCATGGACGAGGTTGATCCCTGGCAGCAGTTTCGGGAGGCGGTCGGCGTTCGGGTCGAGCGAGGGACCGTACGCGTGCTCGCCGTCGGCCGCCTCGCCGGGACGCCAGCCGCCCTCCTCGTTGACGACCCGGACCGCTTCGAGACACTCGTCGGCGGTCACGAGCAAGTTGTTCTTCTCTTGGACGACCGGATCGGCCGATTCCAGCCCGAAGGCGGCGGTGTCACCTGGCGTGTTGTGCTCGGCGATGATGCGGATTCCCTCGCGTGATCGTTCGGGATACTCCGTGATCGTCACCGGATTCATGTTGTCGAGGTGGAGCGTCCCGAGGTCCGACACTGCATCGCGGATGCCGCCGTAGAGCGCTTCGAGCGCGTCGGGATTGGGGGCTTCTCCGTCCCCGCCGTAGGCGAGTATGTCGGCCTGTCGGCCCAGTCGGAAGTGCCTCGCACCGTGATCGGAGAGTCGAGCTACCTCGCCGACGACCGATTCGGGCGTCCGGAAACTCGGATCGCCGTACATCGGTTCCGTACAGAACGAACAGCGGTACGGACACCCTCGCGAGGTTTCGAGTTCGCAGATGAGGTAGTCCGGGTGATCGGGATGTTGTTCGATGATGAACGCGCCCTTCGAGGCCCACCGATCCAGTTCGGCGTTGTCGCGGTAGCGGTTCTCGAAGCCCTCCAGTCCGCCGTGAACGAGATCGTAGACGGCGGCCTCGATGTCGGCCATCGCGAGGAAGTCGTAATCGAGGTTCTGGCGTTTCGTTTCCGTCGCGCCTTCGTTCGCCTCGCCGACGCCGAACCGGACCGGTCCACCCATCACGCTCGTCCCCTCGGCGACCCAGGCGAGTTTTTTGACTTCGTCGGGTTCGGCGGGCGTGCCGCCGACGTATTTGCCGGGGACCGTCATGCCGCCGACGTAGACGAGCAGGTCGGCGTCGGCGACGTCGCGCCACCTGACGCGGTCCTCGCGAAGCCCGTCGATCGTATGGTACGTGATCGACTCGACGGGGACGCCGGCATCGACGGCTGCGCCGGCCGCGAAGCGCGGATACGTCGAGATGTACGGCGGGACGCCGAAGTGTGCCGGCTCGTCGACGTAGCCGTCGACGATCGTGACGTCGAGATCCGCCGGATCCTTCATACACGTGTGCAGGGTATCGACGGATAAAACGGATGCGGATGCGACGCGGAGACGACGCTTCACCGGTGCGGAACCGAGGTCAGCTGATGGACGATGGACGAACTGGCGGTGGATCGAATCGGAGTTTTCGGGGGGCACTCCCACTCGGACGAACGGGACCGTCTGCTCGGCGGGAAACGACGTCCGATGAAGGAATCGCGATCGGTGGAGGTCGCCGATCAGTGTGCGTTCGGACGGGTGGCGTCGAGATCGCTCGTTCGACCGAGCGTGAACGCGTAGATCACTGCGACGGCGGCGAGGGCGATGGCCCCGACGCCGGCAAACAGGATGTCACCGCGGGACAGGACGAATCCGAAGAACGCACCGATGAACAGTCCGAATCCGACGCCCCAAGCCAGTTCGAGTACTTTGACCATGGGCGATGGTTTCGGCGGTTATTTAATATAGATTTCGTCTCGGCCGACGCGCGGTGAGCACCCGAGAGTATCGCCCGCCCGGCTCACCCGATCTGGCATCGTGAAGCCACATCGCCGGGGAATTGATTAACGTCTCGCCCGTAGGGGTGCTCATGCCGAAAACGCTCGAAGTCGTCTGTACGCGAGACGAGTGCGATCTCGACATGGTCGAACTGCACTACCGGTACTCGATGCCGGACGGAACCGGCGTCGAATCGTTCACCTGCCCGTACTGCGGGGAGAGCAACGGGCTAGAGGAGCGACAGGTATGATCCGCGAGGTGGGGGCGTCGCTCGGACGAACCGTTCTCGACGGCGTCGGTCGGGTGATTAGCCGACTCCAAGAACACAGGTCGCTCTCGGCCGATCTGCTCGAGAGCGACGACGCCTATCTCGCCGTCTTCGACGCGCCTGGGGCCGAGGCGACGGACATCGCAGTCAGGTTCGAAGACGGGACGCTGTTCGTACACATCGATCGATTCCGGGAGTTCCACGACGGGTACGAGATCGTCTTTCCGGGGCGTGGACTCTCCCTCGACGGCTCCGTGGCTTTGTCTCCGGACGCGTCCGTTGACGCGGACCGCGCCGAAGCCACGGTAACACAAAACGGGACGCTCGAAGTGTTGATCCCCAAAAGGGACGTTGGCGACGAAACGGATGACGAGAATGGCGCGTCGATCCCGGCCGAAGACGAACGCGACGACGGAGGCGACGAAGCCTCGGAGCAGACGGGCAACGCGTCGAACGCGACGTCGTAAAACGGTTGGGGCCGCCCTCAGACGGTCGCTGGATCGCCTTTCGCTTGCTTGACCGTGATCTCCTCGGCGTCGACGGCTTCGGTATCGAGGCGCATCGGGATGTAATTCCGGCGTTCGAAATCCTCTTGTTCGTCGGCCGTGCCGATCGTACACCACAGTTGCACCTCCTCGGGGCCGTGCCACTCGCCCTGCCGTGAGATGCCGAAGCAGACGTACTCCTGGCCCTCGTGCTCGATGATGGCACCCTTTCGGATTCCGGGGTCCCCGTAGAGGATGAGATTCTTCATATCAGGGCGTTCGAACGAATTCGGGTTAAGCCCTTCGCACCCGCGACAGGGTACGTCGAAACAAAAACCAAACTCGTTTTAACCCACCGTCTACTACCGATCGGTACCTATGGAAATGCCACGCCGGTTTAATACGTACTGCCCGCACTGTCACACTCATCACGAACACGAGGTCGAGAAGGTTCGAACGGGACGGTCCTCGGGAACGAAGTGGGACGCCCGCCGAACCCGTCGCGGGAAGGCTGTCATCGGTAACGCGGGGCGCTTCTCGAAGGTTCCCGGTGGCGACAAGCCGACAAAAAAGACCGATCTAAAGTACCGCTGCGGCGAGTGCGGCAAAGCCCACCTCCGCGAGGGATGGCGCGCCGGTCGACTCACCTTCCAGGAGTGATCATGACGGGAGCATTCATCCGCGTCCGCTGTGACGACTGTGAGAACGAGCAGGTGCTGTTCGGAAAAGCGGCGAGTACCGTCAGCTGCGCCGTCTGCGGCTCGACGCTCGCGACCCCGACTGGCGGCGAGGCGACGCTCCACGGCGACGTCGTCGAGGTCGTCGAAGCGCGGTAAGGATCGGCCGGCGGGCGACAACGGTGCTTTTATTCTCATCAGATGGATACGTTGAGGTATGAAATACAGCGGCTGGCCCACGCCAGGTGAACTCGTCGTCGGACGCGTCGACGAGATAGAGGATTTCGGTGTCTTCGTCGATCTAGAGGAGTACGAGAACAAACGCGGACTGGTCCACGTCAGCGAGGTCGCCTCCGGCTGGATCAAGAACGTCCGCGATCACGTGAGCGTCGATCAGATGGTCGTCTGCAAGGTGATCGACGTCGACGAGAGCGCCCAACAGGTCGACCTCTCGATCAAGGACGTCAACGACCACCAACGCTCAGACAAGATCCAAGACTGGAAGAACGAGCAGAAGGCGGACAAGTGGATGGAGATCGCCTTCGGCGAGGAGATCGAAGACGACGACTTCCGCCGGATCGCCAACGAACTGATCGAGGACCACGGCTCGTTGTACGCGGGGTTCGAGCAGGCGGCGATCCACGGCCCCGAAGCGATCGAGGGGACGGATCTCGACGACGACGAGATCGACGCGGTCGTCGAGACAGCGCGCGAGAACGTCTCCGTCCCGTACGTTACGGTCACCGGCTACGTCGATCTCCGCTCGCCCGACACCGAAGGCGTCGAGGACGTCCGCGAGGCGCTCCAAGCCGCCGAGGGCAACGGAGAGATCCCAGAAGAGGTCGATCTCGAGGTGACGTACGTGGGTTCTCCGGAGTATCGAATCCGCGTCCAAGCGCCGAATTATAAGACCGCCGAGGACGAACTCGAGGCGAGCGCCGGACGCGCCCGCGAAACGATCGAAGCCGCGGGTGGGTCCGGGGAGTTCCACCGCGAGCGACGGACCGACGAGGAGTAGGCGGATGGTCAAATCCGATATCCGCGTCTGCTCGGCGTGGCGAGACGAGCACGATCGGCCGGTGTACACGCTGTCGGATCGCTGTCCAGAGTGCGGTTCGAACTCGGAAAACAGCGCGCCCGCCCCGTTCAATCCGAACGACCCCTATGGTGAATACCGGCGGCGAGCCCGCCGCCGGAACGCATAGCAGAGTACCGAGCATTCGAGGAACGTATCGCCGTGTTCTTATGTCGATGGGCGCCCAGTGAACGCTATGGACGAGTTCGATATCGACCAGCCGGCGGACCCCGAGTTAGAGGAGCCCGTACTGATCGAGGGACTGCCGGGCGTCGGCCACGTCGGAAAGCTCGCCGCTGAGCACTTACTCGAGGAGTTCGACGCCGAGTTGGTTCGGCGGATCCACTCGGAACATTTCCCGCCGCAGGTCACGATCGCGGAGGGACGAACGAGACTCGCCTGCGCCGAGGTGTACGCGATCCGGGATGCCGAACGGGATCTGCTCGTGTTGACCGGCGATCACCAGGCCGGCGACGGACCGGGCCACTACCGGCTCACCGAAACGATCCTCGACGTCGCGGGAGCCTTCGACGTGGAACGGCTCTACGCGCTCGGCGGCGTTCCAACCGGCGAACTGGTCGACGAACCCAGCGTCGTCGGTGCGGCGACGACGGACGGACTCATCGAGGACCTCGAGTCAGTCGGCGTCGAGTTCCGCGAGAACGAGCCCGCAGGTGGTATCGTCGGCGTTTCCGGACTCCTTCTCGGTCTCGGCGAACGGCGTGGCTTCGAAGCCGCCTGCCTCATGGGTGAGACGAGCGGCTATCTCGTGGATCCGAAGAGTGCAAGGGTCGTCCTCGAAGTCCTCGAATCGGCGATACCGTTCGAGATCGGCTATGACTCGCTCTCCGAACGCGCCGAGGAGATGGAGGAAGTCGTCAAGCGAATCCGACAGATGGAGCAGGGGTCGACACCGAGCGATGAGGATCTGAGGTACATCGGATGAGTCGCGTTCCGATCACCGACGCGGTCGTCGAACAGCTCAAAGACGTACTCGAAACGGATCTGCTCGACGACGAACACAATTACATGGGCGCGGGGTTCGCAGCGCAAGATCTCGGCCACGAGGAACTGGCACAGTTTATTTACGAGGCCGACGCGGCGACGTACTACGAGGCGCTCGAACGTGCGCGCGCACAGACCCAACCCGAATCGACCAGGTAGTACCTCGTAGACCCAAACGCCCGACTACCGATCCGCACCCGGTACGGAAAAAGCGACCATGTTTCCGCGAGGCTCGCTCTCCTCGAAGGTCAATTACCACGCCGTATTCGGGACTGTAGAGGGTGACACCGACGTATAGGTCGTCGAACTCGGCACCCAGCCTCACGTTGGTATATGTCATGTACAACGGTCGTACATTGGGTACTACCCACGTCACGAATCGGCGAACGATACCGTACAGCAGCGGTCGGTCCGATCGGATCTGACGGACGATACGGGCGACGGGGGACGATTCCAACAGAGCCAAGTTCTCCGTTTCCGTTCGACGATACAATGAGCGTACTCCGAGACGATATCGAACGCCTGCAGCGACGCGACGACGACGGCCTGAACGCCGACGAGGTGGGAACCGACGAACTCGATCTCCTCGATGACTTCCTCGACGCACTCGAGGCCGGAGAGATCCGCGCCGCGGAGAAACGCGACGGCGAGTGGACCGCGAACGGCTGGGTCAAGCAGGGAATCCTGTTGAACTTCGGACTCCGAGACATCGAGACGCACGTCCACGGTGGCGTCGAATACCACGACGTCCTCCCCCTTCGGACAACCTCTGATCTCCCCGACCGCGGCACCCGAAACACGCCGAACGGAACCGTCGTCCGCCGGGGCGCCTACGTCGGTGGCGACGCTATTTTGATGAGCCCCGCGTTCGTGAACATCGGCGCGTACGTCGGCGACGGCACGCTCGTGGACTCGTGTGA
Organism: Natronomonas sp.; assembly: GCF_046483325.1. GTDB lineage: Archaea > Halobacteriota > Halobacteria > Halobacteriales > Haloarculaceae > Natronomonas. Next base: position 3,461 of record NZ_JAWODL010000045.1, on the reverse strand, counting down.
CACCGTCGGTTCGGCCGCACAGATCGGCGACAACGTCAAACTGGGCGCGAACACGCTCATCGGCGGGGTGCTCGAACCGGTCGAGGCCGCGCCCGTCGTCGTCGAGGACGACGTGTCGCTCGGCGCGGGATGTCGAGTTACCTCCGGATTCGTCGTCGGTGAGGGGAGCATTGTCGGCGAGAACACGCTTCTCACGCCGCGGATCCCCGTCTACGATCTGGTCGACGAGGAGATCATCTACGGCGAACTCCCACCGGAACGGCGAGCGTTCAGCCGCTTCGTCGAATCGACCGTTAGCGATCACGACCTCTTCGACGGCGGCGCGTACAAGCCGGCCGTCGTCGCGACCGGCCTGGAAGAAGAGACGCTCGAAGCGACCGAGCGCGAGGCCGCGCTGCGCGATAACTGAGTCGGAGGGGTTATCGTAGCCAGCTGGAGGGGTCGACACCCGCTGTTCGGTTCGCCTATGTCTGATCCTTTGTGCGCGATCTGTGGACTCCCCGGATAATCCCCACGACCCATACGTTTCCACTCACGCGCAAACGGAGCGACATCCGCAGGTCCGTTTTCAGACGACCCGATCGGACCAAGTCGAACCGCGGAGATATTTTGCGCTCACGACGTGGTTCTTTTTGCGACGAGAGCCCCGTGCGGATTCGAACCTCAAAGACTCGAATCCTCTCGTCTTCTGCTTCGAATCCACTGGACGTATTTGCCGCTCGCGGTATTGCTCGCGGCAAAAATAGTCCCGGGCGGATTCGAACCGCCGTCAACGGCTCCAAAGGCCGCTATGATTGGCCACTACACCACGGGACTGCATCCGATGATACACCCCACCGGCACAATAGGCTTACTCTTTGTCGTCGTTCAGTCGGCGGGTTCGGAGTGGAGTTCGAGTTCCAACAGTTCGCAGGCATCCGTTTTCGCGTCGAAGCAGTCGGGGCAACAGTCCTTCCGGTCGATGATCGTGTCGAGACGTTCTGCGACCGTCTCGTCGATGACGCTTTCGAGCTGTCTGGCCTCGGTCTGAAAGTCCTCGACCTCGAGCACTTCCCAGAGGAATCGCTCGATGATGCAGTACGTCTGGAGGGCGTCGCGCGCCTGGGCGATCCCCTCGTCGGTCAACGAGACACCCTTGTACTTTTCATGCTCTGCCAGCCCGCGGCCTTCGAGTTTGCCGATCATCTCGTTCGCACTCGCCGGACTAACGCCCAGGTTGTCGGCGACCGAGCCCGTGGATGCCGGTCCGTCGGCTTCCTGTTGGACGAGGTAGATCGTCTTGAGGTACTGTGCCTGCGTGTTCATTCTCTTCGCTCCATGAGTTCGGTCACTTCTTCAACCCCTTCCCGTTCATCTTCGCGAATCTCCCGAAGGATGTTCAACAATCGTTCGCGATCGATCGTGAATTGCACCTCCGAGCCCTCGATGGCGCCGATCAGATCGTCGTAGAACTTGTACGCCGTCTCCTCGTTGCAGAGTTGATCGTACAACACGCCGTCGAAGTCCGTGTCCGACTCGTAGCGAGCCGCGACTAGCATCTCGATCTCCTCGTAGGCGACCGGCTCGACGTCGAGTTCGTCGACGAGCGATTCAAGCCGTCGTCGATGCTCGGCCGATTCGGTTGCGGCGCCTTCGAGCAGCTCGACGATCTCTGGATCCAACTCGTCGATGCCAAGCGTCTCGTGATGTTTGTGGGCACGGGCCTCGACGACCTCCTCGAGTACCATCCCGATCTGGAGGAGCCGTGCGAGTTGGTGATCCGACGCGACCGGATGAGTGAGGCTCACGTCGGAGATCCCTCCGGAACAGCCATATCGATCCGTCAGGGAGCCACGGGTATAAGCGTACCCGTCGACATTAGATACGGAAAGAGGCGTGATAGCGAGTCGAAAGCGATTACGTCGGTCGACTACTCTCGCGCCTGAAGTCGGTCTTGGATGCGACTCTTCAGGTCCTCACGTAGCTCTTCGACTTCGATCTCCTCGAAGATCGGCACGTAGAATCCCTCCACCAGCATGTTCCGTGCGATCCGCTCGTTGAGACCGCGCGAAGTCATGTAGAACATATCCGTCTCGGAGACCTGTCCGACCGTGGCGCTGTGGGACGCCTCTGTGTCGTGGTTGTTGATGATGAGCTTCGGCGACGCGTCAGCCTCGCTCTCGTCGGAGAGCATGAGGGTGTTCTCGCGCTGGTAGGAACTCGTGTTCCACGCGTCCCGCCCGACGTGCTGAACGCCCTCGTACACCGAGCGAGCCCGGTCGTCGATGACGCCGCGGGTGACGAGATCTGCCGTGGTGTGCTCGGCGTTGTGCCACACGCGAGCGTCGATGTCGAAGTGCTGGTCGTCGTGCCCGTAGAACGCGCCGATGATCTTCGACTCCGAGGAGTCGCCGTTGAGGTGGCTCTCGACGGAGGATTTCGTCAGACGGGAGCCGACGTTACACTCGATCCAGTTGACCGTCGCGTATGTCTCGAGATCGGCCTCTCGAAGCGAGTAGACGTACGTCGTCTCGTCGAGATCCTGGAGGTTCCCGAACTGGACGTAGCTGTTCTCGCCGGCGGCGATCTCGGTGATCCCGCTGTAGTAGCGGTCACCCTCTACCGGATCGCCCGACTCCTGTCGCTCCAGGATCGTCACGGACGACGATTCCTCGGCGACGACGAGCGTGTAGTTGAACAGCGATCGGGAGTTCATCGTCGTCCGGATCGTCACGTCCTCCGCGTCGACGTCCTCGGGGACGTAGACGACGGTACCGGTGGTAAACAGCGCCGTCGAAAGCGCCGTGAGGTAGTTCGTCTCCGGATCGACGACGCTCCCGAAGCGCTCTTCAATGAGGTCGCCGTGGGTGTCGAGCGCCTCACCGAAGGGGAGGACCTCGATACCGTCTGGACCGACCTGATCTTTCTCTTCGGCCGCTTCGAGCGGATCGACGAGGCTCTCGTAATCGAGCGCCTCGAGGTTCGTCCACTTTCGGCTGGGCGTTTGGATGATATCCGGGAACCCGAGCTCGTCGAGTGCCTCGAGCGCGTCGAGACGCGTTTCGAGGAGCCACTCCGGCTCGTCGAGTTCCTCGGAGATCTGTCTGACCATCGCCTCGTCGATAGATGCGTGTACCTGCGTGCTCATGTTATCCGAGCGAGCCCTCCATTTCAAGCTCGATGAGTCGGTTGAGTTCGACCGCGTACTCGATCGGCAGTTCCTCGGTGATCGGCTCGATGAAGCCGGCGACGATCATCTGCTTGGCGTCGTCGTCGTCCAGTCCGCGCGACTGGAGGTAGAAGATGTCCTCGTCGCCGATCTTGCCGACCGTCGCCTCGTGGGCGACGTCCACTTTCGACTCCTCTATCTCCATGTCAAAGCAGAGCATAAGATCATTTCCAATGCCAGCTGTACCACCAACTGCCTGGCGCCTATGGTGAAGGTGCTGCACGATGCATTTGGCATCAGGGAAGGGCTGATG
>NZ_JAWODL010000007.1:0-82120 GCF_046483325.1 Natronomonas sp. | reverse complement strand
AACCCGCGCTGCAAGACGTTCACCGCCGCGTTCGCATCTCGATCACACTCGAACCCACAACTCGGACACGAGTGTTCCCTGACCCAGATGGATTTCGCGGTCTCGACACCACACGTCGCACACTCTTTCGTCGTTCCCGCTGCGTCGACGTGCACGACGTGTGTCCCGTACAGCTCACCCTTGTATTCGAGTACGGTGATGAACTGTCGCCACGCCGCAGCCTGCTTGTTGCGAGCGTTGTGCGACTGCTCCAACCTCCCCTTCACGTCTAAGTCTTCGACGAACACGGCGTCGTACTCACGGACGAGCCACGTCGTCAACTTGTGCTGGTAGTCCAGGACTTTCTGCCGAATGTGGCGCTTGACCGTCGCCACTTCCTGGCGTTGCTTCTCGTAATTGTTTGACCCGTGTTCTTTCCGTGAGAGTTTACGTTGTTCACGGCACAGACGCTCGTATTCGTCTTCGAGGTCGATCCAGTCTACACTCGTCCCGTCCGACGTGTGGATGTAGTTGAGGATGCCGAGGTCAATACCGACGCTAGTGTCTACATTGAGCGAGTCCACGTCAGGTTTCTCGGGCAGGTCAGCCTCGTCGGTTTCCAGCCCGAAAGAGATGAACCAGTCGCCGGTCGTCTCCTTTTTCACTGTGACTTCTTTGATAGCTGCTTCGTCGGGGATCTCGCGGTGATAGCGGATTTTGACACCCCCGATTTTGGAGAGCCAGAGCGTCGCGCGTCGACCACTCGTGTTTTTGAGTTCGAAGCCAGACTGCGAATACGTCATGCTCTGGAACTCCCTCGGAGACGTCCAGTTGAGCTTCCCGACCGTGCGTCCGTGTTGTTTCTGCTCGGAGAGTCCGGTGAGGTTCTGGTAGAACCGAGTGACGGGTCGTTGCAGTGCTTTGGAGTTAACTTCCGAGAAGACGGGGAACTCGTCTTTCCAGTCGGGGAGGCGGGAGTGGTGCTTGTACGCAGAGCCGATGTTATCGGCATCCGCGTTTTCGTATTCGTACAGGGTGTAGTTGTACGCTTGGCGATGGATGTCGATGTGATGTTCCAGTACAGCCGCTACCTCTTGTGTCGGGTAGGCGTGATAGCGGTGACTGTACACCATCGTTGTCTATTGATTAGACATATGTTGATTTAATGGTTTGTATTGGTGTGCGGCGATTCATCTCCTCCCTACTCGCTCCCGTTGGTCGCTCCTTGAGGAAGGGGCATTCTCGCCTCAATTCTGGTAATCCGGTTGGATAGCTGAGATAGGAGCAACGATTTCTCCCATCTACGACGGATTGCGGTACCTATACAATCGAGGTTCGTCATAGCAGTGGTATGCGCGGCGATCTGAACGGACTGATCGAGGGGACGCTCGCTCGCTGGAGCGGCCTCGATACCGACTGGCAGGGCGTTCTCGTCGGCGCCAGTATCGTCGCCCTGATCGGGCTGTTCGGCGTCGATGTTCCATGATAGCGGACACGCTCGAAGCGGTTCCCGGATTCGTCGCCCTCTGTCTCGGTGCGCTCGTAGCTCGCGGACTGTCGGGGGTCGTCGGGATCAACGAACTGCTGCTCGCGATCGGACTCGGGGTCCTCCTGACGAACACCGTCGGGGTTCCCGACCGGCTTCGCCCCGGCACGGCGACCCACAGCGTCTGGCTCGCCGCGGGGATCGTCCTCCTGGGCGCGTCGCTGACGATCGAGTCGATCCTCGAAACCGGCAGCACCGTCCTCCTCTTGTTGCTCGGGGCGGTGCTCGTCACCATTCTCACCGTCGAGGCGATCGCCCGAAACGTGGCCGGCCTCCCCGAGCGGTTCGGATCGTTGCTCGCCGCGGGAGCCGGGATCTGTGGCGTCTCCGCGGTCGTCGCCGTCGGCGGTGCAGTCCGCGCTCGTGAGACGCAGATCGCGTACGCCGCGGGTGTCGTCCTGCTCGTGGACGCGATCACGATCGTCGTCTACCCGATCGTCGGCTCGTTGCTCGATCTCCCCGCGAACGTCTTCGGCGTCTGGGCCGGCGTGAGCATGCTCTCGACCGGCCCGGTCGTCGCCGTGGGATTCGCCCACTCGGAGGTCGCCGGCCAGTGGGCGACGATGACGAAACTCGCGCGAAACGCCCTGATCGGCGTCGTCGCGCTCGGCTATGCGGGCTACTACGCGCGCCGCGAAGCCGAGGGGTCGGTCTCTCCACGGATGCTCTGGTCGAACTTCCCGAAGTTCGTCCTCGGCTTTCTCGCGCTCGTCGCGCTCGCGAGCGTCGGCGCGTTCTCGGCGGAGCAGCAGGCGTCGATCTCGAACGCCGTCGACTGGCTGTTCTTGCTCGCGTTCGTCGGCCTCGGCACGGAGATCCGACTGGGAGACCTCAGACGAACGGGGATACGCCCGGCGCTCGTCGTGTTCGCGACGGTCCTGATCGTGAGCGCGCTGTCGCTGTCGGTCGCGCTCGCGGTGTTATAGAACAAAGCGGACGACGCTCAAAGGAACTCCCGAACCTCGGAGTACCACATATCGTGGTGGTCGACGGCGTCGATCCGCGTGGCGATCTTCACGGCGATGACGTGCCAACACAGCTGGGTCGGGTCCTCGGGATCGAGGTTGTACTGGCTGTCCTCGCAGTCGCAGCCCTCACCCTCGACGACGTACTCCTCGGAGTGCCCGACGACGACGGTGAAGTCCCGATACCCCTTCACGCGCCGCTCGCCGACGGCCTCGATGGCCGTCACGCCGCGGTCGTCGTGGGTAGCGATGATTCGATCGGCGGCCTCACTCGTCAGCTCGCCCGCCGACTCGAGGAGCCGTTCCCACTGCTCGACTGCACTCACGATATCCCCTTCCGGAGCGGGCGGCAAAACAGGTTCGGTCGTGCGGTCACGGGCGGACCGCCGTGTCGAATCGCCAACCACCCCCGGAAACGACCACCCACATTTATAAACCTTAAATACGTGCTTTAAGTCGAGTCATGAAGGATCCCAAGGAGACCATCAATATCGAGAACGTCGTCGCCTCGACGGGCATCGGTCAGGAACTCGACCTACAGAGCGTGGCCATGGACCTCGAAGGCGCGGACTACGACCCCGAGCAGTTCCCCGGACTGGTCTATCGGACCCAGAACCCGAAATCCGCGGCGCTCATCTTCCGCTCCGGAAAGATCGTCTGTACCGGCGCGAAATCCACCGATGACGTACACGAGTCACTTCAGATCGTCTTCGATAAGCTCCGCGATCTCGAGATTCAGGTCGACGAGGACCCCGAGATCGTCGTACAGAACATCGTCACGAGCGCCGACCTCGGCCGCAATCTCAACCTCAACGCCATCGCGATCGGCCTCGGCCTCGAGAACATCGAGTACGAACCCGAGCAGTTCCCTGGCCTCGTCTACCGACTCGACGACCCCGACGTCGTCGCCCTGCTCTTCGGCTCCGGCAAACTCGTCATCACCGGCGGCAAAGAACCCGACGACGCGCGAAAGGCGGTCGACAAGATCGTCTCCAGACTCGAGGAACTCGGCCTGCTCGAGAGCTAACGACGACGTTCTTTCTCTCCGTCTTTTTCAGAAATCGCGAGCGACGACTGGCACAGCCCCCACTCTTAACCTCGAGTAGTACATTGTTGACACATGGCAATCGCTCGGCACGATCGGGGGACGCGGGCGGATCTGCGAGCGCTGGGGTCGCAGATCCATCCGGTGTTCATGCTGCCGCCGCTGGCCGCCTCGTGGTTCGGCGCGGCCGTCGCCGGCGAGTTCACGCTCGGCGTCGGGGCCCTCCACATGGCCGCGATGTTCTTCGCCGTGTACACCGCACACGTCAAGGACGGCTACGTGGACTTCTATGCTCGCGGCGAGGACGACGACCACCCGATGACGGTCCGGGGGTGTCGGGTCGCGCTCGTCGCCGCCGCCGTCGGGTTCGCCGCCTGTACGCTCGCGCTCGGAGCGCTCGTGGGCCCCGGTGGAGCGCTCGTCACGCTTCCGACGTGGGTCATCGGCTACCTGCACGCCCCACAGCTCGACACGAACCCGCTCACCACGACGCTCGGCTATCCGACGGGTATCGCGCTCGCCATCCTCGGCGGGTTTTACGTCCAGACGACCACGGTCAGCGCGACGATACTCGGATTTAGTCTCGTGTTTCTCGTGACGCTCGCCGGCGTGAAGATCATCGACGACGAGAAGGACTACGACTACGACCGCTCGATCGACAAACGGACCGTCTCCGTGGCTTTGGGACGCATACGGGCGCGAAGGCTGGCGACGTACCTGCTGTTTGCCGGGATCGTCGGCGTCCTCTGGGGAACCGTGAGCGGATTGTTCCCACCGTTTTCACCGGTCGGCGCGCTCGCTTTCGGATCGATCGTCCTCGTCGCACGGCGATCCGACCCGACGCTCGCGACGATGTTGTTGATCCGCGGGGCGTACGTCTTCCTGGCGCTCCTGCTCGCAGCGGTCTGGTTTCGGCCGCTATCCGGGGTAGCGCTCGTGGATATCACTGTGTTGGGCCCTTACACATACCTCGCCACGGAGATCGTCTTCGGCGCGGTCGCGTTCGGGTTGCTCGTCTACGCGAACGCGCTCCGCAGCGCGGTCCGAACGATCGTCGTACTCTATCCGATCGCGTACCTGTGGGATTGGTATACGCTGGAAGTCGGCGTCTTCGAGATCGTGATGCGTACCGGCTACGAGCTGTTCGGGATTCCGGTCGAAGAGCACCTGTTCATGATCGTCGTCCCGGCGCTCGTGGTCGGCATCCACGAGACGCTCGAAAAACACGCCCGATCGTCGGCATCGGGGACGGGGTCGCGAACCCAATAGCGCGACGTCACTGGACGATCAGGGGACCAGCCGCTCGATCTCGGTCACGAGGATGTCCGTCGCCCCGGCGGCTTTGAGGTGGGGGATCACCTCGAAGACCTCGCGCTCGTCGACGACGACGTGGACGGCGACCCCGGTTCCGCCGGCGATGTCCATCACCGTCGGGCCGCCCATCCCCGGGATCTGTTCTTTCACGTCGTCGAGGGCGTCGTGGGGGACGTTCATCATCACGTATCGTTTGCCATCGGCGTCGAGGACCGACCGGAACGCCGTCTGTATGTGTGCGATCTTCGGGTCGTCGGCGACCGCCGGATCGGCGAACAGCCGGACCGACGATTCGAGCACTTCGTCGACGATCGAGAGCCGGTTCATCCGCAGCGTCGTCCCGGTCGAGGTGATGTCGACGATCGCGTCCGCGATGTCGACGTGCGGCGTCAGTTCCGTGGCACCCGACACCTCGACGATCTCCGGAGAGACGCCGATCTCCTCGAAATAGTTGCGGGTGATTCTCGGAAACTCGGTGGCGACGGTGCCGCCCGAGAGCTCCTCGGGCGAGGTGACACCGCCGTCCTCCGGGGAGGCGAGAACGAGTCGACAGGCGCCGAACTTGAGGTCGAGGAGATCGACGAGGTCGGCGTCGGACTCATTGGCCTGATCGAGACCGGTGATTCCGAGCGCCGCCGCTCCGTCACTGACGTATTCGGGGATGTCGGCCGCGCGGGCGAAGAGCACTGACACGTCGGGATCGACGGTGTCCGCGTAGAGCTTCCGGTCGGCACCGTCCTGTACGTGGAGGCCGGCGCGTTCGAGCAGTTTCAGCGCCGGATCGTGGAGACGCCCCTTGTTGGGCACGGCGATGCGCATACAACCGTTTGCGGGCGACGGGTCTTTTCGTTATCGGAGCCGCCGTGGCGCCTACCACGCCTTGCAATCCACGCAGACGAGTCGGTCACCGTCGCGCCAGCGGCGTTCGACGGTGTCACCGCAGTCGGCGCAGACGGAACCGTCGGCCGACCACGCGTACGTCGAGACCGCCGGATCTATCGAGCCCGTCGAGGTGCTCTCGTCGGCCTCGGTCGCCTCCTCGTCATCGCCCACAGCCGTGACGCCGTCGTCACCCGTGGCCGCGTTCTCACCCTCGGGTTCGTCCTCGACCTCGCTGTCGACCTCGCACCCGTCCTCACTCTCGTTCTCGCCCCCGCTTTTGTCTCTGCCTCCGTCGAGAAAATCGTCTATCGAGGCGTCTTTCATACCACCACGTGGCGGCCGATTCACTTGAACGGTGAGGACGAGACGGAGGCCGGCGAACGAGACGGATACACACAAGTAGGTCCGGTTCAACGGGACGATATGGTCGAAATCGAGAGCGGAATTCGGGAGAATACGGTCGGGGCGATCGAGCAGTTCGCCGAGATCGCGAGCGTCGACCCGCTCGTGGCCGCTATGTTGCTCAGTGGTGCGATCATCACGGGAGTATCAGTGACCGTCTTCGGCGTCGCGACGCTCGGCGCGATCGGCGCAGCGATCAAGGGCGGTCTGACCGGCTCCGAAGAGCCGAACCAGCCAGCCTGACCGCCTCGTCGAGATCCGGTCCCAGCGGCGATCCGGCGACGAAACTGTCGGCGTACCGCATGACACCGTCGATGCGTTCGGTCACTTCTTCGGGCGTTCCCGCGATACAGAACGCGTCGATCATCTCGTCGGTCACCGCACCGAACGCGTCCGTGAACTCGCCCGCCGAGATGTGCGTCCCGATCGTTTCGGCGCGCTCGCGGTCGATCCCGTGGCGATCCAACACGGGCGGGGCCGCCCCGGCGGCGATGAACGCGACGGGCGGGCGAGCGGCCTCCCTCGCGGCGTCGCCGCCGGAAGCGACCGAAACCGACGCGTAGGCGGCGAAATCGAACGCGCCGCGTTCGTCTGGACGCTCGTCGAGGCCCGCCTCGACCTGTTCGGCAGCCCACGCGAAATCGCGGGGATGTGAACCGTTCAACAGGACGCCGTCGGCGTGTTTCGCGGCCATCCGGATCATGTGCGGCCCCTGCGCGCCGACGTAGATCGGGATCGACCCCCCGACGTCGAAGTTGAGCCCGGCGTCGTGGGCCCGAAACGTGCCATCGTGATCGACGCGATCGCCCGCGAACAGCTCCTCGGCCACTTTGAACGCTTCTAACACACGGCGGAGCGGGCGGTCGTGGTCGTAGCCGAGGTTTTCGAGCGTCGATCGGTCACCCGCGCCGATACCGAAGACGGCGCGGCCGTCCGAGGCTTCCTGCAGCGTCGCGACGCGCGAGGCCAGCGTCACCGGGTGCGTCTCGTAGGGATTCGCGACGCCCGGCCCGACGCGGATCGTCTCGGTCCGTTCGGCGATGCGATCCAGCGCGAGGAAGGTGTCGCGGTTGTTGTAGTGCGACGAGCAGAAGGCGGTGTCGAAGCCGTTGGCCTCGGCGCGCTCGCCGAGGTCGGCGATGCGGCTGACGGGGTGTTCGGGGGTGAGTTCGATACCGATCATGCCTCGAACTCCCACTGGCGAAGCGCCTCCCGGACGATGTCGTCCTCTTCGCGACGGAAGAGTTCGTCGCTGCCGGCGTGGTCGCCGAACGCCCAGTCGCGAACGACGACGGCGGGCGTGCCGTCGTTCCCCTCGCCCGCGACGAGGTTCGCCGCGCCGGCGAGTTCGTCGACGACCGACTGGACGGTCACGCCCAGTTCGCGGCCGTCGCGGTCCGACTCGCCGCGCCAATCGCGAGACGCGGGCATCCCGGCCCAGCCGACGGCGACGCCGCGCTGGCCGTATCGGAAGGGTCGCCCCGACGTGTCCGTCACGACGACCGGAACACCGAGCGCCTCCGAGAGACGTTCCGCCGACGCACTCGGGGCCTCCGGCAACAGGAGGAGGTCCGCATCGGGTACGTTCGAGCGGTCGATCCCCGCGTTGACCGTGATGTGTCCAAAGCGCGTCACCGCGAGCAAAAATGGCGCGTCGATGAGCAGTTCTTCGCTCTCTTCGAGCACCGCCTGTGCGAACCGCGGGTCCTTCGACTCGCCGGTGAGCGATTCGAGCCGTTCGGCGATCGATTCGGCGCGTTCCGACGGCGGGAACGCCGAGAGGTCGGCCTTCCGCCCCTCGGCCTTCGAGACGACGGTGCTGGCGAGACAGAGCACGTCGCCCGCCTCGAAGTCGGACCGATCGTCGATGAGCGCCGCGAGGTCGTCACCCGCGTGAATCTCCGGCAGTCCCGAAACCGCGAACGTCTTCATATCGCCGTGGAGGGGTCGAGCGAGTAAAAAAGCGCGCGATACCGGAGATGCGATGCTTCGTCTGCGAGAGGCAGCCGATCGCCGCTGAGAGCGAGAACCGACGAACAATTACCCCCGCGGCGACGACGGGCGGGTATGACCGAGTATTTCGAGGTGCACGACCGCGACGGTGCCGCCCGTCGCGGGGAAGTGCGGCTCGCCGATCCGCTCTCGACGCCGGCGCTCGCCGACGCGATCCTCGCGGACGCGGGCAGTCGCTGGCACGAGGAGCCGCCCGAACCGGCGGGCGACGAGGCGGTACTGACGATCCTCACCCACCGAGCGCTGCCACCGGGCACCGAAGCGCCGGTCGAGGAAGCCTTCGCCGTCGAGTACTCCGACGTGGAGTTCCCGAGCGCCGCCGTCGTCTCACCGGGGACGGCGGCCGATTACGGCGCGGACGCGTACGTGCTGTCGAACGCCGGCGGCTACGCGGGCCACGCCGAAGCGTTCGTCGACGCCGTGCTCGCCGTTCGCGAGGCCGTCCCGGACGACACCGCGCTGTACGTTCCCGGCGCCGCGACGCCCGCGAACGTGGCGACGCTCGCGTACGCGGGCTGTGATCTCTTCGACGAGAAGCGCGTCAGAGCACGCGGGCTGGAGGGATTTTATCTCACGGGCGATGGCGAGGCGTTCCTCGAGGATCTCGACGAGTTGCCGTGTCCGTGTCCGGCCTGCCAGCGCTCGGTCGACGCGTTTGACCGCGGCGACTGCGCCGATCACAACGCGAACGCCCTCCGCGCAGAAATCGCCCGGGTTCGCCGCCGGATCGCCGACGGCCGGCTCCGCGATTACGTCGAGGGACAGGCCCGCCACGAGGCGTGGCTGACGGCGAGCTTCCGGCTACTCGATCAGCAGTACGGCTACGTCGAGGAGCGAACGCCCGTCTTTCGGCGCAACGAGCTGTTGGCGGCGACCGACGATTCGCTCCGGCGACCCGAAATCCAGCGGTTCGCCGATCGAGTGACGAGCCGGTATCGCCGCCGCCTCGACGCGCCGCTCGTGTTGGTGCCGTGCTCGGCGCGAAAACCCTACAGCGAGTCCCAGAGCCACGAGCAGTTCAGCCGCGCCATCGGCTACCGGGGGCACATCGTCTCGATCACCTCGCCGATCGGCGTCGTCCCGAACGAACTCGAAACGACGTATCCGGCCCAACATTACGACAGCGTCGTGACCGGCGAGTGGACGGCAACCGAGATCGAGTTCGTCGCCGCCATCCTGGAGCGATATCTCGAACGCGCCGACTACGATCGGCACATCGCGCACGTCCCCGGCGCAGGCTATCGTGAGATCTGCGAGCGCGTCGAGACGTCGCTCGGCATCGAGTTCGAGTACACCGTCGCTGACCACCCGACGACCGACGAGTCGCTCGCGGCGCTCGATGCCTCACTCGACGGCGAGTCGAGCTACTACAAGAGCGAACGCGAAGCGGCGACGGTGCGAGCGATCGCGGACTTCCAGTTCGGCGACGGAGCGGGCGATACCGTGTTCGGCACCGACGTGACGACGGAGGGGATCTACCCGAAACTCCGGGTTCGCAACGCCGACGGCGAACACCTGGCAACGATGGTCCCCCAGTACGGCACCCTCTCGTTGACACCCGCGGGGGCGCGGGCGTGGATCGACAGCGACGCCCCGACGAAACGTGTCGAGATCGACGGGTTCGTCCCGAGCGGGAGCGTCCTCGCGCCGGGCGTCGTCGACGCCGACGGGGCGATCCGGCCGGGCGACGAGGTCGTCTTCGAGGGGCCGAAGGCGTTCGGCGTCGGCCGGGCCGCGAGTCACGGCCGATCGATGGTCGAATCGACCCGCGGGATCGCGGTGGACGTTCGTCACTGCGAAGAGAAATAGCGGGAGCTGTTCAGCCCAACACTGAGGTGAACGCCAGCGACCTCACGCGTATGCCGGCGACCACCGTCGAGGCGAAACGCGAGTACGGAGCCGGAACGTGAGTACGATTCGAACCGATTCACCGCACACCAGATATTTCCGAGAGAGCGATCGGGAACCGTCTGTGTGTACTTCGAACCGGATAAGTTCATTCCGGTGTACGCGCCCGACAGCGAGTCACGATCGCCGCCGGAAACGGTTACGGCGTCGTCCGTGACAGCGACGGGAAACATGAGGTATCCCCGGGCTCCGTTGTCATGGCTCCGGTCGCTCGAGGTCGGGGGGTTCGTGCCGGCGAGGACCGCCTCAAGGCCGTGCTCGTGACCGCACCGACCCCGACGGGGGCCGAACACGAACCGGTGCGTCTCGGCATCGAAAACGGCGCGTTCGATCCGACACGCTGACCCACTCGGCGGGGCGAAAACCGGGGCACCAGTCGGAGTTGGGCCGAGTAGTCGCGTTCTGATCCGCGTCCCCGCCCATCTTTTTATCCGTGGCACACTACCTCCGCGTATGGACGAGATCCAACTCGGCGTTCCAAAGCCGCTCCTCGATTCGCTCCCCGAGGAAGGCTCGAACGCCCAACAGGACATGCAGCGCGCCGTCGAAGGATACAACGCGCGCGTCAGCGCCGCCATCGAGACGGCCGACGACGAGGGCGACGCGGCCGCTCGGATCCTCGACATCATCGAGCACTTCGAGGACCGAGTCGAGCGCTTTCACGCGTTCGTTCCCGAACTCCGGGCGTGGGGACAGTCGCCGATCTTCGCCATCGCGTGGCGGAATCTCTACGCGGATCTGATAGAGCAACTCTACGAGCATGAGTGGCTCGCCGCACAGCTCGACCGAGAACGCAACGCCCGTCTCGTCGAGGACGGAATCAGGCTCTCGGACCTATGAGCGGCGAGAGCGACGACGCGGTTCGGCTCGAACTGCGATTTTTCGCCACGTTCAGAGCCGCGGTCGGACAGAAGGTACTCGAGCGGGGGTTCGACGCCGGCACGACCGTCGGCGAGGTGCTCGCGGCGATCGAATCGGAGTTCCCCGAGGTCGCGGGCGACATCCTCGACGACGAGGGGGCGATCAAACCCCAACTGAGCGTCCTGAAGAACGGCCGGGAAGTGATCCACATCGACGGCACCGAGACCGTCATGGAGGACGGTGACACGCTGAGCGTCTTCCCGCCGGTTGCGGGAGGGTAGATGATGGAGGAAACCCGCGAGTTCCGCGGCATCTCGAAACGACTCGCCGCGCAGTACCTCGAAACGCTCGGCGGTGAACGCGTCGACGAGGCCGGCGACCGGATCGAGGGGGATGGGTGGAGCGCTGTGCTCTCCGAAAAGAAGGTGAACCCGGTCGCCTCGATCACGCTCAACGAGGTCCGACTCCACTTCGAAGGCGACGAATCGACGCTCAGACCGCTCATCGAGCGGTTCGCACAGAAGGCCATGCGAGCCGGCGGATGACCCGGACGGGCGGACCCCTGGACGGCAATGCGATCGTGCTCGCGGCCGCGAAGGCGTCGGTGTCGGGTGAGCGGTTGCCCGAACTCGTTGAGCAAGCCCAGGCGACGCTCGGCCCCCGCCGCGAGGAGTACGCGCGACGCTACGAGTGCGTCCACGGGGACGAGACACAGGAGGTGTTTTTCGTCGAGGAGGGCCACTGGGCCGAACTGGGTGAGGAACTCGGACTGACTCGTCGCGAGTGGGCGGCGCTACGGCGCGTCCACGCCGAGCACCTCAAACAGCTCGGCGGCGACCTCGATCGTCGCGAGGAGTTCGAGACCGCACTAGACGTGCGCGAAGTCGTCGTGATCGGGGGAACGTCTCCCTGAAGTGACCTGCGAGGACTGCTGACTCACCTCGATAAGTTAGCTGAATCGAGGCGGTAAGCCCCCTTCCTCGACGAGCGACCGAAGTAGGCGAGTGGGGGAACGTAGTTCACTCGGTTGTCCAGCTCGATTTCACGTTCGCAAACGTGCAGCGCATCGAAGACGACGGCCACTACCAGGGAGAGATCACACCGATCGGTCCTGGACCCGATTACGAGCAACCACACGACCGTGACCAGTTCCCGACTGCCGACGGAACGAGGTCGCAAACGCCCGAGTCCCGCTCTGTTGAAAACAACGGATGTGCAGAACTTTTCGGCCGAGGTTATTTCCGAACACGGAGCACCCCTTAGATCGACGAATCTATTCGATCTCTCGTTCTCGATCGCTGCCGCTCAAACTCCGAAACCCTGTAACACCCCTCGTTGGAGCGTGATTCGGCAACATAGTATTCGGAGTATCGGTCTTCAGCCGCAGGCGGATCTCAACTGTTGCGTGGGAGTATATCTCACCAGCCCGAACTGAAACGTCGATTCGCCTCGTCGTCCGACCGGAGTGCGTCGCAATAGGCCTTAGAGCGGTTCGGGCACCGAAAGCCACGCGGCGGACGGCTATCTCTCTGCGAGGAGAGAACCCCGCCGTTCACCCCGGGAGGGATGTCACTGCGACGTCGCAAGTCGATGTAGCCACTCACCGATACGCGCTCAGATCGCGCTCGAAGACGAAGTCCGGCTCTTCGGACGCGTCGATTCGGGCGTAGGCGGCGTCGGAAACGTGCCGCGGCGTCTCCGAAATGAGTAGCCGGGCGCGATCGGCACCGACGCTCGCCGCATCCCGACTGATGGCTGCCGCGAGCGATCGGAGCGACTCGACGTCGTCCCACGCGCCGACGCCGTACTCAGCCCAGCGGTGGGTTTCGCCGTCGTCCTCGCGCTCGAACGTCCGGGTCCGGTAGCTCATGCCGCGCGATCGCTCGTCGTCGCGGACGGCAAACGCCATTTCGGCGACATTTAGCCGATCGGGCGTCAGTTCGGCGAGCGCCCACGATTCCTCCAGATCCAGCCCCAGCCCGCTCAGCTCGCAGAATGCGTCGCTGCCGCGAAACGCACTCCACGCGAGAGCGGGATCGGTTTCGACCGCGAGTCCGGGGCTCGCGTCGGCGTCCGGCGTCGGTTCGAGCCAGCGAAACGCCGTCAGTGGCTCGAACCCGAGCGCCCGCGATTGGCCCATCCCGGCCGCGTTCCACGAGAACACCATGTTGCGACAGACCGTCGCGCCCCGATCAGCCGCCCACTCGAAGACCGCCTCGGTGAGCCGTCGACCGATATCCCGTCCCCGAGCGTCGGGAGCGACGCGCATGCCGAGTGCCCACGCCTCGTGCGCCGAGAGCAACACCCCTTGACAGATCCCGACCGGCTGGTCGTCGATCGTCGCGACGAGGGTCCGTTGGGTCGGCCCGTCAGTGTCGATCCAGCGGTCGAACGCGTCGGGAACGTAGTCGCCGCCGAGTCGGTCCCACGTGTCCGTCGTGAAGGCGACGACTGCCTTGCGGTCGTCGCGGCGAGCCCGACGAATCCCCACGTCCGGGTCGGTGGCCATCGACTCAGATCCAGGGGACCGATCTCTCCTGCAGTTCGCCCGCGACCGACCGCCGCATCGTTTCCGCGACGCTCTCGGTGTTCGCGAGCGCCCACATCAACTTCACGTAGGCCGTCTCGGGGAGCGTATCGCCCGCCTCGACGACGCCGGCGTCGAGCAGGTCGCGGCCGGTGTCGTAGACGCGATCGCAGACCCGGCCCTCGATGCACTGGCTCGTCATGACGACCGTCGTGCCGGCGTCGGTGAGTTCGTCGATTCGGTCGATCCACTCGGTGTTGACGTGGCCGAGCCCCGTGCCTTCGAGCACGATTCCCGACGCGCCGTCGGCGAAATCGAGCCGAGCAGGATCGGTCCCCGGGACGAACTTGAGGAGTTCGACGTCGGTGTCGAGACCGGGGCGGATGTCGAGGTCGGTCGTGTTGCGACCGGACACCTCGCGTCGGAACTCGACGTCACCGGTCACCCACTCGACGCGGCCGAGCGGCGTCGCGCCCACGGTCTCGAAGGCGTCGCGTCGCGAGGTGTGATTCTTCCGGACGCGGGTGCCGCGGTGGAGCGCACACGCGTCGTCGGATTCGGTCTCGTGCATGCAGACGAGCACCTCCGAGTGATCGGCTTTCGCCGCTTCGACCGCGCAAACCGCGTTCATGACGTTATCGGAGGAGGGCCGGTCGGCGGATCGCTGACTCCCCGTGAGGACGATCGGGACGGGTGAGTCGAGCATGAACGAGAGCGCCGCTGCCGTGTACTGCATCGTGTCGGTGCCGTGCATCACGACGACGCCGTCCGCGCCGCGTTCGATCTCCTCGTGGACCGCCTCGGCGAGGTCGATCCAGACGGTCGGCGTCATGTTTTCCGAGAGGATGTTCGCGACGACGCGACCGCGGTAGTTCGCCCGCGCGGCGAGTTCGGGGACGGCGCGAAGCACGTCCTCGGCGTCGAACTGGGCGGTCACCGCGCCGGTCCGGTAATCGACCGTCGAGGCGATCGTCCCGCCCGTCGAGATGAGTGCGATCGTCGGGAGGTCGTCGTCGAAGGTGATCTCCGAGTCGCCCTCCGTGTCGCCGGCCGATTCGATGTCGTAGGTGTCGCGCTCTAACACGTCGACGGTCGCGTCGGCCCTGTCGATACCGACGTTGTAGCCGCCGTCGAGTTTGACGACGAGTTCCTCGTTCGTCGTCGAGGGCAACAGTACGCCCTCGTAGGTAGTCCCGGTTCGATCGACGCGGATACGATCCCCTGCGTTCATACGGCTCTCTACCGGCCCGTTCGACTTGAAAGGCTCCCTTCGTCGGTCGGCGCGACGACGGTTCAGATAACAGAAGTCGAGACGTTCGAGGTGAAGCACTCTCCTCATCGGTCAGGGTATCGGTGGTTTCGGATACGTGGCGGGAGGCGTCGAGTACAACAACGTGATTGACATCCTCCTCCGCCTTCAGGCGGAGGAATCCCGACTGCAGTTGGGAGATTAAGATTTGCAGTCCACCACCTCTGTCCGAGGTTGGAATCCTCGGGAGAGGTCATGAAAGTAGACTTCGGGCTGTGCCAACCAGCCGGTACTCCTATCCTCGTCCAAACTGGCCGAAGACTCGGAGTTACTTTCGCCGTTGATGTCGAGACGGAGGTTCTCTGCCCCGTTCACATCAGCGTTGAACGCATCGTCGTGTTCCTCGCACACGTACAGACCACGCTCAACACGCTGACTGTCGTCTTTCCTACCGCAGACCCAACACGTTTTGCTCGTGTCACGCTCTGAAACTTCTACGACTTCGATGCCCTCGACTTTGGCTTTGTATTCGAGGATGTTGGTGAAGCGGGCGAACGCCCACCCGTGTAGGTCGAGATTCCCATGCCGACCCCAATTCTTCGACTCGCCGCTCTCCTCCTCACGGACACCGGCGAGTTCCCCGACGTTGATTCGCCCCACTTCTTTCTCGACACACCTTTCTACGATGTGTTTCGCTAACGAGTGGAAGAAGTGCGTGCGGCGCTCCGACCACGTCTTGTGAAGGCGAGTGGCTTCTTGTCCGCCTGAATCGTCGCACTTGGCGATTTCTTTCGGGAAGTAGTACCCGTCCTGTTTCAGGCGATTGCCGGGATAGAGGTCGGATTGTTCGGTGCTGTATGCGACCGCTGTGAAGTTGCAGATGCCGAGGTCAACACCAGCTGTCTCGTTACCGGGAGCTGTGGGCGTCTCGATCTCGTCCTTACAGACAAGGTGGAGTTCCCACTGCTCTTTGGCCTTGTCGTAGACAGCGCGAACTTGGTGTAGGTTCTCGACGGTGACACCGGGGCGCGTTTCGTATTCGACAAGGATGTATTCCCACGCTTTCGGGTGTTCCTTGTGATTTGCGCCCTTCGAGAGTCAGACACGGTTGTTCTTCGTGTCGTGCTTGATGCCGTTTTGCTTCCACGTCACGGTGGAACGGGGATGTTCTTCGTGGACGCGGCGGCCTTGGTCGTCGTAGTAGTTTTTCTTGCGGTAGCCGGGCGGATTCGCTCTATTATCGGACTTCGTCTTTTCGTACCACGAGCTGAAGGCTTCAGCGAGTTCCTCCAGAACGCGCTGACTGGACTGCGAGTGCAGTCCTTTGTATTTGGTGTGACCTTTCAACTCGTCTTTGAGGTCGCCGTGGTCGGGTATCTCGCCTGTGTCTTCCCACACTTGCCGGGAGTGGGAGTTGGCGACGTTCCAGAGTTTGCTGGCCGACCACCCGTGCCGGTCGAGCGAGTCCTCTACCTGTCCGTGGTTGAGGATTTCCGCTCGATGGGTGCGGTGAACTTCCAGCATTCTAAACGCCTGTATAAAAGGCGGGTGAGTCAGCTCATGAAGAGCCGACGGTCGGCTCGTTCGTGTGTCATGCCCATGATGTCCGTCAGCGGGGCAAACGAATACATCTCGTCGAGGTCGGCGTCGCTGTAGCGGCTACAGACGCGTTCGATCACCGGGAACAGAGCCGATAGTTGAGACTGAATATCGGTGTGACCGAAACGTCCGAGTCGCTGGGCCGCGCCGAGCAACCCCGTCACCGAGGAGTAGCCTCCAACGATGGCGGCCTCCTCGCGACCGACGCCGGCGCGCTGGCAGACCACCCCGAGGACGACGGGATAGTGGCCCGCGGTTCTGCCGTCGTCGACGGCCGCCGCGTGGTCAGCGAGGAACGCATCGTCGGCTGCGCCAGCGAAGAACGGCTCTTCGGTCGTCGACAGGAGATCCAGCAGCTTCCCGCCGGCCTTTGTCGAGCTTTCGCGGAACTCCGCGGGCAGCGTCGCCGCCGCCAGCCGTTCGTCGGCATCGAGCACTCCGGTGAAGTCGCCGTTCGCCGCGGAGCGATGGGCGTGAGCGAGCGCCACGGTTTCGGCCGGGCCGATCATTCCGTACAGGTAGCCCTCGACGAGCTCACCCAGCTCCTCGGCGGTTTCGACGTACCCCTCGTTGAGGTACTGCTCGATACCGTAGGAAGCGGTGTAGGTCCCCACTGGCAACATCGAGTCGGCCAGCCGTAGGGCCATCAACAGCGACGTCGACTCAGTCATGCTCCCTTTCGTGACCGTGCGGAACGTCGTCAGCGTGGTCCCCGTCGCGGCCGTGGTGATGGTCTCCGTGAGCATGATCGCTCCTCCTCGCGTCGTGACCGGGACCGCCGTGACCGTGGTCGTCACCGGTCCCCCCCTCAACGAACAGTGCAGCATTGACGGTTTCATAGCGGGTCGTCGCGCCCGCCGGGAGGTACTCGCCGAGGACGGATTCGATGATCCGACGGTCGGCGGCAACCGGGACGTGGACGATGTCGTCCTCAACCGCTACGCCCCAGTGTTGGTTACCGATCCGGTGGCCGAGTTCAATCGCCGCCGCTAGACTCCCGTCGCTCGGCTCCGGCAGTTCGATCACGAACGCCTCACGCGGCTCGAAGGCGACAACGACCGCGAGCTCCGATTCATCGACGAGCACGTCGCCGGCGGTCAGCTCCGGTTTGTCGACCAGTATGCCGAGATCCGTCCCGGAATCAGTCTCGACCCTAAGACGTGACTTTCGCCGATCGGCACCGTCCAATACGACTCGTTCGAGCGTGCCCGCATCCTCGTGATCGTCGATCCGCGCCGCAAGGTCGGCGTCGTCGTGGACGTTTCCGACGACCCCGTCGACGCGCCTCATCGACCCCTCCCCGTCGGTTTGCCGACACCGACCACGTGTCTCCGAGTCTCGTCCCACGCCGCCTCGAGAGCGTCCGTCACGTCGGCGCTTCGGTCGCCAAGTAAACGGACGGTCAGGCCGGCGTCGTCGGTCAGCGCCGAGACGCCACCGTATACCGCGTCGACCGCCGCGATCCGGTCGTATATCCCTTCGGTCAGTCCGTCGAGGTCATCCGCTGTCGGCGCGAGGACGTACAGCGTGCCGACGACGCCGTAATCGCCAACGGTCGCCGGATTACGTGGATCGCGCTCGGCAGGCCGGAGATCGACTGCGTCCGCACAGACCAACGAACCGTCGATCGAGGCCTCCGTACGGCTGTGGTAGTGATCGAAACCGAACGGTCGGTGGGCCGACAGCCCGTCAGGAACGAACACGTCGCCGATCACGACGGTCGCGTCGGTCGCCATCTCGACGGTGGTCGTCTGGAGACAGCGGGCGTTCTCGTTTACGATCGTCGGGCCGGGCAGATATTCGAGATACGCGCCCGACTCGACGACCAGCGTCGCGTCCAGCTGCGCGAAGCTGGCTTTCATGCTGTGGACCTTGGTCGCGCTCTGGGTCGTCACGTGAGCGCGTGCGCCCGGACGAGCCTCGACCGTGAGGCTGTGACGGTCCCCTTGGGCGACGCCGCCAGTCGGCTCCTGAAGACAGATCGTCGTCAACCCATCGACCGGGTCGCCGTCGAGCGTTCCAGTCAGGTGGTACGGCACCTTGACGAAATCCGACACCAGTCGCGTGGGATTGTCACCCTCGCGGGACACGATCAACTCGGCGATCCCGTGTTTGCCGTGGCCGAAGGCGGGGGCTTGCGCGAGTTCCTCCCGCCGATATTCACGGAACGCCGGGGGAACGGCTGCGTCGGCCGGTACCTCCATCATGGTCACGCGAACAGAACGCTCCGTTCGATCGACTCGATCACGTCGCCGACACCCTCCCCCGTCTTGCAGTTTGTGAAGTGAGTCGGTTGCTGACCGCGAACCTCGGCGGCATCCCGCCGCAACACGTCCATGTCGGCATCGACGTACGGCGCAAGATCGATCTTATTGATCACCAGTAGGTCCGCCTGCGTGACGCCCGGCCCCCGTTTACGGGGGATGTCGTCGCCCTCAGCGACCGAAATGACGAACATAAAGTAGTCCGCCAGCTCGGGATTAAACGTCGCTGCGAGGTTGTCGCCACCGGACTCAACGAGCACCACGTCGAGTTCCGGATGGGCTTCGGTGAACTCGTCGATCTTGGCGAGGTTCATCGAGGGATCCTCGCGGATACCGGTGTGCGGGCACGCGCCGGTTTCGACGCCTGCCACGAGGTCCTCGGGCAATCGACCCGCGAACGCCTCCCGAAGCCGATCGGCGTCCTCCTGGGTCATGATGTCGTTGGCGATGACACCGACGTTGTACCCCTCGTCGTCGAGTTCGGGTACCAGCCGTTTGACGAGTGCGGTCTTCCCCGAGCCCACCGGGCCACCGAGTCCGACGGTTGCGACGTCTCTGTGGCTCATTATTCGATCTGCTCCCGGCTGTCGCTGCGGATCGGGTCGTGGACCGTCACGAGCTTCGTGCCGTCAGGGAAGGTCGGTTCGACCTGCACCATGCCGATCATTTCGGGGACGCCCTCCATGACATCCTCACGCGACAGCAGACTCGTCGCCTCCGAGCGTATTTCCGCGACGTTCATCCCCTCACGGGCGCGCTCACAGACCCAATCGGAGATGTAAGCGACCGCCTCGGGGTGGTTGAGTTCGATACCGCGTTCTTTCCGGCGGCGAGCGAGTTCAGCCGCCATGAATATCGTAAGTCGTTCGTTGTCCTTCGGTGAGAGTTTCATAGTGTGTACTTTTGGGTGAGCGGAAGCTCTTCGGCCGGGTCACAGGTGACGTGTTCGCCGTCGACCTCGACCTCGAACGTCTGGGCATCGATCTCGATGTTCTCCGGACAGTAGTCGTTGTAGAGCATGTCGGATTTCCCGACCTCGCGGGTACCTTCGACGGGTCGTACGGTCGAATCCAGACCGAGTTCCTTCTCGATGTTGTTCTCATACGCGGCCTTGCTCACGAACGTCGTACTCAGGGCGGTTTTCGCCTTGCCGACCGCTCCGGCACGCGACCGTTGCATCACGGGCTCGCAGGTCATCAGCGAGCCGTTGGCCTCGCCCATCTCGCTGTGAACCGGAAAGCCGCCCTTGATCACGTACTTGGGCTTGATACCGAAGAATTCCGGCTCCCAAAGCACGATGTCGGCCATCTTTCCCGTCTCCAGAGAGCCGATGTACTGGTCGATTCCGGCGACTTTCGCGGGGTTGATCGTGTATTTAGCGACGTAGCGTTTGATTCGGGCGTTGTCCGCGCCGGTCCCCTCGTCGGACGACAGGGGCCCACGCTGGGCTTTCATACTGTGTGCGGTCTGCCACGTCCGGCAGATCACCTCGGCCATCCGTCCCATCGCCTGCGAATCGGAGGTCATCATACTGATCGCACCCATATCATGGAGTACGTCCTCGGCGGCGATGGTCTCCGAACGAATCCGGGACTCCGCGAAGGCGACGTCCTCCGGGACGTTCGGGTTGAGGTGGTGACAGACCATCACCATATCCAGATGCTCGTCGAACGTGTTGACCGTGTATGGCATCGAGGGATTAGTCGAGGATGGTAGCATATGCTCGTACGCGATCAGTTCGAGTACGTCCGGAGCGTGGCCGCCGCCAGCGCCCTCGATGTGGAACGTATGGATCGTCCGGCCGTCGATCGCCTCGAACGTATCCTCGACGAACCCCGACTCGTTGAGCGTGTCAGTGTGGATACAGACTTGGACATCCTCCTCATCGGCGACGTCGAGTGCGGTGTCGATGACCGCGGGCGTAGATCCCCAGTCTTCGTGGAGTTTGAGACCGGCCGCCCCCGCCTCGATCTGCTCGTAGAGCGGCTCCGGCTCGCTGCTGTTGCCCTTGCCGTAGAAGCCGACGTTCATCGGCCACTCCTCGGCGGCCTGCAGGAACCGCTTGATGTTCTCCGGACCGGGTGTGCAGGTGGTCGCCCCGCCACCGTAGCCGCCGCCGAACATCGTCGTGATCCCGCTTGCCAGTGCGTGCTCGAAGAGCTCCTTGCTGTTGAAATGGACGTGAATATCGAACGCGCCGGGCGTCGCGATCAGTCCGTCGGCGGGGACGGCATCGGTGCTCGCCCCGATGACGAGCTCGTCGTCGACGCCGTCCATCGTATCCGGATTACCAGCCTTTCCGATGCCGGCGACCGTGCCGTTCCGAACGCCGATGTCACCCTTTTCGATCCCGAGGACGGGATCGACGACGACGACGTTGCTGTAGACCCAGTCGAGCGTGCCCTCTGCTTGGGTGGTACCCGGCTGCATTCCCATCCCATCGCGCATCGTCTTACCGCCGCCGAACACCGCTTCGTCGCCGTAGGTCGTGTGATCGGTTTCGATCTCGGCGAGAAGGTTGGTATCGCCGAGCCGGAGGCGGTCGCCTTCGGTCGCGCCGAACAGACTGGTGTAGGCCTCACGGGACAGCTCGCGGCTCATTTCTCGATCCCCAGATACCCCGCCTCGGCAGCACGCTCGAAGGCGCGTTCGCGGACGTCGTCGTCGTCGAGCGGGCCGTCGACCAGACCACCCATTCCGCGGACGATCCGGTTGCCGCCGTAGGCCACGAGGTCGACGTCCTCCTCACACCCCGGCTCGAACCGGACGGCCGTTCCAGCGGGAATGTCGAGTCGCATGCCGTAGACCGCCTCGCGATCGAACGACAGCGCGCGATTACACTCGAAGAAGTGAAAATGCGAACCGACCTGAGCGGGTCGATCACCGGTGTTTTCGACAGTTACCGTCGTCGTCTCGCGATCAGTGTTGATCTCGATCGGCTCGTCGGCCGGTAGTAGCTCCCCTGGGACGAGTTCACTCATCCGCCGACCTCCGTCCCACTCGTTCCATGCTGTCGATCAGTCGTATTAACATACCATAAAACGGTTCACAGAAGTCAAATAAAACGCTTTCTTTTGGTGTAATCCAGACAACGGTATTGAGTGTATGCCCGCTTAAATTCAATCTAGATCTAATTAATTGGCCATATGTTTAGTGCGTCTGAATGCCCGGTCAAAGCGATTCGATCGAGCTCAAACGACGGAGCGGGGCTCTCGACGGGACCGCGTCCATGTCAATCGCCGAGCCGGCTACGGGCTTCCGCGACGGTCAGCGGAACGGGGTCATCGTCCTCGAACAGCCTGACCACCTGCGGCGGCCGTAGGTTACACTCGGTCAGCAGCGACGGATCAGTGAGGATCTCCCGAGTCGACCCGGCGGCGACTACCGAGCCGCCGGCATCGAGGAGCAGCACTCGATCGGCGAGGTGAGGGAGCAGTTCGGTATCCGGCGTCGAGGTGACGAGCGTCACGCCGTTGGCCGACAGCTCCGCAAGCAACTCGAGGATCGCGTCCCGATTGGCCGCGTCGACGTTGCTCAGCGGCTCGTCAAGCAGCAGTACCTCCGGTTCGACAGTGAGCGCGCTCGCCAGCGCCGCCCGCCGTTGTTCGCCGCCGCTGAGCCGAAAGGGTGGCTTTGATAACAGATCGGCCAGCCCCAGACGGTTGGCGACCGTCTCGATCCGCCGGTCGACGACCGCTTGCGTGACTTCCTGCTGGATTGGACCGTAGGCCAGATCCTCTCGCACCGTCGGGTTGAACAGGTAGTCGGCGGGATCCTGTGTGAGCACGCTCAGACGATCGCGGACCGAATCGGCGTCGGTCGTCTCGCCGAAGTATCGCACAGTCCCCGTTGCAGGCTCGATCAGCCCCCCGAGTAACTGCAAGAGTGTGCTCTTGCCGGCTCCGTTGGGGCCGAGAAGCGCGATCCGATCGCCACGGTAGACAGAGAGGTCAACTCGTTCGACCGCAGTCGTTCCATCGGGATACGCGTAGCTCAGCCCGTTCGCCTCAATCACGGACTCGGCATCGACAGCGGGCGCGACGTCCCCAGCCACTGGATCGGTGTCATTACCATCGTCAGTCATGCGGTCATCACACCGACGACGGCAACGACGACCACCAATCCGAAAGCGATATCGGCTCTATTAAATCGATCGGTCGGCCGTCGGGGGATTCCACCGGTGCCGCCGCGAGCGCGGGCGGCCCGGCCGACGCGCTCGCCGCGCTCGAGACTTCGCAACAGGAAGGTCCCAACGAAGTTCCCCGAGTCCCGCCACGTCCGCCGGAGATCGGGATCGGCGAGCGTCCGGCTCCGGCGGGCTCGGACCATCCGTTCGAGTTCGGCAAAGAACAAAAGTAGAAACCGGTAGGTGATCGCCAACAGCAACACGGCGATCCGCGGGACCCGGAGCCGATCTAACCCCGATAGCAGCGCCGAAAATCGAGTCGTTAACAGCAGCAGCGAGAGGAAGCCGACACAGGCGGCGACCCGAACGATGAACATCGCCACGTAGCCGACGCCATCAGCTGACAGCCACAGTACCGAGAGCCGTGGGCCGTCCATCAGGATCGCTTGGGGGGCGACGACGACCGCCGCGATCAGCGGTGGCCCGGTCAACCGACTGAGGAACGTGCGGGCAGGGATTCGGGAGGCGATCGCCAACAGCCCGGCGAGAAGAACCAGCAGGCCGAGGATCCGGAGCTCCCGCTGGAGAGCAGTCACCGCGATGAGCACGAACACGCCGACGAGCTTCAGACTCGGCGCGACCGCCTGCAGAAAGCCCCGCCGGTCGGGAACGTCCTCAGTCAGGAGGAACCATTGGACTCGGGCGGCGACCGCCGCGACCGTCCGATCGAGGGGATCACTCCGCATTCGGTTCGGTTCCGAGCAGCCGACCGATCACCACGGCGGCGACAAGCGTCAGCGCCGTCCCGACGACTGCGGCGACGAACGTGGCGGCAGCATCGCTGAGCCCGGCCACACCGTAATCCGGCATGAGGGCGATCTCGACGGGTTCGGCACTGTCGACCGCACCGGTCGCTTCGGCGGCGTTCTCCATCGGTTCGGCGTAGCCGACCACTCCGGCAGCCCAGCCGAACGCCGGTGTGAGAAGCGTTAACACAACCAGTACCGCCAGCGCACGCGGCAGCCATCCCGAGAGCCCGTCGCTCACGAGGGACCCACCTCCGGATCGGCGGTCGGTCGTAGGTCAGGCCGTGCCTCAGCGAGGTAGCGGTAGACGACGGCCGTAATGCCGCCCTCGATTAGTCCGAGCACGAGGTGCCCGACGCCCATGATCGACAGCGTGGTCAACAGCTGGTACTCGAAGGCCGACGAGAGTCCAAGTTGGAGCCCGGCGGTCAGCGCGCCTGCGGTGATCCCCAGCCACCCGGCGGCGAAGGCCGCCCGGAACTCGCCGTAGGGCGCGAGCAGTCGATAGATCCCATAGCCGACGTAGACCTCGACGATGGCCATATTGAAGATATTGGCTCCGAGCACGACGAGACCGCCATCACCGAACACCAGCGCCTGAATCGTCACGACCGTCGCCACACACAGCGAGCCGAGGTGCGGACCCAAGAGGATGGCGGCGAACGCGCCGCCAACAAAGTGAGCACTCGTCCCGCCTGGAATCGGCCAATCGAGCATCTGAGCGGCGAAGATCCCCGCAGCAACGACGCCCAACAACGGCGCGCGGCTTTCGGATACCGTGCGGCCGACGCGGTGGGCGGCAAAACTCAAGATCGCCACCGAGAGCGCTCCGAACAACACCGCGATCGTTACGTCGATGTATCCGTCTGGTATATGCATATTCTCCGTATTTTTTGACCGGGCAATAATACTTTTGAATCACGTGATATTATCGGACTGGAACAACCATTCATAAGTGTATTCGAAGAATAATTCGACGTATGCCCGACGAAATCGATCGGATAAGCCTCACACTGCCGTCGTCGATGATCGGTCGGCTCGATGGCATCGTCGACGATTGGGAGTACGCCAGCCGCTCGGAGGCGATCCGCGACTCGCTGCGAGATTTTTTTACGGCCTATGAATGGGACGCGGGCGAGAGCATCCCACATCACGGTACGATCGTCGTTGCCCACGATCACCACGTCAATGGACTGGCCGACGACCTCCAGACGATTCAACACGAGATGACCGACATCATCACTTCGGTCCAGCACATCCACCTCTCACATGACGCCTGTATGGAGACACTGATCGTCAACGGGGCGAAACGGGAGATCACGGAACTGGCCAACCGGTTGCGAGCGCTCAGCGGCGTCCAGCAGGTCAAAGTCATGATCGTTGACGAGTAACACTGACTGGGACAACGGTTCGTAGGATCGGGAGACGAATCCCTCTGACCCTCGAAGCCGGGGAGGAAGCCAACACTCCACTCGACAGCACGTCCGACGGCAAAGACGACTCCCCTACTGTTAGAATATCAACCGAATTATCAATTTTAAATAGTATTTTGTAATATTATAAGTTCGGTGCTATTCGCTCCGAAAAGTCGTTGACGACTGGGTGCAGAACAACGAGTTACGGCCGCCCTACGATATCGAGTCGGATCACTTCGGCCGTGATAAGCCGGTGATTCAAATCAATGACAAACATCGCTGGCCTACGTCGCTGTTATCACCAAACGAACGAATTTTCGCACAAGAGATCGTTTCAGACCAGAAGCACGCAGTTTCGGATATCGGAGCTACGCGAACTCTGGGCAAAACAATAGCTCGGCGACACAGTAGTCTTGGTCAATGATATCACACTTCTGAACAGTCCTCCTACGGCTCGTTCCCGATCTCGGGTGAATCATTAAAATAAATTACGATTGATAAATATTTAGAATGATAAGATCCTAGTTATATTTTGATTCGGATATACTTAGCCATGTGCAGCCGATGACCGCAGAAACATGGCTGTAAGCCTTCGCAGCTTGCTGGGGTTCGCTTAATAAGCAATATAGAAAATCAAACCAACGAGCAAGGTCGTGTACGTCGTGTGAGTTAATGCTCCGTAGAGCGCATCTCGATCGCTCCACTATCAAGTACCGTCGCCGTCCACTCGGGCGTGATAACGACTGTGCTGTCGAACTCGTCGACGATAGCTGGACCCTCGATGATGTTTCCAGCACGGAGTTGCCCTCGGTCGTATCGGGGAACGGTCCGTTGTTCGGGTCGAAGAGACGTGCCAAAAAATACGTTTGCCGTCTGAGTCCGTGCATGTGATGGGTCTTGACCACCAGTTTCGATGGGGGCGGCTTCATATTCTGCGCTCCTCGCGGTCGCGGCGACGCGGAGGTTGAGAACTTCAATGGGATCGTCTTCGAAGTAGTGGCCGTACTCGGCTTCGTGTTTCTTTTCGAAGCGGTTGCGAACCCGACTCCGCCAGTCGCCCTCGACTCCGTCGTACTCAATGTTGAGCTCGTATCCTTGGTCTTCGTAAAGACAGTCGATGGTGGTCCGGAACGTCGCCTCATTTTCAATATCAACACCGTCGTCACGGAGCTGGTGGGCGCCTCGTTCTGTGAGGTCGGCGAACCGCTCTTCTATCGCCGAGGCGTCCACGTCGCTCAGACGCTGGCTGACGGTGACTTGATTGTCATACTGGATATCACCGGTCAGAAGCCCTCGAGCCGAGGCGATTCCCGGTGACGGTGGGATCAACACATTTGACGTCTCAAGATCGGCGGCGAGATCAGCTGCGTGCATCGGTCCAGCCCCTCCGAACGCGACTAGCGTGTACTGGCGCGGATCGTAGCCGCGCTGCATCGTCTGTTCGCGAATTGCCTGATACATGTTACTGTTTGCGACCTCCAGCACCGCGAGTGCGGCACGTTCCACCGTCTCGAATCGCTCTTGATCTATCGTATCCGATAGATTTCGTTTGATTACTCGACGAGAGAGGCTAGAGTCGATATCGACCTCTCCACCGAGGAAGTCGTCGGGGTCGATTCGCCCGAGCACGATCTGCGCGTCGGTGATCGTCGGCTGGTCGTTCCCGGCACCGTAACAGGCCGGGCCCGGATCTGCGCCCGCTGATTTTGGGCCGACGTTGAACCCTTGGGCTTGGTCTACCCAGGCGATCGAACCGCCGCCGCTCCCGATTGCCTCGATGTCGAGCATCGGCGTTATCGTCGGATAGTTCCCGATTTCGCTGTCACGTGGGTCACGTTCGAGCAGCCGTCCCGGATGGACCGAGATATCAGCGCTCGTTCCGCCCATATCGAAGGTAATGAGCTTCTCCTCACCAACATTTGAACCGACGAACTTGCCGGACAGCACGCCTGCGGCCGGGCCCGAAAGAAGCGTCGTCACCGGGCGCTTGCTCACTTGCCGGATGCTAGCTACTCCACCGTTGGACTGCATGATGAGTACATTCGCGTCAGTGAACCCTTGTTTGTTTAATTTTTTCTCTAATCGCTCGAGGTAGCTCGACATGACCGGCGCCAGCCGGGCGTTGATCGCCGTCGTGGAGAAGCGTTCGTACTCACGAAACTGGGCCACAACTTCGTGTGAGGTGGAGACCGATATGTCTGGATACTTCTCCTTGATGAGTTCCTTGGTTCGCTCCTCGTGAGATGTGTTCAGATAGGAGTGCAGATAGCAGACTGCGATCGATTTCACTCCGTCCTTGACGAGTTCGTCGGTCGCCTCCAGTACCTGATCCTCGTCGAGTGGCTCGACGACTTTTCCTGGGGGGTATACCCGTTCGGAGATTTGCTTGCGGTGGCGACGCTTGACAAGTGGGTACTTTTGATGAGGGATGTAGTGTTGCAGAGAGAATGTGTGGAGCTTCCGGTGGCGACCGATGTGGATAATATCTTCGAACCCCTCCGTACAGAGCATCCCCGTTTTCGCCCCTTGGTGTTCGATGACCGCGTTCGTCCCCACTGTCGTGCCGTGTAAGACGGTATCGACTGCGGCTGGATCATAACCGTTTATTTGACATATTTGACTGACTCCATTGGCAGTCGATTCAGCGGGATCTTCGGTCGTTGGAAGCTTGTATGTATACTCTTCGCTGTCTGCCGTGAGGATGATATCCGTGTTGGTCCCGCCGACGTCCGCCCCGATGAGAACATTGTCATGGTTCATTGTACCACAGAGTACCTACTAAAAAGGGAGCATACGCCATATTAAAATTTTCCATCGGCGCAACCAGTATTCGAGCTGCCGTGCGAACTGTCTCTTGGTTGCATAACACCGGATCAATCCCCGGCCGTCGCATCGGTACGAACAGTGTATCCGGGTCGTCGAAGCGGTGATTAGCGATTGCCGCTTCGGTCCGATGACGATACCGACTGAAACGGATACGCGTCTCAGTCGCTTCGCAGATCGGCCGTTGCCCGCTCGTCTACTTCGCCATTCTCGATAACGACGCGGTAGTCATCTCGGGCTATCTCCTCGGTGATGAGCCCGTCGAGGTAGTCTTCGTGCACCTTTTCAACCGGCCGCTCGCTGGGGTCACCGTAGCCCCCACCGTTGATCGTCTGGATGGAGAATCTATCGCCCGTCTCGAACTTGTATCCGGAGACCTTCGAAGGGAGATCAATGACCTCTCCGTCGGCCTTGATGTGTTGCAGCGATCCCGGTGTACCGCCCTTACCGCCCTGGAATCCCCACGAACCGTACTTATTACCGTCGCCCTCGCAGGTGATAGTCGTCGGGGAAAGAAACGTCATCTCTCGCTCGATGCCGTGGCCGCCGCGATGTCGGCCGGCGCCGTGGCCATCCTCGCGCAACCGGTAGTGCTCGATGCGCATTGGATGGGAGAGTTCTATGTCTTCAACCGGCCGGTTCTTGGTATTGTGCACGAGCGCATCGACGGCGTCGAGGCCGTCTTCCTCCGCGCGGCCGCCGTAGGCGCTTTCGTTCACTTCTATATACACCCAGTACTCCTCGTTCTCGTCGGTACCGGCATAGCTAATGAAATAACAGTGTGGACCGGAGCCAGCAGTAACCCTCTCGGGAATCGACTCACTGAGTGCCTTCATCAGGAGATCCGCCATGAAGTCGACCTGATTGATTCGGGCGAAAGCCGACGCGGGCGGCTTGGGATTGAAAATACAGCCCTCTCGAGCTTCGACGTGAATTGGCTCGAACGTCCCCGAGTTCTGTGGGATGTATTCGTCGTGAATATAGGTATCTATCAACATTGATCGGACAATGAAGAATATTGCCACCTCTGTCGACCCTCGGAATGGGATGTTGTAGCCGGTCGGCACCTGATCATTCGAGTCGCTCAGATCGACATACATGTCACTACCTTCAACCGTGACTCGCACATCGACCTTGAGACGCGTGTCGCGATTGCGCCCATCATCATCGAGATACCCTGTCTCATGATACTCGCCGTCGGGAATCGTCTTGATTTCGTTGCGCATCAGTGCCTCGGCGTACGCCATCAGGTCGTCCGCAGCGGTTTGAACAGTATCCAGCCCATACTCCTCGATGAGCTCCAGAAATCGCTGTTTACCTGTATCGCACGAGGAGATCTGCGCTTGAAGATCTCCGAGGACGATGCGGGGCGTCCGTACGTTTGTTTCCAGGAAGTTCCAGATTTCTTCGACACGTTCCCCCTCATCGATTATTTTCGTCCCCTTGAACAGACTCCCTTCAGCGAACATGTCTTCGAGGTCCACTGCCAGCCCGGGCGTTGCGGCGCCGATATCGATGTGGTGAGCGTTTGTCGCCGTCCACGCGATATGTTCTCCGTCGTAAAATATCGGCGTCATCACGGCGATGTCCGGTGAGTGAGTCGCGCCGTAGTGTGGGTGGTTGTGAATGAACACGTCGCCCTCGTTGATGTGTTCGTCAGGGTCGAGTCCGCGCTCCTCGAAGGACTCGTACATTCCCTCGACGGACGCGATGTTGGTTCCCACGTGCATTGGGGTGAAGTCGCCCTCGGCGATCTGTTGGCCGTCGGCCGTGAGAATCCCTGCACCGATGTCTTCGCTCTCTCTGATAATAGATGAGTACGAGGACCGAATCAATTTGTACCCCATTTCCTGTGCAATAGTGTCGAATTCCCCCCCCACCACCTGCAGCGTCACGGGATCAATGTCTCTATCCTCAATAATTCTGCTCGACTCGTCTGCGCTGGACATGCTGTTTCGTTTGGCATAAGTTAGCATAAAATTTGTGTTGCCGTGAGGTGGGATGGCTATTTTAGCTGCGGCTGGTTGGACCAAAAAAACACCACGGGTTCTGTCTCGGTGTCTGTCGTGACCCTACAGATCCTGAAGATATTCTTTTACTGTTTCTTTCGGCTCGACGTCCGCGAACTTTGCATTGATATCGAATATGTGGGCCTCGTGTTGTTTGTCCGAGCGGTCGCCAACACAGGTTTCGGGAACAATCGAGTGGTAGCCGTAGGCGCTTGCGTCAGCGGCTGTCTCACGGACGCACGCACTAGTCGAACAACCAGTCACGATCACCGTGTCTATATCCTGCGCATTCAACAGTGAATTGAGTTCAGTCTCGTGGAAACAGCTCGCGTGCCGTTTATCCAGAATGTGATCTTGCTCGGCGATGTGACACCGGTCGTCCATCTCGACTTCGCGGCGTCCTTCGATCCAGTCAGCCATCGCTGGCATCTTCTTCGTCCACATACCCGCATCGATCGCGTCGGGATGCTTGTAGACGACGCGCGTCCAGATGACCGGTACGTCTTTTTTATGCGCTACGTCGACGAGTTCGTTCGTATTTTCGATCACGTCCGAAAGATCCGACCCCATCGGATACTCTGGATCAGTCTCTGCGTACTGCAGATCGATGGCGACAATTGCCGGTGACTCCCCGAATCCGACCCGATTATCGTTTGCCATCAGTCCTTTTTGATAAATTTCTTCTCGTGACATCTCTTCGGTCGGTTCTGTCGACATATTATGTACGCTGATACCGCGTCTCATTATAAAAATATTTCGGCGATAGTATCGCTGCTAGCCGTGGCTGCGACGAACAAGCAGTACAAAGGTTCGTTGGATAACCGACTGCGTCTTTCTAACGCCCGGCATGTCTGTTCGGCTACTTGCTTCGTCAGCGGGATCTACCGAACGGTGAATATGTTGGTTTCGTCGGTCGTTGCCTGACTATACGTGCGTACTCTACGGTGATAGAGCGGTACCAGCGATACTTAAATCGCCGACATCGTGGTCGAAAGTCGACGTTTCAGCCGACCCCTACTTGACCATCCGTTCTCGACCGGGGTCGAACAGCGGTTCCTCGCGCACCGTCGCGTCGTAGCGGTCCCCCTCATACTCGATGTCGACCGACGTCCCGGGTTCAGCGTACTCCAGGGGGAGATACGTATAAGCGATACAGGCGCCGACAGAGTAGCCGTACCCCGCGCTGTGAACGTAACCCAGCACCTCATCGCCGTTGAGCACTGGCCGGTCTTCAAGGATGACCGCCGAGGGGTCGTCGAGAGTTAGACACGCGATTTTGTATCGAGGCCCCGCTGCCTTCGCCTCAAGTAGCGCATCCTTTCCAATAAAGGACGTATCGAGGTCGACTGTGAACCCAAGCCCCGCCTCGTATGGGGTATGCTCGGTGTGGAGATCATCGCCCCACAGCCGATACCCTTTCTCCAGGCGCATCGAGTTCATCGCGCCGCCGCCGGCCGGCACGACGTCGTATGATTGACCCGCCTCCCAAAGCGTCTCCCACAACTCGGCGCCGTATTCCATCGGGGCGTAGACTTCCCAGCCGAGCTCGCCAATGTACGAGACTCGAAGCGCGGTAACCGGAACGCTCCCGACGTACATATTCCGCGTGCGAAAGTACGGAAACGCTTCATTCGATACGTCGGCGTCGGTCGTCGATTTGAGGAGATTCCGCGCGTCTGGTCCCCAGATGCCGACAGCACACAGCTCGGAGGTCCGATTAGTCACTGACACGTCGTCAGGCGCCTGCTCTCGGATCCAGGCGAGGTCTTGGCGACCGCCCGCACCGCTGCCGGTAATCACGAGGAACTGCTCCTCGTCAAGACGCGTGACGGTCAAGTCAGCCCGGACGCCACCGTCGGTGTCGAGCATCGTGGTGTATCTGAGCTGGCCAACATCGAGGTCCATATCGTTGGCGAACAGCCGCTGGACGAACGATCGGGCTCCAGCGCCTTCGATACCGATTTTGACGAACGACGTCTGGTCGAACAGTCCGACTCCGTCTCGGACTGCGAGATGCTCAGCACCCTCGATTCGCGACCAGTGCTCGGCCTCCCACCCTGACCGCGGGGCGACGGAGTATCGATCGAGTAGCTCAGCGTTGGATTCGTACCACTGGGGGACCTCCCAGCCACCACTCTCGAAGAATTCGGCCTCGAGGTCATCCTGTGCCGAATAGAACGGTGATCGACGAAGCCCACGCTGGCGATGGCGCTGCCACTTGGGATGGACAATATCGTACACTTGTTCGTACTGGAGGTCACCCATCTCCGTGTAGTACGGTTTGCTCTCCTCGTGGGGTTGGAACCGCGCGACGTCGCAATCATGTAGATCGATTGGCTCACCGTCCAGTTTCGGAACGCCGTGTTCCATCCACTCGGCGATCGCATTCCCGGCTCCGCCTGCGTGAGTGACCCAGACTGCCAGCGCTACCCAGAGGCCATCTATTTCAGGTGTTTCTCCCAGCACTGGCAGATGGTTCGGTGCGTACGAGAACATCCCGTTATATTTGTGTTCGAGACTTGCATTCCGGGTTGCCGGCAGGAGTTCGTCGATGGCTTGATGGGGAGATTTGTGAGGACGATTGGGATGAGTCGGCGTCTCAAAGTGTTCTTCAGTGAACGGTTTTATCGAACCCTGGTCGGGTCCATCCTCGTTCGTTCCTAGCGTGTCGGGATCGACAACCATCGGGTCGTGGTTATACGAACCGAGTCCGTAGGCGTCACCGTGGGTCCGGAAGTACAGTGCGTTGTCTTGGTCACGGAGAATTGGCCGGTCCGGACCCATCAGCAATCGTTCGGCACGCGAACCTGAAACAGCTTCGTAGTTCTCAAGTACGCTGTGATTGACCTCTTGGACACCATCAGCGAGCTCTCCGAGGGATTCCGTGATAGTGTACTGGTGTTGGACCGGAGCGATCGGGAGATCGATGTCGACCATCTCCCCAAGTGGACGGCTCCAGATGTTCGTTGCTGCGAGTATCCGGTCGGCCTTGATTCTCCCATGGTCGGTCGTGACGGCATCGACGCTGCCGTCGCTCGTCTTGATGTCGGTGACGCGCGTGTTTCCGAAGAACTGAGCTCCGCACTTTTCGGCCTCTCGGGCCAGGGCTGCGCAGGCCCTCACGCCCGAGACCTGCCCGTCGGTCGGAGAATAAAAGCCCCCCTGGATCGCGCCCGGGTCCACCAGCGGAAGTTTTTTTTGGACTTCCTCGGGAGTTAGGATCTCTGGATTCGGAATGCCCCAAGACTTCGCCCACTCGACTCGGCGCTGGAGGTAGTCCATCCGTTCGTCTGACCGAGCGACCTCGATACCCCCGACCTCTGCGTAGAGTTGTCCGGCTTCGTCTTCGAGATCTGAGTATAGCTCCCGGCTGTACATGGCAAACTTCGAGAGGACGTCGGGTTCGTCGGTTTGAAACATGATGCCTGGCGCGTGACTCGAGGATCCGCCAGTCGTCGGGAGCGGTCCCTGGTCGACTACGACTATGTCTGCCGCGCCGCGATCAGCTAGATGGTAAGCGGCACTACAGCCGACGATACCCGCGCCGATAATGACTGTTTCAGCTTGCGCCGGTACATTTTCTTGGCTCATACGAACAGACTGTAGTGTGGCTCCCTGCGATATATAAGTACTGCCTCGATTCACCTCTCACAGTCGCTATCGATACTTCATCAGTAGGTTGACTCCAGTTCTGGATTAATCCGCTCAACGTCGTATCCCTGCTCGCGGATCGACTGGAGGATGGCGTCTGGATGCTCATTACCGCTCGTTTCGATTTGAAACGCGAGGTACGCTTCGCCGATGTGGAGTTTTTCCCATGACGCGTTCGTGCCTGACCGTCTGAATGTTCGCCTCGTGAGCAGCGATAGTCCCGGAGAGTTCCTCCATCTTGCCCGGTTCGTCGTCGATACGCACTCGCAGCCGTAGTATCTGCTTTCGTTCCGTCGGGCGTGAATTACCACCGCTTGGAGCATGGTCATGTCCATATTTCTCCCGCTCAGTAGCGGCATTACGGTCTCTCCAGACACATCCAAATAGTCGCTCAGGGTAGCTGCTACCGGTGCCGCGCTGGCGCCTTCGACCAGTTACTTAGCCCGTTCCAACAACAGCATCATGCCGGTCGTGACCTGGTCGTCACTCACCGTCGCGATCCGGTTGACGTCTTCCGCAATCGTACGTAGTGTCCGCTCCGAGATGCTGCCCGTGGCGAATCCGTCGGCGATTGTGTCAGCCCTGGTGTCAGCCATGCCGAGCGTCTGAGGGGGTTGAGCTCCTTGATATTGTTGGGGACCGTCGCGGCATCCTTCGCTTGCACGTCCACGCTACGCGTGTCGGGATTTACTTCTTGGAACGCAGTCGCGATACCTGCAAGGAGTCCATCCCCACCGATGGGGACGACGAGCGTGTCGATCGACGGGAAATCCTCGTACATTTCGAGCCCGAGTGTTCTCTGTCCCGCGATTATATCGGGGTCGTCGTAGGCGTGGATGAACGTCCCACTCCCTCCGGCAGCGATGGCGCGTGCGCGCGACTCGCCGTCTGAAACCTCTGCCCGTAGAGTTCGACTGACGCGCCGTATTCCCGCGTCGCGTCTGTTTTGATCTGCGGGGTTGTCTTTGACATCACGGTCGTTGAGTCGACTCCGAGTTTCGTTGCCGGGAGTGCGACTCCTTGGGCGTGATTTTGATATGTGGGCATAGTTCACAATCGAATAAATCCCTCGCCTGTCGTACTTTTGTTTAGATATCTCTGTCGGAGTTCCTTGGACACCGAATGACGGATCTGGTGCTGTGTCCGTATAGCGGTTTCCCGAGCAGGAAACACTGGATTACGTGCTACGACTCAGCTCCGGAATTTCGTCCGGCCCAAAATAGGAGTCCGATCGGTTAGATTCGGCTTTCGTGGTGGCAACGGGCTGGATCTCGATTGGAGCCAGTCGCATCCACCCCCTCGTACGTCACTGTTCACACATGCTGAATGTTTATATAGCCAGAAGAGATCAATAAATCATGACGCCAACGAATGCCCGACCGGTAAAGACAACGCGAACGTCGCTCCGACTCATCGAGGAGGTAAAGGCTCGCGATGGCGCATCGTTAATCGAACTCACTGACTCGTTGGATCTCGCCAAAAGTACCATTCACAATCACCTAAATACACTGACTAACGAGGGATTTCTGGTCAAAGAGGGGATGACCTTCCACGTGGGACTGAAGTTTTTGGAGTTCGGTGAATATGCACGGAACCGGAAATCCGTCTACGAATTAGCCCGAGAATGGGTCTACGCCCTTGCAAAAGAGACCAACGAAGAAGTCGATTTTACCGTCGAGGAGAACGGACGAATTTTCACACTAGAATACGCGCTCGGAAACCAAGCACCTTCACAGCTCCAGACCGGGAGCCCGTTCCTCCAGACAGGGAGCAGTTTCCACCTGCACAACTGTGCTTCTGGGAAGGCGATATTAGCACAGTTGCCACGTGATCATGTCGAAGAGATTATCCATCGGTGGGGACTGCCCGCGACAACTCCAAACACAATTACTGACGAGTCCGCCTTATTCGAAGATCTAGAGGCGACTCGTAAGCGGAACTACTCAATCAACGATGAGGAACTAGAAGAAGGCTACCGCTCCGTCGGCGTCCCGGTGACTTACCCGAATGGAACCGTGTTCGGTGCACTCTGTGTAGGCGCACCAACGTACCGACTTGACCTCGACGGCCCCCGTTTCGACGAAATAGTTACTCAACTTCTCGAATCGACCACTGAGCTCGAACAGGAGATAGAGCAGATGCAACCGAACGGTGCTGAAGCGGTTACCGGATGGAGGTCGTAAAATGCCCGTTCAATTTTAATACTAGGGGTCAGTTCATCTCCAATGTTTATAAATATCCGTCGACGTCCGAGCGGTGGGAGTATGCTGTACGGCCGTGCTGATCTATTTATATGTTCGCGATGTGTGAATATATTTATACCCATCATTGAACGATGTGAGTCGACCGGACTCGGCTTTCAGTCTCGATTTTATAAAAGGACCGTCGTTATCGGTTTCACAACCTAATGTCGTTATGGGGTATTCACAATCCGATTTTTACTCATTTGCGGCTGACAGCGGCAGAAGCGTACGTATAAACGGTTCTCGCTTAGTGGAACTCGCTCGAGCAAACACGCTGGTCAGAACAGCACCGACATTCTGCCTACACTTATTTAATAATTTCCGCGGTTCGAAGATAACTTTGTTAACTTTGTTATTTATAATTCCGCTTATAATTTTCAGTCTCACGCTCTCGGTTTTATTGGGTGGGAGTGTTCAAAGAAGCCGATTCTGTGCGAACTGAGCCAGTCATCGACCGTTTCCGCTTCGGCGTTAGTTAATAGTCTGAAAAATTACTAAATGGCTTTTCTATATTTTTGCATATATGTCGAAAACCGTTCCGAACTTAGCATTTTCATAGCTGAAATCAAGGCCGTGGCGGCGGCGGGCGTCTTTCAGCGAGTGCTCACCATCGATGAGAACACGGCATACTGACGCCACGTTTCTCGCGGAGTTCTGTAAAGAGTGCGTGTGTTATTATCCGTGACATGGTCGTTTTATCCTTTTCTGTATTCGTTATTTGCTCGGTGTGTGGAGCGACGGGAGCATACAGCGAATACTGCTCATCGTTGAGTCGAATCATAGTTCTGTCGACCGTGACTCGATCGGAGCGCCCATCCCGATCTTGGCTGTGACTCAACCTTGTGAACGCAGTTATGAACAGCTTCCCGGACTCTCTTCGCACTTTTATCAGTTACAAGACTTATATATAAAAATGACAGTAAGGCAAAATTGGCCCCGTCGAAATAACGTCGCTAGGAATATGATTGTCGAGCGATTGATGCAGTCCGCGGCGAGTATAATATCGGCGAAAAATCATAAGCCAGTGTCTGATAGCCTGCCGACTGCCAACCCAGGTGGTATGGACTCGGTTATTTTACTTGAACTGTTTAAACCCATTTCCCGATATGGTTCCGAGTCCGGTATTCAAGTTGATCGATTAATCCCGATCGCTCCGGGATAGGCAGATCGCCGAGCCAATCGACGAAGAAATCAGCCTCTAAAAACGTCATGCTTGTGAGTCGCCGCAGAACGGCCGCAAGATCTGACCGCGGCAGCCGAATATCTCGCCGTCCGACAGGAATTTCTTGTCGATATCGATCGTAGCGTATACCCCACATGTCTCAGCAACCAGCAAACCCCTCGCACCCGGGAGATCGCGACCGGCCGAAAGGGATCGCGTCGGTTCGAGTCCGCTCGAGACCGTCACCCCCACTAGACGAGGGCTATTCGTCGGCCAGGACCGCCGAGAGGAGCGTCTCGGTGTCGGTCGACAGCAGGTGCGAGCGGAACTCCGCCGACGCGTAGGGGTCCGACCGGACCTCGTCGTCCGGTATCGACTCGCTGGCCCGCTTCGCGGCTGCGGCCGCCGCCGACTCGTCGGCCACAGCACCCTCGAGTTCCGCCTCGACGGCCTCGAGCCGGCGGGGATAGGACGCCACGGCGGTCGCGGCGACCCGGGCGTCCGTGACGGTCCCGTCGTCGGTCCGCACCGCTGCGGCGACCCCGACGGCCGCGTAGCCCGACAGCGGGTTCCGCCGCTTGTGGTAGGCGCTCGTGAGACCGTCGTCCGTCGGCACCTCGAGCCGCGTCACGACCTCCCGGTCCCCGACCGAGGTCTCGAACTCGCCCTCGAAGAGGTCCGTCACCGGGATGCTCCGGCGGCCGTCCGGACCGTGGACGACGACGGTCGCGTCGAGAGCGAGCACCGCGGCCGCCGGGTCGACCCGCGGGTCACCGTGGGCGAGGTTGCCGCCGATGGTGCCACCCGCCCGGACCTGGAGGTCGCCGACCGCCGACGTGGCGTCGGCCAGCGCCGGCGCGTGCCGGCCGACAACCTCCGAATCCGCGACGTCGGTGTGGGTCGCCAGCGCGCCGACCGAAAGCGTCCCGTCGTCGTGCTCGATGGCCGACAGCCGGTCGATGCGACTGATGTCGACCAGCGTCCCGGGTGCCTCCTCGTCAGTCTTCATCCGCGGCAACAGCCCGTGGGCGCCCGCGAGCAGTTCCGCGTCCGCGTGCTCCCCGAGGAGGTCGATCGCCTCCTCGACGCTGCCGGCGCGGTGGTAGTCGAAGTCGTTGGCGTGCATCAGTCCTCACCCCCGACGGCCCGCCAGACCGTCTCGGGCGTTATCGGCATGTCGAGGTGGTCGACGCCGAACGGCTCTAACGCGTCGACGACCGCCGAGACGACGGTCGGCGCGGCGGCGATGGTCGCCGACTCGCCGACCCCCTTCACGCCGAGTGGGTTGTGCGGACTCGGCGTGACGGTAGTGTCCGTCTCGAAGTCCGGGAGGTACGTCGAATGCGGAACGGCGTACTCGTCCATCCGGCGGGTTCGGAGGTGGCCGGCCTCGTCGTAGGCGGCCCCCTCGTAGAGCGCCGCACCGATGCCCTGTGCGATGCCGCCGTGAACTTGTCCCTCGACGATCATCGGATTGATTATCTCGCCGCAGTCGTCGACCGCGACGTACTTTTCGATGTCGATATCGCCCGTCTCGGCGTCGACCTCGACGACGGCGACGTGGGTCCCGAACGGGTAGGTGAAGTTCTCCGGGTCGTAGAAGTTCGTCTCCTCGAGCCCGGGGTCCATCCCCTCCGGGAGGTCGTGACCGAGATACGCCTCGTGGGCGATCTCCTGGATGTGGAGCGCCCGGTCGGGCGCGCCCTCGAGGTGGAAGGACCCATCGTCGAAGACGACGTCCTCGGGGGCGGCCTCCAGTTGGTGTTCGGCGATCTTGCGGGCCTTCTCGCGGACCTCCCGGGCGGCGCGAGCGATGGCGCCGCCGCCAACCGAGGCGCTCCGGCTGCCGTAGGTGCCCATCCCCTGCGGGATGCGGTCGGTGTCTCCCTCGATGACCTCGATGTCCTCGAGGCCGACGCCGAGTTCCTCGGCGGCGATCTGCGCGTAGGTGGTCCGGTGGCCCTGTCCCTGGTCGGCCGTGCCGGCGAGCACCGTCAGCGTCCCCGTCGAGTCGAACCGGACGATTGAACTCTCCCAGCCGCCGGCCTGGGAGCCGAGGTCGCCAGCCAGCCCCGACGGCGACAGCCCCGCCGACTCGACGAAGTTGGCGACGCCGATGCCGAGATAGCGGCCCTCCCCGCGGAGCCGTTCTTGCTTCTTGCGGAGCTCGTCGTAGCCGACGTGGTCGAGGGCCTTCTCCATGGCCCGTTCGTACTCGCCGCTGTCGTAGACGAGCGCCGCCGCGCTCTCGTAGGGGAACTCCTCGGGTGGGACGAGGTTTCGCCGGCGCAACTCCACCGGGTCCATGTCTAGTTCCCGCGCGGCGACGTCCATCAGCCGCTCGATCACGTAGATACCCTCCGCGCGGCCGGCCCCGCGGTAGGCGTCGACCGGCGTCGTGTTGGTGAACGCGCCGATGACACGGCAGTAGATGGCCGGGATCGTGTACTGCCCGGACAACACCGTCGTGTAGAGGTACGACGGCGTCGCGGTGCCGAACTGCGAGAGCTGTGCTCCGAGGCCGGCGTGTGTCTCCGCGCGGACACCACGGACGGTTCCGTCGTCGTCGACCGCGATCTCGGCCGTCGTCACGTGGTCGCGGCCGTGGCAGTCGGTCACGTAGCCCTCCTGACGGCTCGCACGCCACTTGACCGGCCGCTCGAGTTGCATCGAACACCACGCCGTCACCGCCTCGTCGGGGTAGTGGTATATCTTGCTCCCGAAGCCGCCGCCGACCTCGGGGGCGATGACCTCGATTCGGTTCTCGGGGATTCCCAGCGTGCTCGCCGACAGGAGCATCCGGTGGAGATGCGGGTTCTGGCTGGTCATCCAGAGCCGAAGTTTCTCCGTGCTCGCCTCGAACTCCGCGACCGCCGCGCGCGGCTCCATCGCGTTGGGAATGATCCGCGGCTGTCTGAGATCGACGCTGGCGACGTGGTCGGCGTCGGCGAACGCCTCGTCGGTCGCCCCGTCGTCGCCCAGTTCGAAATCGAAGGCGACGTTGTCCTCGGCTTCCTCGTGGACCGGCGGGAGGTCCTCCTCGACGGCCGCGACCGGGTCGGTCGCGTGCGCTAGCGGTTCGTACTCGACGTCGATTCGGTCGATCGCGTCGCGGGCCCGCTGGGAACTCTCGGCGACGACCGCCGCGACGCCGCTGCCCTCGTGGCGCACCTTGTCCGTCGCGAGGATGCGATACTGCGGCGTGACGAGCCCCGGCAGCATCCACGCCGTCGGGATGCTGTTCGGGACGCCGCTCTCCTCGACGTCCTCACCGGTGTAGACGGCGATGACACCGTCCATCGCCTCGGCCTCGGTGGTGTCGATGTCGACGATGCGGGCGTGGGCGTGGTCGCTGCGCCGGATCGCCAAGTGTGCCATCCCCGGCCGCGAAACGTCGGCGGTGTAGTTCGCGTCGCCGGTCAAAAGCGGGATGTCCTCGCGGCGCTCGACACCCGAGCCGAAGACACCCCCCTCACCTTCGGAGGCGTCGCTCACGTCCCGTCACCTCCGCCACCGTCCGTCGCTGCCTGCTCGACGGCGTCGACGATGTTGTGATAGCCCGTACACCGACAGAGGTTCCCCTCGATGGCCTCCCGGATCTCCTCCCTCGACGGGTCTTCGGCCGACTCGAGGAACGTCTCGGCGGTCATCAACATGCCCGGCGTGCAGAATCCACACTGCAAGCCGTGGTTCTCTTTGAAAGACGCCTGCAGCGACGAGAGGTCGCCGTTCTCCGAGAGCCCCTCGACCGTCTCGACCTCGGCACCGTCCGCTTGGACGGCGAACCGCGTACAGGACTTGATCGCCTCGCCGTCGACCCGAACCGTACACGCCCCGCATCGTCCGGTCTCACAGCCGACGTTCGCGCCCGTGTATCCCAGTTCCTCGCGAAGCGCCGTCACGAGCAGGGTCCGCGCCTCGACCCGTAGCTCGTGGGCCTCGCCGTTTACATTCAACGTGATATCGTGTTCTGACATTGTCTCCTACGCCCGATAGCGAACCGCGCGGGCTGAAACTGACACCCACGACAGTCCTTACCGATACGAAACCCACGAATCACCGTCACAAAAAGATTGCGTGCCGTTTTCGGACGTTGAACGGCTTTATATTTTTTGAGACCCCGGTGAGCCACCCACAATTTACAGCCGGCCAGGCGCTGGCGCTTCGTCCGTACTCTGCGCCGTGAATCCCGAGAGAGGCCAGGGGCGACGCGACTGCGGCGCCAAGATAGCGCCCGTATCTACTCGGCGTCGATGTCGAGGCGGTCGTGGATGGAGCCCTCGCGGGTCTTCAGGTGTCGTGGCTCCCGGCCGTTCGAGACGGCGAGCACCTCCCCGACGATGCTGTGTGCGATCTGGTAGGGCGACCCGCCGCCCAGGTCGAGCCCGACGGGCGTGTAGAGTCGGGCGAGTTCATTCTCGGTGAAGGTCCGCCCCTCCG
The DNA here is from genome assembly GCF_046483325.1 of Natronomonas sp. Classification (GTDB taxonomy): domain Archaea; phylum Halobacteriota; class Halobacteria; order Halobacteriales; family Haloarculaceae; genus Natronomonas. Next base: position 40,891 of record NZ_JAWODL010000007.1, on the reverse strand, counting down.
CGTCGAACTCCGCGAGCATCTCCTCGAAGCGGTCGCGCGGGCCCATGACCCCGACGTACGGGACGGGGCTCCGGAGGAGTTCGTCAACCGCCAGCCGGTCGTCGACGAAGTTGTGCGTCATGACGACCGCGTGGCTCCGGTCGTCCAGCCCAAGTGGCTCGCGCAGCGACCCCGGCGACGTGGTGACCGTCCGTGCGGCCGAGGGGAACCGCTCCTCGAGGTCGACCGCGCCGCGGAACCCGACGACAGTGACCCGGAAGTCGTTCAGCGACGCGAGTTCCGTCACCGGGCCGACGTCGTGGCCGGAGCCGAAGACGTACAGTTCCGTCGGCGCGGCGATACCGTCGACGAAGACCCGCACCCGTCCTCCGGTGCCCTCCAATTCCAGGGTGTCCGCCCGGCCCCGCCGGGCGAGCTCCTCGGCCGGTCTCGTCAGCTTCTCGAAAAGCCACGCGGGGTACGTGCCGGAGACCCCTTCGAAGCCGTCCGTTTCCGGATGAAAGTGCGCCCGATCGCCGCACTCTAGGCCGGCGGCGTCGCTATCGAGGACGGTGACGGACGCGACGTCCCGTCCGTCGGCGAACGCCTCGATAGCGGGCCGGTAGCTCGCCCCCAGCGGTTCGAGCAGGACCTCGATGACGCCGTTGCACCCGACGCCGAGGCCCCACACGTCCTCCTCGTCCTCCATGAGGTCGTAGGTCTCGAGGCGGGGCCGCCCCTCCGCCCGGACCGTCCGAGCCACGCGGAGGAGGTCGTCCTCCAGACAGCCCGCGGTGATGCTACCGATACCCTCGCCGTCCGGCGTGAGCAGCATCTTCGCGCCCGGCCGCCGGTAGGCGTTGCCCTCGACGTCGACTACGGTCGCGAGTACGGTCGATCGGTCGGCCTCGAGTCGCGCGCTGATCGTTCGCAGTACCTCCGTCTCGGGGACGCTCCAGTTGCTCTGTGTCATTGGTTAGTGTCGGTGTCGGTGTCGGCGTCGGTGTCGACGGGTCCGCCCGGTGCGACGGCCGGCCGGGTATCGGCCCGTACGTAGCCCTTTCGGAGGCCGGCGTCGTGAAGCGCCGACCCGCAGCCGCCCGCGGCGACGGCCGCCCGGACCGCATCGGCGTCCGCCACCTCCGCGCCGGCGAGCACCGTCACCCCAGCGTCGAAGACCACCTCCGGCAGGAAGGACGCCGTCGCGCCGATGAGGGTGACGGGAACACCGGCCGGCGCTGCCGTCAGATACCGGCCGAACCCGCCGTACAGGAGAGTCGAGCCGGTCACGAAGACGACGTCCGCGTCGGCGAACGCCCGGTCGGCGTCCGCGGGGGTGTACGTCACGACGTCGACGCCCTCGGTGGAAGGCGGTGTCTCGATCCGTTCTCGCTCGACGACGTGGACCGTGACGTCGTCGAACCGGTCGACTGCCGGCGCGAAGAACCCGACGGTGGCGACGTCGTCGACGGGCGCCGGCAGGTTCGCCATCGGATCGCCGTAGCGCCACTCCATCCGCGGCGCCGAGAGCGCGTTCACCGCGGCCACTCCGGCGGCCTTCCTGACCCCAGCGATCGATCCGGCGGGCGCCATCGCCCACCCGAGCAGCGTCTCGACGGACGGGTCGCCGAGGACGGTGTCGTCGGGGGGGCGGTGTGCGACCCCGGCGAGTCGGCGTCCGTCCCGGCGGAGCTCGACCAGTATCGCCGCGTCCCCGACGGTGATGTCGTCGAGATGCGCCGCCTCCGGGGCGTCGAGTCGGTCGACGACCGACGAGAGGAGATCCCGACCGCGGGGTGCCGACTCGCGGTCAGTCACCGGCCCGCCCCCCACCGGCGCTGTGGCGGCCGTCGTGTTCGTAACCGACGGGACCGTGCGGACCCCGCCGCTCGAGTTGCCGGGCGGCCTCCGCGAGATCAGCCGGCGACGCGAAGGCGAACAGTCCGTCGACGTAGGGCAGCGCCGTCGCCATCCCCCGACAGGTCGGCTCGTAGTCTTCGGACTTCGCGAGCGGGTTCAGCCACACGACTGCGCTGGCAATCCGGGACAGCCACGCCATCCCCGTCTCGAGCCGATCGGGCTCGCCGACGTCCACCCCGTCGCTGACGACGACCACGACCGCCCGGCGGTCGACCGCGGTCGGATGCTCCCCCCGAAGGGTCCCGAGGGCCGCGCCGATCCGCGTTCCGCCGCCCCACCGCGTCTCGGCGGCGCGTAACGTCGCCACCGGGTCGCCTTCAGGGCGATCGAACGCCCCGGACACCTCGCGGAGGTCGGTGTCGAACAGGAACGTGCGGGCGTCCAGTGCCGTGTCGTGCAGCCGGTAGACGGTCGACAGCAGAACTCCCCGGTCGAGCGTATCCAGCACGGATCGGCTGACGTCGACGAGCAGCCGGCACCGGAGTTCCGTCGGTGCCGCCTCGCGCCGCGGCAACTCGACGGGCGCACCGCCGGTCCCCAGACTCGCCCGCAGGGTCCGACGGGCGTCGAGCGCCGCCCCACCGGCATCGGGGCGGGTTCGTCGGCCGGGAACCGAAGACAGCGCGGCGCTAAAGCGGTCGACTGCACGCCGTTCGGTTCCGGTCAGGCCGGTCGCGGCATCGTCGATCCCCTCCCTCCCGCCGGCGGCGCTGTAGATCCGGCGCTCGCGGTCGCCCGAGGCCGACGGGGGGCGGTCGGTCACTTCGCGTCGGCCGGTCGTGGCCCGAACCGGGGCGTCGTCGGCGGAGTCCGACGAATCGATCCCCGAGCGGTCGGGGGGGTCCGTCGGTGCAGACGCCGCCTCGTGGGACCGCTCCGGGTCCCGGTCGGTGTCGGGGGCGGACGCTGTCCGTTCGCCAGCGACGGCAGCACCCTCGAGGCCGCGCCGTAGGCGCGCCCAGAACGCCGGGAACAGCGCCTCGAACCGCTGGTGGCCGTCGGGACTGCTGACGAGCGACGCCGCCAGCGCCGCCCGGACCTGCGCCCTGTCGTCGAGGCCGACCGCCGCCAGCGCCCGTGCGGCGTCGACGCTCGCGTTCGCCGGCACCGAGGTCTCGGCGCGCAACCGACGGACGAACCGGACGAGTTCCCGCCGAACGTGGGCGCTCGCGGCTTCGAAGTCCGGAATCCCTTCCGACGCCGGCTCACCGTTCGGCGCGCTCTCTCGGGCCATCGGTCACCCCTCCATGCGCTCTTCGGCCGTCGCTGCGGCCGCCCGAAGCCGCTCCAGCAGTTCGTCGTCGACGCGGCGGACGTCCTCGGCCTCCTTGAGCAGACAGCCGATGGTCCGCTCGATCTCCGCGGGCGTGATGTCCGTCCCGGTGTCGCCGGTCCGAAGCGCGGCGACCGCCCGCGCCCAGTCCAGCGTCTCCGCGACCCCGGGCCGTTTCAGGAAGGGCTCCTCTCGGAGGCGCTCGACGACCGCACACACCTCCGCGGCGACCGCGGCGTCCAGCTCGGGCACCTTCCGGCGGACGATCTCGTACTCGGTGTCGAACGACGGTGGGTCGACATGGAGGTAGAGACACCGGCGTTTCAGCGCGTCGCTCAGTCCACGGGTTCGGTTCGAGGTCAGGACGACCGCCGGCGGCGTCTCGGCGGCGACAGTGCCGTACTCGGGGATGGTGACCTGAAAGTCCGACAGCACCTCCAGGAGAAACGCCTCGAACTCCTCGTCGGCGCGGTCGATCTCGTCGACGAGCAGCACCGGCGGTCGGTCGCCCGCCGCGGTCAGCGCCCGCAATAGCGGTCGCTCCTGGAGGAACTCCTCGCGGAACACCGACCCTTCGTCGGCGACCGACCCCTCGTCGGACTGGACGGCGAGCAGTTGTTTCGTATAGTTCCACTCGTAGAGGGCGCTCTCGGCGGCGAGGCCCTCGTAACACTGCAGGCGGACCAGTTCGGTGTCGAACCCCTCCGCGAGCACCTTGCCCAGCTCCGTCTTGCCGCTGCCGGGCGGCCCCTCGACGAGCAGCGGCTTTCCCAGACGCAACGACAGCAGGACGGTCGTCGTCAGGGCGTCGTCGGCGACGTAGTCGGTCCGTTCGAAGGCCTCGCGGAGCTGCGCCTCCGTCACCTCGCCGAAGGGGATCACGTCGGTGTCTGGCGGTGCGGTCATCGGATATCTCTCCGACGTACGGAGTAACTACTCGCACAACGACACAGAGCGATTAATAGGTTACGACGCGGGCAACGGCGTCGACCGACATCTTGAGTTATACGGCGCCCCCGTGTGTGGACGAGCGATGGCCCACGATCACGACCACGACCACGGCGACGCCGACCACGAGACGATGCTGCCCCGCGAGGGTGCCGTCCGTCGGTTGCGGTCGCTTCGCGAGGAACTGCTCCCCGACCGGCCCGCGGAGTCGGTCCCGCTCGATCGAATCGCCGGTCGGATCGCGGCGGAACCGGTCGACGCCCCGGGAGCGCTACCGGCACACGACCACGCGACGATGGACGGCTACGCCTTCGCCGCGGACGACGACTACCCCCTAGAAGTCGCGGGGGAGGTTTACCCCGAAGACGGTCCGCCGACCATCGGGCGCGGCGAGGCGGTCCGCATCGCGACCGGCGCACCGCTCCCCGAATCCGCCGACGTCGTCCTCAAACAGGAGGAGGCGACCGTCGAAGGCGGCCGACTCCGCGGACCCGCGGTCGAGGCCGGCACTTACGTCTACGAGCGCGGGAACAACGTCGCGGCCGGCGAACGCCTCGTCGAACGCGGGGAGCGACTCGCTCCGAAGGACGCCCTCCTGCTCGGCGACCTCGGTCTGGAGACGGTGTCCGTCCTCGAGCCGCTGTCTGTCGGGCTGTTGGCGACCGGCACTGAGATCCACGAGGGCCGACACCGCGACCTCGATTCGCCGATGCTGGCTGGCCTCGTCCGGGCGTGGGGGCACGAGGCTACCTACGAGGGGACCGTCCCCGACGACGCCGACCGCGTCGAGGCTCACATCGAACGACTGGCGGCCGCCCACGACGTCGTCGTCACGACCGGTGGCACCAGCGTCGGCCCGAAGGACCACGTCCTCCAGGCGCTGGAATCGCTCGGCGAGGTGCTCTTCCACCGGGTCCGGATACGGCCCGGCAAGCCGATCGCCGTCGCCCGGCTCGCCGACCACGACGCGGTCGCCATCGCGATACCGGGGAAACCCGTCGGTGCCCACGCGGTCACGACGCTCGTCGCCCGACCGTTCTTCACCGGCGAGTCCGACCTGCCGGCGCTGGCGTCGACGATCGCTCGAGGGGTCGCCATCGGCGTCGAGGGGTTCGAATACGCGGTTCCCGTCACGTTGGAGGGCGGCGAGGCGATGCCGCTGGGGCACGTCGACTCCCCGCTTGCGGTCTACGAGGACAGCTTCGACCCGAGCGTCCTCTCGTCGAGTACCCGCGCGACCCGGGCCGACGGGTTCGTGTTGACCGAGACCGGATTCGAGGCGGGCGAGACGGTGCGCGTGGTCCCGTACCCGGTAGTCGAGCGATGAGCGAGGGGGGGTTGCCCGTCGTGACGCCGGAGGGGCCACCCGAGGGGGCGGCCACCGTCGCCGGGGTCCTGCTGGCCGCGGGGCGGAGCGAACGGTTCGGCGACCGGAACAAGCTGCTCGCGCCGCTGGCCGGCGAACCGCTCGTCCGCCGCGCCGTGGGGACGCTGCTCGCCGCACCGCTCTCGGAGGTGGTCATCGTCGTCGGCCATGACGCCGACACGGTTCGCGAGGCGCTTTCGGACCTCCCGGTGACCGTCGTCGAGAACCCCAACTACGACGAGGGACAGGCGACGTCGGTCCGGACCGGGATCGAGGCGGTCGGCGACGACGCCGATGCGGTGGTGTTCGCGCTGAGCGACATGCCCGCCGTGGCACCCGAGACCGTCGGACGGCTGGTAGCGGCCTACGAGCGCGGGCTGGGCGATGCGCTCGCGGCCGCCAACGACGGACGGCGGGGGAACCCGGTACTGTTCGACCGGCGCCATTTCGACTCCCTGCGGGACGTCCGGGGTGACGTCGGTGGCAGGGAGATACTCCTCGAGGGATCCGAAAGCGCGCTCGTGGAGAGCGGCGACCCCGGGGTCCACCGTGATGTCGACACGCTGGCGGACCTCCGGGACCTCCGCGGCGAGCACCGATCGTGACTGTCGTGAGTCGTTCCGCCCTCGACCGCGCTGATCGGGACGAACGGGTTGAACCAGAGTGCGGTCGCGCTGGGTGGGGCCGTGGGGTGCTGTTGGGGTCGAGTGGACAGCTAGATGCTCTCGGTCGGGTCTGCGAGTTCTCGGGCGTTTCCAACCGAGAGGATCCCCTCCCGAGACAGCGCCACTGCAAGCTCCTACCGCGACACCGCCTCTCGCCCTCCTTTGTCGTCTGCGCCAAGGCACTCAGTTGAGTCCGAGGCTCAGTTTCAGCGCATCGTCTACCTGACGCATCGTTCCCGCGTCCAGATTCCCGACGACCGAGGGAATTCGCTTTGCGATGGAGACGACACGAATCTGGTCGAGGCGAACCGACGAGTCCTCCTCGAACGGCGAGTCGTCCACTTCGACGAGTAGCTCGAAGGGGTACCCCCGGTGCATGCCAGTCGCGGGGGGCGACGATGGTCGCACTCGAATACGGGCTGTTACTATTTGCCCACCATTGCCTACAAGCACGACTAGTGAGCTATCGGTCGAAAGACCAGCATCATCCGGTCAACGACCGGATATCCGCCTCCGCCTGCAGGCGGGGGAATCAACGACTCCAGAGTGGCGGGTGTTTCAGTTTTGCGATCAAGCACGTTGGACACTGCTGGACCGCGACGAGCTCGTTGACGCGTACTGGAACGTCATCGCACCGGCCATGGAAGCTGACGGTCTCGATCCCGAAACCGATCAGCCCACCTACGACTGGCTCAACGAGCGTGGCTTCCGGACGCTCCTCTACACACTGCAGGAACACCACGATACGACGTTTTCGGAGTTTTGGAGCGAGGATCTCGACCTCGAACACGCTGGGTTCGACTGGTATGTCAACGACGGCGACACCGTCGACGACACCGACGATCTCCTCTCCCCGGTCGCCAGAGAGTCCCATGTACCGGCTCACGAAGCCGTCGACGCCGGCTGGGCAACCTTCGATGTTGTGACATCCTCCTCGCGGTAAACGGCGAGGCTTCGAATACAACGTATTGAGATGCGACGAACTATTCCAGTCAAACGCGACGTGAACAGTGATGGCGCCGCACTGTGAATTCACCCGCCCAGACAACCGTGACGGTGAAGACTTCGAGTGACTGCAGTGTTGGGAGGAGAACCAAGCGGACTACAACGCGGCGAAATACATCGGTTTGTGGTACCCCGTCGTAACCAAACTGAGGACGACCGAGTCGTACCCTTGAGCGTGCCCTTGAACAGCGGGACGCTGAACGTGAACGGTGAGTACGGATCGCCTGCCGATGTTTCGGCCATAACGGGAGTCCATGCTGAATCCAATCCGTTTTATTCGTGGGGAGCTCGAGAACGGTGGTTTGGTCGTTGTAGGGGCTTACGAATGCAGGAACTTATCTAGCCCAACGAGCCGGTCGGCGACGATGATCGCGATAATGGCGACGATAACGTAAACGCTCGAGATCGCTGCGATCTGCGGACTGATGTTCCCCCGGATTGCGCTGTAGATCGCGACGGGGAGCGTCTCCGTGTCCGATATTGTGATGATGAGGCTGACGATAAACTCGTTGAGCGCGAGCATGAACATCATCAGCGAGCCGGAGATCACGCCCGGCATCAGGGCCGGCAGCGTAACGTGTCTGAAGGTTTGGACCTCCTCGGCACCGAGGCTTCGCGCGGCGTTTTCTAGGGTGGGATCGAAGGCATTGACGCTGGAGGCGACGCTCCAGATCATGAACGGGATGTTGATGATCGTCAGCGCCAGCCCAACCGCCCAGATGTTGCCGATCCAGCCGAGTCGGCCGAACAGTATCAGCAGGATGAATCCCGAGACGACGAGGGGGATGGTGAAGGGCAACAACAGATATAATTGGATCCCGTGTTCGAAGCGGATATCGTAGCGGTTCAACCCGAGTGCGGTCGATAGCCCGATCGGGATCGAGATGATCGTACAAATCGTTGCGACCATCACGCTGTTGAGAAACGGCTGGATATACTCGCCCTCATCGAGCAGCGAGACGTACCATCTGAGACTCAGTTCGTCCGGCGGGAACGAGATGATCTCGCCCGCACCGAGGGAGGCGACGAGAATGATGAATGAGGGCAACACCAAGAAGATCAGTTCGACCAGCGCAAAGAGCGTGAGATACGGGTGGTCGGTTTTGAGATGTCGGCCGACGCCACGAACGGAGCTCATTCCTCACTCACCTCCACACCGAGCGTGCCGGTGCCGTAGCGCCGGAAAACGCCGAGCACGACGATTGAGGCGACAATCACGAGGACGATGCTCAACACAGACGCGAACGGATAGTTCAGCGTTCCGAACACGGTCCGATAGATGAAGTTTGCGACGAAGTCGTTCGTGCCGCCGCCGAGCAGGTCGGGGATCGAGTAATTCGCCATCGTGATCGTGAACACGACGATCGCCGCAGCGGTGATGCCGGGGCGCGCCAGCGGGAGGATGACGTGGCGAAACGTCTGGAACTGATTCGCCCCGGCATTTTTCGCTGCTCGTTCGAGATTTCGGTCGATACCCGCGATTGCGGGCGTAATCATCAAAACCGCAAACGGCAGCATATACTGGACGAGACCGAGGATGACTGCGGTCGAGGTGCCGATGATATTTACCGGTTCGAATCCAGCGTTTTCGAGTAGCCAGTTGAACGCACCGTTGCGGCCGAGCAGAATGAGCCAGCCATACGCTCGGATAATCACTCCCGAAAAGAAGGGAACGAACAACCCAAAGAGCAGTACATATCTGAATAGCGGTTGATTCGTTCGGACAACTAAGTACGAATACGGGATTGCGAGGGCGACACAACAGATAGTGACGAGTGTCGAATAAAGGATCGTCCGGAAAAACACCCGATGGAACGCGGATGTCTCCAGCAGGCGCTCCCAATTGGCGATGGTGTACTCGTAGGTGAATATTTGGACTGTGTCGTATGTCAGAAAGCTATACCAAGCGAGAAGCGCCATTCCCACCGCGAGAAAGCTGATCACGAGCACGCCGGGGATGATCAGGACGTACCCAAATCGATTTGAGTCCCCCTTTGTTTCGATCGGAACGCGCCCTTTGATCGCGATGATGGCGTCGATCACGGACCACTTGAATCGGGTCCAGGTGTGCCGGTAGGTGTCTATTCGACTCATGAGTCAATCACGTCTCCAAGGGACGGGCGGCTTCGGCCATCGGAGCCGTTGCAGTGATAAACGATTCGTGACGCCGCTTTCATAACTGTTACTCCACGGGCCTGTTGGATACCGGGGGGACAGGTCGCGGATGCGAGGCCGGCCACGCCCCGCAGGTCCGGTGTCTTACTGTATCTCATCGGATTACGTGAGACATTCCCCCTATGGGGTATACGTGTAAGACCACCGTATGGTGGATGCGACGGATGAGACGGATGGGCGTGGACCCGGCAACGTGGAGCGGGCGTCATCAGTTCGCGCCCGTATCGGTGGGGAGTCACCACACGGTGGGACTGTATTAATGCGCTTGATCATCCCACCGTAGTCCATGGATGTACAACCACTGTCGACGCTTGGCCCTGCTGCGTTGGACGCAGTCTCCGATCGCGATACCGGACTCGATTCGATCCGAACCGACGTTGAAGACATCATCGATCGAGTCCGGACGGACGGCGACGAAGCGCTCCATGAATTCAACCGGCGCTTCGACGACGTCGACAGCGACACCCTGGCGACCAACGCGATTTCTGGTGCCGCCGATGCGATCGACGAGGACGTCAAGCACGCGCTGGAGGTCACGATCGATCGCGTTCGCACCTTCCACGAGCGGCAACGCCGCGACGACTGGACTGACGATTTCGGGGGCGTGACGCTCGGTCGACAGTTTCGGCCCATAGATCGGGTTGGCGCTTATGTCCCCGGCGGGAGCGCGGCCTATCCTTCGACGGCGATTATGACGGTCGTTCCTGCGAGGGTTGCCGGCGTCGAGGAGATCGCTGTTGTCACACCGCCGGCCGCCGAACGTAATCCGGTCACGCTGGCCGCCCTCGATCTGACTGGTGTCGACGAGGTGTACACGGTCGGTGGCGCACAGGCGATCGCGGCGCTCGCGTACGGCACGGACTCGATCCCGGCGGTCGAGAAGATCGTCGGGCCGGGAAACCGATGGGTCGCGGCCGCGAAGGCGGCGGTCCGGGGTGATGTCGCGATCGACATGATCGCGGGTCCCAGCGAGGTGTTGGTCCTCGCCGACGGAACGGCGACCCCGAAATACGTCGCCGCGGAACTCCTCGCGCAGGCCGAACACGACCCCCACGCCTCCGCGGTGGCCGTCGTCACGGACGAAGCGATCGCCGAGGCCGTCGTCGACGAGGTGAAGCGCCAACTCCCCGAGCTGTCCCGAAGCGACATCATCCGTGAGGCGCTCGCGAACGACAGCAGCGGCGTCTTTTTGGCGGACTCGATGGCCGAGGCGACGGCCTTTGCCGAATCCTACGCCGTCGAACACCTCGTCGTGCAGACGGCGGATCGAACGGCGGTCGTCGAGGCCGTCGACAGCGCCGGGAGCGTCTTCGTGGGCGAGTACAGTCCCGTGGCCGCGGGCGATTACGCAAGTGGGACGAATCACGCCCTCCCGACGGCGAAGGCGGCGAAGACGACGGGCGGTCTCTCGGTCGATACGTTCGTCCGTTCGCGGACGATTCAGGAACTCGATCGCGAGGGGCTAGAGTCGATCTCGGAGCCGATCGTCACGCTGGCCGAACTGGAGGGGCTCGACGCTCACGCCGAAAGCGTTCGGGCGCGGCTTGAGTAGGGCGCATCGACGAATCCGTCGCCTTGTGGTGGGTGTGTTTTATTATCGAGTCGCGCACAGACGTGAAGATATGTCCGTACTGGATTCGTTCAGGCTCGACGGAAAGACGGCGATTGTGACAGGGGCGAGCAAGGGTATCGGGCGCGCGCTCGCCGAGGGACTCGCCGAGGCTGGCGCGGACGTCTGTATCGCCAACAGAAACGAACACGACGGCCAGCGGGCCGCCGAGGCGATCCAAGAATCGACGAACGTCGAGACGACTGCGGTCGCGGTTGACGTCACTGACGAGACCGACGTCGAGCGGATGGTCGAGCGGACGCTCACCGAGTTCGGATCGATCGATATCCTGGTGAACAATGCGGGGATCGCGCGGATGGCCCCCGCCCACGAGATGTCGCTTGAAACGTGGAACGAGGTGATCGAGACGAACCTCACTGGCGTGTTCCTCTGTACGAAACACGCTGGTGGGGCGATGGTCGACGGCGACGGTGGGACGGTCATTAACATGGCGTCGATGTCGGCGTTCGTGGCGAACTATCCACAGGAGGAGGTCGTCTATCACGCTTCGAAGGGCGGCGTCGTCTCTTTTACCCGACAGCTCGCTTCCGAGTGGGCCGAACACGGGATTCGAGCCAATGCCATCGCGCCGGGATACATCCGCACGGAGATGATTGACGAGATGCTCTCAGAGAATCCCGACATGGAGGCGGCATGGCTTTCAGAGATGCTCTTCGATGAGATGGCAACGCCGGACGAGTTGGCCGGGACGGTCGTCTATCTCGCCTCGGAGGCCTCCTCGTATATGACTGGCGAGACGATCGTCATCGACGGTGGATACACCGTCAGGTGACGTCCTCGCGCGTCGGGATCCACCACCGGCCGGTCGGTGTGGGTGAAAGAGACCCCAGGTACTGGGGTGATATCGTCGCAAACGGGATAACCGGGCTACTGAGACCGTGTACCCGATATACGATCCTCGCCGTGCTCGGCCGCTGACACCGACGAAATCCCCCGTTGCTGTCGGACATTCTTGTACATATCTTGGGAGAAAGACGCATCTTTTATAAATACACAACCTTATGGTGGGTATAGTTGTATGCCCGGTAACAGCACTCATACTGATCGAACTATGGAAGAGCAAACGCAGAGATCGGACGGCGCGGAACGGATCAGCCGCCGAAAGCTCATCGCGGCGACCGGTGCGGCATCGGTCACCGGATTGGCTGGCTGTAGCGGTGGCAGCGGAAACGGCGGCAACGGGAACGGTGGCGGCGGCAACGGGAACGGCAACGGCAACGGGAACGGTGGCGGCGAACCCGAAAAGCCGGACTCGATCACGGTTCGCGCCTGGGGAGGGGCTTGGCAGGACAACCTCGACGAGTACGTCTCGACGCCGTTCACCGAGGAGACCGGCATCGAGGTCGAATACGACAATTCGGACGAGGACCAGATGCAAGCGCAAATCCGGACCGCGCTCCAGCAGGACCGGGAACCGCCGGTCAACGTTCAGTGGTCGCTCACGAAGACGAGTTTTCAGTCCTTCGAGTTGGAGCTCATCGAGCCGCTCGACACCGATGTCGCCCCGAACATCACGAACTTGCTTGACGCCGCGAAACCCGACGCTGGCGACGTCGAATGGCCGTTCGTGAACCTCTACTCGTACACGTACGCACTCACCTACAACACCGACGAGATCGAGTCGGAGCCGACTTCCTGGAGCATGTGGTGGGACGACGAGTGGCAAAACCAGATCGGTCTGTATCCGAGTGGGCATGGTATAACACCCCTCTTAGCCGAGATGACGGACACCGAACTCGGGCCGGTCGAAGAGATGGGGCCGATCTGGGACGAGTACGAGAGCCTCCGTCCGAACGTTGGGACGATCGGCGAGGACTCAGAGCTCACCCAGAGCCTCCGGCAGGGCGAGGTCGCTATGGCGGTGTTGCTACCGGCGAACATCGTCAACGCCCAAGATGACGGCGCGCCCGTCGACTACACCATCCCGGAGGAGGGCGCGCGTGCGGGTCGTGACACGATGTGGGTCCCACGGGGGCAAAGTGAGTCCGAGACGTACTGGAGTCAAAAGTACATCAATACGGCCGCGAGCGACGAGGTCATCGGTCCGTGGTGTGTGAACCTCGGCGTGGCACCCCTCTATGCGGACGCGGAGATCCCAACCTGGATGGAAGAAGATCTCGCCTACCCAACGGACGAAGAGCAGTTCAACCAGATGATCGTGCCGCCGCTGGACATCATGACAGAATACGAACCCAACTGGGAGAGCCGCGTCAACGAGATTATGGGCTCCTAGATCAACTGACGGCGTTTCTGAACAAATATCGACAGGATCGGCCGTTGCCATGCCGACCGGTCGTCGTACACACGTATCGCTCAACGCCCGTATATCCCCTGAGAGTACGTATCACGCGGGCTTTGGTACCTGCGGAGGTGATTTGTAACCAGCTGAATCAGTCGGACTGTCTCAAGACAGCGAATTGATCAGTTCCAGCTTTTCGTGGATCGAGAACACCCCGATCGCCGCACCGGCGACCCGATTACCGCGTCTCGCAGCCGCAGTAACCGACGCGCCCGCCGAGAGGGCCGAAATGAAACCCGCGTTGAAGAAGTCACCGGCACCACAGGTATCGACGGCCGTAGCGAAGTCGGTCGGGACGGTCTTGATGCCGTCGGTGTCGACAACGAGACAGCCTTCCTCGCCGGCCTTGATGATGCACGACCCGACGCCGCGATCAACGAGTGTGCCAGCGGCGTCGGAGATAGAATCCGAGCCTCCCAGTCGACGAACTTCGGTGTCGTTGGCAAGCAGGTAGTCGATTGACGGGAGGATCTCGTCGAACGCCTCCTGCCAGCCGGATGGCGACCAGTTCGTATCGAGCAAGATCGGCGCGTCGGATTCGCTCAACGTCTGGATAGCGGCAACGCCGTCGACGCTCCAGAGATATGGTGCCTGTGCGAACCCGGAGATGAGGACGATATCCGCGGATCCAACATCGGGGGGTTCTACCGAGGTGGTTGCAGCCGCGCCGCGATACGTCACGAACGATCGATCGGTGTCCGTGAGGATCGCTGCCGCGGTACTTATACCCGTATCCGGGATCCGATCGACCAACTCGGTGTTGACGCCGTGATCACTCATAAACGTGAGCCACTGCTCGGAGAGCGGATCCGTCCCGATGGGGGTCGAGACCCGAACGTCGACGTCCTGAGCGGCCAAACCCAGTGACGCATAACCTGCGGACCCACCGGGGCGAACCTCGAATCGCGATGCGACCATCTCCTCGCCGGGATTGGGGACGTGGTCGACGTCTCCGAAGACGAAATCAACGATGGCATCGCCGACGACAAGCACCTCGCTCATTGGCGAGTGACCCATCGTGAGTTTCGATCACTACCGAAGCGGAGATCGTTGTTTCCCATGTCTCTGCGTTTACTATCCGTTCACTACCGTGGAAAATGTGACGATCGGGCGATCATTCGACATCATCCCAGAATCGAGACGATCGTAGCCCCGATCACGACAAGAACGGCAGATACGATAACACGCCACGTAACACGTTCCAGGCGCTGTGGAAGAAACAATGCGGATACCCCTATCACGATCAGTGGGGTTAGTTGGAGCAGCGGCATGACGAGCGCGACCGAACCGATCTCGAGCGCCGCAAAGTACGCTATGAACCCGATCGTAGTCGACACCCCACCAGCGATATACCACGCCGTATTGGAACTGCGTATCGGGATCCGATTTAGCGAATTGGTCCAAGCGAGATACAGAGTGTAACAGACCGTTGCAGAGCACGCCATCACGAACAGACCCGGCAGGACCGGCGTCCCCGCTGCGAGCCCAGTCGACACGAATATCGGCTCGATTCCAATAGCCACCGCAGCAGCGACCGGCAGTAGCAGTGTCGCTCCGGTTTTTCGAGTCGACTGAACGGTGTTCGTCACAGTCGCGGTCTCCCAAGAGACAACCGCAATTCCGACGACGATGAGTACGATTCCGATATAATGACCGACTGTCGGTCGCTCCCCGAGGAATATAACCGCAAAGACCGTCGCAAACAGCGCGTTTGATGCGATAACGGGGGAAGTGATGTTTGCACCGAGGCGTTTGATACTCGTGAACATCAGTACTCGAGCGACGACCATGCCAGCGAAGCCGGCGACTGCGAAGGATACGACTGAACGTGGGGTGAAGAACTCCAACTGAGGTCGCCCGTGAAAGAGAAAAATAGCCGGTACAATCAGCAGTACGTTACTCAGTAATACTATCAAAACTGCATCGGAGACACTACCAGTGTCCGTTCCGAGCCGAATACAGAGAAACTGTCCGGCGAATCCGATAGACGCGACCCCTGCCAATAAAACCCCTAATACCGAGGTAGACACTTCAAGAACCATGTCTTTCAATTCTACGTGACCATAATAATATCTCTGAAAAGCTGTGTAACGGAGGTTCCTCGGACGCCACAACTGACCGGCCAGCACAGTCTCGGTGGTTATCGCGACGGGTTTCTGTCGGCGGGACCCGTCGAGCGTCTCTGAACGACACTCCCAACCGGTTCCCGAACCGTTGTAGCCACCGAAGACCAGTCCCGAAAAGACCTGAACACACTCGTTGATCCAGACCCTCACGGCTTCGACACCGGCTGCCGCATGATGTGTAAGCGAAAGGTCCGTCCTGGCGATGGCCGAGGCGAGTCCGATCAGCCATCTTTCAGCGTGCGACCAATGTGGTCCGCCGTCAGGAGTGCGTCGGCGACGGCTGTGGGCGTCACCTCGAACGGTTCGTTGTGAATCGTCTCGGTCGGCTCACAGGCCGCCTCGGCGGCCCGCTGGAGGGTCGCCGCGTCCGCGTCCGCGAGCCCGATTCCCGCGAGCGTGACCGGCAAGCCGAGTTCGATCGAGAGCTCGATGAACCCGTGGAGTTCGTCCCTCGAGCGCCCCTCCAAGACGAGTTGGGTGATCGTGCCGACGTTGACCTTCTCACCGTGGGTCGCGCCGTGGACTTCGAGGTGTGTCAGGCCGTCGTGGATCGCGTGGGCTGCGGCCAGACCGCCACTTTCGAAGCCGAGTCCGCTCATGAGCGTATTGGCCTCGACGACCGCTTCGACGCTCGGCGTCACCGCGTCCTGTTCGACGGCCCGCACCGCGTCGACGCCGTGTTCGTCGATCGTCTCGTAGGCCTCTCGGGCGATCGCGTGTGCGGTCCGCGTCGAGCGGCCCTCGAAGACGTTTTTCCCGTGTGCTCGATACGCCGCGTCGGCCTCGAACCACGTGGCCAGCGCGTCGGCAATACCGGAGCGGAACAGCCGCGTCGGTGCCCTCGCGATGAGTCCGGTGTCGACTAAAACGAGGTCCGGATTGACACCGTGGAACTGCAACGCCTCGAAGTCACCCGACTCGGTGTAGATGACCGACAGGCTGCTGGTCGGTGCGTCCGTCGAGGCGATCGTCGGCACTGTCACGAGAGGGGCCTCGAGCCGCGCGGCGACCGCCTTCGTGATGTCCAGCGTTCGCCCGCCGCCCGCCCCGACGACGACGTCGGCGGCGTCGATTTCATCGACGAGAGCCTCGATCACGCCGTTCGTCGGGACCTCATCGACTGCGATGGATTCGATCCTAAAGCCCGCCGCATCGAGGCCGGCACGCAGGGGTTCGGCGACGAGATCGACGATCTGCTCGTCGAGGAGCAACGCGGCCTGTGAGCCGTCCATCGGGAGATACTCCTCGATCGAGTCGATGACGCCCTCGCCCTGAACGTATCGTCCGGGCGACCCGAATATTCTGGTCACCGTTCGGCCTCCGCGGGGTCGTCCCGATCGAATCGCATGCGACGCCGTATGCATCCACCGATCATCAACCCGCTCCTGGCATTCGGAGGCGGTTCACGCCAGCTCACCGTCGATCGCCGCCTCGACGCGGTTCAGCAGGGTGGAGTCTGCGATTATATCCCGAGCAGCCTCGACGTCGGTACCGACCGTCCGATCCTCGTCGAGAAACGGGACGCGTTCGCGGATGGCCTCGTACGCCGCTCCCGTCCCGGTACCGGGATCCAGCCCCTCTAGAAAGTCCATCGCCTGTGCGGCACAGACCAGCTCCGCAGCGACGACGTGGCGCGTGTTCTCGGTGATTTCGCGCGCGTGGTGGGCGCTCGTTGCACTCATGCTCACGTGGTCCTCTTGGTTTCCGCTAACCGGGATATTGTCCGTCGACGGGCGACCGATCGAGCGGTTCGTACTGACGAGATCGGCGGCCGTGTACTGGACGATCATGTAGCCCGACTGGAGCCCGTTGTCGTCGGTGAGAAACGCCGGGAGGTGCTCCTCTTGGATGTTCGGATTGAGCAGCCGATCGATCCGTCGTTCGGCGATCGCGGCGATCTCGGTGAGCGCGCCGCTCACGTAATCCAGCGGGAGTGCGAGTGGTTCGCCGTGGAAGTTCCCCCCGGAGAGCACCGCCGCGTGCTCGGTTCCGCTCGCGCGGTCGTCGACACGCTCGGCGTCGAACACCAGCGGATTGTCGGTCGCGCTGTTGAGTTCGGTCGTCACGATCTCACGGAGATGCGCGAGCGAGTCCCGCACTGCGCCGTGCACCTGTGGCATACACCGGATCGAGTAGGGATCTTGTACCCGATCGCAGTTTCGGTGTGAGTCGATGATCTCCGAGCCATCGGTGAGGCGGCGAAGATTCTTCGCCGTCTCCGAATGTCCCGGATGCGGGCGAACGTCGTGGATACGGGGGTGAGCCGAGGCGGTCGTGCTCATCGTCACCTCCGTCGTCAACGCGCCGGCGATATCGGCCGCCCTCAGGATCCGCTCGGCGTCACACACCACGAGCGAGGCGAGCGCGACCGTCAACTGGGTGCCGTTGATGAGCGCGAGCCCCTCCTTTGCGCGGAGGCTAATCGGCTCCAGCCCTCGGCGGGCCAGTGCGGCCTCGCCCGGCAGTCGGTCGCCATCGACGAAGGCTGCCCCTTCACCGATGAAGATGAGCGCGAGGTGTGCCAGCGGGGCGAGATCGCCGCTCGCCCCGAGGCTTCCCTTCGATTTCACGACCGGGTGGACGCCCTCGTTGAGCATATCGACGAGGAGATCGATGACGCGCTCGCGGATACCCGAAAACCCCTTGACGAGCGCGTTCAGCCGCGTGACCATCATCCCACGGACTTCGGGAACGGCGAGATTCTCCCCGGCCCCCGCGGCGTGACTCCGGATCAGGTTTCGTTGGAGCGACTGGATATCGGCTTCCGGGATGCGTTTTTGAACGAGCTCACCGAAGCCGGTGTTGACGCCGTAGACGGCCTCGTCAGTGTCGAGGATGTCCTCGATGCGTTCGCGGGACGTACGGACGTCCTCGCGGGCCTGCTCCGCGACCGCGACCGTTGCGTCGTGTCGGGCCACCGCCTCGACGTCCGCGGGCGTCAGGCTCTCGCCATCGACGACGATCTCAGTCATGATACACCACCTCGCCGTCCTTGAGAACCGTCTCGATCGTACTGATCCCGAAATTATACGGGATTTGGTCCACGCTCGATACAGAGGAAATGATCACGTCACCGGGTGCGCCCACTTGGAGCGTCCCGGTTCCGTTGGTCCGATCGAGCGCCTTCGCGGCGACCGCTGTCGCCGATCTGAGGGCCGTATCGGGTGCCATTCGCATGCCGTGACACGCCAAGTCGACGGCGAACTCCATGCTCATCGAGTGGCAGTTGGGGTTGAAATCAGTCGCGATGGCGACCTCCTCGAACAGCGTGGGATCCGCATACTCGGTATCGAGGGTGAATGCCGTGCCGGGGAGCAATACGGGCGTGACGTCGGCCGCAGCGAGGGCCTCGGCGTCTTCGGCGGTCGCCTGCAGCAGGTGGTCGGCGCTGGCCGCCTCGACGTCAGCGGCCACCCGAGCACCGCCGATGCGTTCGAACTCTTCGGCGTGAACCTTCGGCGTTAGACCGGCGTCCGCCCCCGCTTCGAGTACCCGACGGGACTGCTCGGTCGTGAACACACCTGCCTCACAGAACACGTCGCAAAACTCGGCCAGATCGGCGACCGCGGGGAGTTGGTCGTCGATGACCGTCTCAACGTACTCGTCGGTGTCCGACCCCGCCGGCACGTCGTGGGCACCCATGAACGTGGACACGACGTCGAGCGGGTGCCGGTCGGCGGCCACGTCGATCGCCTCTAGGAGTTTGCGTTCGGCCTCGACCGAGAGGCCGTACCCGGATTTCACCTCTACGGTCGTCGTTCCGTGAGCGACCATCTGGTCGAGCCGTGCCAACAGCCCTTCGACGAGTTCAGCCATCGAGGCCGCGCGGACCGCCTCGACGGTGCGCAATATCCCGCCGCCTTCGTTTCTGATCTCTTGATAGCTCTTTCCCTCGAGTTTTGCGGTGAACTCTTCCGATCGGTCGCCCGCAAAGACGGCGTGTGTGTGTGAGTCGACGAAACCGGGGAGGACGACCTTCCCCGACGCGTCGATCGCACCGGCCGCGTTTTCGGGCGGGAACTCGTGCGTCACGGCGTCGGTCGATCCGCTCGCGACGATGGTCCCCTCGCTGATCGCGACGGCGGCGTCCGCTATTCGGGTGACGGTCGACCCGGTGGGATCGAGGAGCTCTGCGGCGTCGTGAATGACGGTGTAATCGGTCATGGTCGAGTGATCGACGGCTGCTCGGCGGGCGCGAGCGAGCGGGGAGACATCACTCCTCACCGCCCATGGGGATCTCGACGTTCGAGCGTTCGGCCTCTTCGAGTGCGGTCTCGTAGCCGGCGTCGGCGTGCCGGACGACGCCCATCCCCGGATCGGTGGTGAACACTCGCATGGCCGTTTTGGCCGCCCGCTCCGTCCCATCGAGGACGACGTGGTTGTTGGTGTGGACGGCGTTGCCGATGCCGACGCCGCCGCCGTCGTGGACGCTGACGATGTCGGCGCCCGCAGCGCAGTTCAACAGGGCGTTCAGTATCGGCCAATCGGCGACCGCATCGCTACCGTCCTTCATCGCCTCCGTCTCCCGGTTCGGTGAGGCGACACTTCCCGCGTCGAGGTGATCTCGCGTCACGACGATCGGGGCGGTGATCGCGCCGTCGGCGACAAGCTGGTTGATGCGCAGGGCGAACTGTGCACGTTCGGTCAGCTCGTCGTCGGGATCGACGGCGTCGACGTCGTCGAGGCCCACCTCGGTTGCCCGAGTCGTTTCGTACCCGAGCCAACACACCCGTGAGGGTAGTCCCTGAAACTCGACGTGTTCCTGTGCGAGATCGATCCACCGACGCAGTCGCTCCTTAGTCGGAAACAGCTCCAGTACCGCGTCGTCCGTCCGGTAGATGTCGGACTCCTCGCCGGAGAGCGCGAGCCACCGGAACGGGCCCTGCCCCCGACAGAACATGGGCCGGATGTACGCCGGGACGAACCCGGGGAAATCGAACGCGTCGTCGCGTCCTCGGTGCTCTTTAACCTGTCCGCGGATGTTGTTTCCGTACTCGAAGGCGACCGCGCCAGCGCGTTGCATCGCCAAGATCGCGTCGACGTGGCGCTCCATCGTGTCGAGACTCTCCGTGCGGTAGCGCTCCGGATCCCGCTCGCGCAGGGCATCCGCCTCGTCGAGGGTGTAGCCGCTCGGATAGTATCCCTCCAGTGCGTCGTGAGCCGACGTCTGATCCGTGACGACGTCCGGGATCACGTCCCGTTCGAGAAGTTCCTCGTACATGTCCGCCGCGTTTATGTGCACGCCGACGCTGTAGGGCTTGCCGGCTTCGACCGCGGCCAGCGCACGTTCGATCGCCGTATCGAGATCATTGGCGATCTCCTGACAGTAGCCGGTCTCGATCCGGCGCTGGATCCGATCCGCATCGATGTCCGCGACCAGGCAGACGCCCCCGTTCATCGTGACGGCGAGCGGTTGGGCACCACCCATCCCGCCGAGGCCCGCGGTGACGACGAGTTTGCCGGACAGATCGCCGCCAAAGTGTTGGTCGGCACACTTAGCCAGCGTCTCGTAGGTCCCCTGGATGATACCCTGGGTTCCGATGTAGGCCCACGAGCCTGCCGTCATCTGCCCATACATCATGAGTCCCTCGGCCTCCAGTTCGTGGAAGTGCTCCCAGTCGTCCCAGTGACCGACGAGGTTCGAATTCGCGATGAGCACGCGGGGGGCCATCTCGTGGGTCCGGAACCGGCCGACCGGCTTGCCGCTCTGGACGAGCAGTGTCTCATCGTCGTCGAGCGACGTGAGCTGGTCCATGATTGCGTCGTAGGCGTCCCAGCTACGGGCTGCGCGGCCGGTTCCGCCATACACGACGAGGCGTTCGGGGTCCTCGCCCACATCTGGATCGAGGTTGTTGTTCAACAGCCGTAGCGCCGCCTCCTGTCGCCAACCGTTGGTCCGCAACTCCGTACCCGTCGGGGCACCCTTGAGTTCCTGCCATCTGGTACTGGGTTGACGCTGATTGTCGGACATCGTTCTCACCGTGACCTCAGGCAACGACGGGCAAAGGCGTAGAGCCGTCATATGGCGGCTCATTTAAATCGGCAGTCGGATTGAGGCGTTCCGTCAGGACTCGACCACGCGTTGGAACCGGTTCATCGCCTCACGGATCGTGTCGGTGTCCGTGGCGTACGAAAACCGCAAGAATCCTTCGCCCCCGGGTCCGAAGACGGAGCCGGGGACGGAGCCGACGTTGGCGTCCTCCAGGAGTCTCATCGTGAGCTCGCGACTGGAGTCCGTCACCGCGGAGACGTCGGCGAAGACGTAAAACGCTCCCTTCGGATTGCCGGGCTCGATACCGTCGATATCGCGCAGTCGATTGAGGATGAGCGCGCGTCGATCGGCGAACGCCGCGTGGATCTCTTCGACGACCTCGGGGTGATCGAGCGCGGCGCTGGCGGCGATCTGAGACGGTTCGGCGGCACACGATATCGTGTGCTCTTGGAGAACCCGCATCGCCGAGATGACCCTCGCCGGACCCGACGCATAGCCCAGCCGCCACCCGGTCATCGCGTAGGATTTTGAGAAGCTGTGGATCGTGATCGTCCGCTCGAAAAGGGGAGAGTCGCTGGCGAGAGAGTGGTGTGTCGCGTCGTCGTAGACGAGGTCCTCGTAGGTTTCGTCCAAGATTCCCCACAGGTCCGACTCGTCAAGGAACGCCCCGACCTCGCGGAGCCGGTGAGGCGGAATGACAGCGCCCGTCGGATTGGTTGGCGTGTTCAGGAGAATACCGACCGTGTCCTCGGTCGCCGCGGCCCGGATGGCGTCGATCGTCGGCACGAAGTTTTCCTCCTGTGTGGTCGGCACCGCGACGAGCGTCGCGCCCGCGCTCGCGAGATGACCCGCGTAGTTCGGCCAGTACGGAGCGGGCACGAGTACCTCGTCGCCGTCCTCACAGAGGACCTGCGTCGCGGCGAAGATCGCTCCCATCGCGCCCGGTGTGACGATGAGTTCCGAGCCCGGTTTGGCGTCGATTCCGTTTTGGGTTCGAAGTTTGCTCGACAGCGCTTCCCGAAGCCCCTCGCGGCCGAGCGTTTGGGTGTAGTTTCCGACGCCCGCTCCGATCGCGTCGCCGACGGCCTCGGCGATCGGAGCGGGCGTCGCGAAGTCCGGCTCGCCGATACTCATATCGTACAGTTCGTCGTAGGCCTGTGCCGCGTCGAATATCTCCCGAATGCCGGATTCGGGCATCCGTGTGGCTCGCCTCGCGAGATCGGACTCCTCGAACATACGATAACGGGCCGCGAACGCGGGGAAACGATACCCCCTCCATACGGTGGTCCGCGTCCGAAGCAGCGCGAATTGATGCCCGATCGAGACCCGAGCGCACAGCGGCCGGACAGGGATCAACGGGAAGATCAACGCGGCCGCATCTACGAAAACGATGCGATACGGTAGCGTGGGATTTTATTCTAAATTAACAAATGTATGTTCGGAAGCGCGGGTCAAATCTTTGATACTGGATGGCATTTGGGAGGAATACCGCGCTAATCGGTATAGTTATCACGGCGAACGAGGATGGTCTCACCATCCACATGGACTGCCGTACCGTTGGACCGGCGTTCGACATGGACCGAACGACGAGTACCGGGGCGCGGCGATATCGGCCCGTGCGGTCGACGGTAACCAACGGTGAAAAGAGAGCGGATCGGAGGAAATATTAATGGGTGTACACTCGTCAACGACTAGCATGCATACCGCATCGTTCAGTATCAACGATTCGAGCGCGTTCGGCGAGGTCACCTCCCAGACCAACCGGACGATCAGACTCTGGTGTAACGAGGATCGGGATCTGCTCCACGTAGCCGGCCCCATCGACGAGGAGGTGTTAGAGCACCTTCGGTCGACCGTCGGTATCCAAGGGCAGATGAGCCGACAGGACGAGGGGATCATCGTCACGGAGGGGTGTCTCAGGGAGCGATCGAGCGGTTATCTCGAGGAGTACGCCCAGGGATCCGGCTGTCTGTTGGTCGCGCCGTTGCGATACGAGCGCGGCGAGAAACGCTTTCAGGTGGTTGCCCTGAAGTCCTCTCAGATCTCGCAGTTCTATCACGACCTAGTCGATGACGGGAAACGCGTGACCGTCGACTCCAAACGAGAGCTCGAGAGCGTCGATCTGCATCGGGACGAGCCGCTGATCGCGCCCAGCGATATGATATCGGATTTCACATGCCGCCAGCGCGAAGTCCTCGAGACGGCCCACGACGACGGGTACTACGAACTGCCTCGCAAGACCACGACGGCGGAGATCGCCAAGAAGCTCGGCATCACCCGCCGAACCGTCGAGGAACACCTTCGACGAGGCGAAAAGAAGGTCATGGACGGGTTCGTCGGCCAGATTTAACGCTCGATCCGACCGACTCGGTCGGGAGGCTCGTGGGCACTCCCTGGCCGACGTGCAGGGAAAAGGGTATCAACGGTCACGCCGCTGTATCTCACGTGGATTTAACTGACCCACCATGCGGAGGGCCGTGTTATGTCTCCGGTGACCGAGCAGGGACAGCCAACAGACGATGGCAAGCCAAGGACTCGACGAAACCGTGACCGACAGCACAGACTCCGTCGTCCGCATCGATGGCGTGACCAAGGATTTCGGCTCACTCCGTGCGGTCGACGACGTGACGATCCCGATCGAGGACGGCGAATTTCTCACGATACTCGGGCCGAGCGGGGCGGGCAAGACAACCCTGTTGCACATGATCGCTGGCTTCGAAACGCCCAGTGACGGGGAGATATACATCGACAACGAGCCGGTTTCGGATAAGCCGCCGAACAAGCGCGATATCGGACTCGTCTTCCAGAGCCACGCGCTGTTTCCGCATATGACCGTCGAAGAGAACATCGCGTTCCCACTCAAGATGCGGCGCGAGAACCTCGAGAACATCACCGAGAAGGTCACCGACATCCTCGAACTCGTCCGCCTCCCGACCGATTACGTGGACAAACCGGTCGATGACCTCTCCGGCGGCCAACAACAGCGCGTCGCGTTCGCCCGCGCGATCGTGTATGAGCCGACGCTGTTGTTGCTCGACGAACCGCTGAGTTCGCTCGATAAGAAGCTCCGAGAGGAGATGCGGGCGGAGTTGACCCGGATCCACGAGGAGACCGAACTGACCATCGTCCACGTCACCCATAACCAGACCGAGGCACTCTCGATGGCGGACCGCATCGCGGTGATTCGCGACGGCGGCCTCGAACAGTTGGCTCCCGTCCAAGAGTTATACGCCGCCCCGGAGACGCCGTTCGTCGCCGACTTCATCGGCAACACGACGCTGCTCTACGGAACGATCATCGACCGCGGCGAGGAGACATCGACCGTCGCCATCGATGACGGGACGGTTCGGATCCCGAGCGGGATCGGGGTGGACCGCTCGGACGTCGTCATCGCGCTCCGGGCCGAACAGGTCACGCTCGGTCCCGACAGCGTGAACACCGTCGAGGGCACGCTCGAACAGGTGTCTTTCGAGGGCGACCGAACGCAGTATCACGTCTCCGTCCCCGCCTTCGGAGAGACGATCCGGCTCGTTACCCCAAACCATGGCGAGCGCATCGTCCACGAACGGGGCGACACGGTCACGATCGGCTGGGACCCCGAGGACGCGTTCGTCTATCCGGACGAATAAACGGGTGAGCCGCCTCTCGACCGTCGATCACTGACCGAGTACGTCAGGATTCACCAACCCCTCCGTTTTGTCCCCCCGGTAGGCCTTGACGGCGATTTCCGTCCCTCGACGCCGGAGGACGCGCGCCGTCCGCGTCGAGTACCAAGCCGCATGCGGCGTCACGAGCACGTCGTCCCGATCGAGAAGCGGGTTCTCGGCGCTCGGCGGTTCCCGCTGGAGAACGTCGAGGCCGGCACCCCGGAGTCGGTCGTCATCGAGGGCGTCGAGGAGCGCGCCCTCATCGAGGATGTCGCCGCGCGCCGTGTTGATGATGATCGCGTCGTCGTGCAGCCGTGCGATCGCGTCGGCATCGATCAATCCCTCGGTCTCGTCGGTCAGCGGTGCGTGGATGGAGAGGATGTCGGCCGTCGAGAGCAGCGTCTCGAAGCCGACCGATCGGACACCCTCTGCCTCGATCGCCACGTCGTCGACGTAGGGGTCGTACGCACAGACGTCAAAATCGAGAGCGAGCGCCTTCTCGGCGGTCGCTCGACCCTTGTTTCCGAACGCGAGGAGTCCAACGGTGAGATCAGAGGTCGGACGCAACGGTGCAGCATCGGAAAACGACCACGTAGCGTCGACGGCGGCGGCGTCGTAGGTCGGAATACCGCGAACGAACGCCATCGCGAGCGAGAGCGCGTGCATGCCGACCTCGTCGTTACAGTACCGTGGAACGCGAGTCACTCGAACCCCGCGATCGGTTGCCGCGTCGATGTCGATGCCGTCGATCCCCGTGGCGTAGCGCGAGACGACCGAACATCCCGTCGCGTCCATGCTCTCAGCCGAGACGCCCGTGTAATGTGAGAGCAGGAGATCCGCGGCCCCGACCGCATCGGGGATCTCCTCGTCGGCACAGTCTATTCCCTCGACCACGACATCGTCCAAAAGACGCTCGAAGTGGGTTCGCTCCGCCGCTACGTCGCCGAACCAGTCGGGGTCGAGCATGACAACGCGTGTCGTCTCGTTCATAAAGGTCGGAATCGCCGCGTATCGGATATACCCACTGCCTCCATATGTGTCCCCGATCGAGTGTTCGGTCGAATGGCGCGTTCGGGTGACAGCCGACCGGAGGCCCCGTTCGGACCGGTGTCGACCGGGACCCTCGTCCGGAGATGTGTCAGAGCTCTCGAATCACGTCGCCATCGGGATCGATCTCCGCCACGTCCGCCTCGGTGAAGGGCACCGCTACCTCGATCTCGACCAGGTAGTCCTCGTTGGCCAGTTGTTCGTGTCCCAAGACGGTGTGACATGGGTACGGTTCGGAAAACGTCTCCCAGTAGACGTCCTTGTAACCGTCGTAGTAGTGCGCTTTCGGATCGACGATGTGTGTCGTTACTTTCGCCACGTCGGCGTACCGCTTGCCGACTGTTTCGAGGAGGATACCAACATTCTGGTAGGCCTTCCGGGCCTGCGTTTCGATGTCATCGCCGACGACGTTCGCGTCCGAATCCATCGCCACCTGCCCCGCCATGTAGAACGTCTCGTCGTGGATTATTGCGTGGTTGTAGCCGATCTCGCGGGCGTTTTTCAGCTCCCGGGGGTTGATCGCATAGCGAGTCATACCGAACGATCCGGCGACGCTCACAAAAGGGTACCACCTCCGGACGGTGGTCATTCGGCGTCCGACGCCAGCGACCGGACCGCCTCGGCGAGGACGCCGCTGGCGACCACGCAGTCCTCCCAATCGGTCCACTCCCGCGGGGAGTGTGAAAACCCGCCCTCGGACGGCGCGAAGAGGAGTCCAGCGTCCGTCACGCCGCCGACGTTCGCCGTGTCGTGCATCGCCGCCGAGTAGAGCCGAATTAGATCGGTGTCCGGCGTCGTCGCGGCCGCCGCCGACAGACAGCGCTCGCTCATGGCGGTGGGCGGGGTGTCCCGATACCGCGAGAGCGACGTGGTGACGTCGCGACAGCGCTCGATGCGTGCGAGGCTCAATCGACAGCGCTCGACGATCGTGTCCATCGTCCCGTGATCGACGTCCCGAATATCGATGTGGTACTGCACTCGTTCGGGAATGATATTCCGCGCGTTCGGTTCGATGCTACCCTGTCCGACGGTGCCGACGGCGGCCTCGTGGGTCGTCGCGACTTCCTCGGCGACCCGTTCGAGCGCGAGGACAAACATCGAGCCGGCCGCGAGCGCGTCCGAGCGCTCGAACATCGGAGTTGCGCCAGCGTGATCGGCCGCTCCAGTCACCGTCACCTCACAGTTCGTGATCCCCGTGATCGATTCGACGAGGCCGACAGCAGCGTCGGCGTCGGTCAATTGCGTTCCCTGTTCGATATGTAGTTCCATCCACGCGTCCCACTCGCTGGCGTCTGTCATCTCCTCGCCGTGAAACCCAATCCCGTCGAGTCGTTCCCGTAGCGTGATCCCGTCGTCGTCTTCGAGTTCGAGCGCCTCTCGCGTGTCGAGTTCGCCGGTTGCCACGGACGATCCGAGCGTCCCGACGCCGAATCGAGCCCCCTCCTCCTCGGTGAAGCTGACGACCTCGATCGGTCTGTCGAGCGTGACATCGGCCTCCTGCATCGTTCGAACGCCCTCGAGGGCACCGTATGTGCCGAGCGGGCCGTCGAAGATGCCGCCGCGCGGGACGGAATCGAGGTGACTCCCGAAGGCGACGGGGGACCCATTGGGGTCACAACCGGGGGGTTCCCACCGTCCGACGATATTCCCGACCGCGTCACAGCGGACCTCGAGGTCGGCGTCTTCGAGCCGAGTGAGAAAGTACTCCCGGGCGCGTTTGTCCGCCTCGCTCCCCGTGAGTACGGTGCGCCCCTGGCCCACCTCGGCCGCCACCGCCCCGAACGTCGCGTTCGTCTCGATATCGTCCCGGAGTCGCTCCGCATCGAGTTCCATACGCACGTCTGTCGGGGCGATCCGATAAATCCCCGACCGCCATGTGGCGCGTGGCCGCCATATGGAGTGAGTAACCCTTTGTGACTCACCGAGAACTAGCGGGTAAATGGGCACATCTGTCGTGGAACGATTCGAGTCGTCGCTCGGTGAGCTAGGTGTTTCGATGACACGGACGGGAGCAGCGGACTTCGAGGCGGCGATCGCGTCGCTCGTCGGCGACCCGGCGGTTGGCGTCCCGCTGGCGGGATACGAGGGGGTTTCGCTGTCGGGCACAGACATCGAGACGCCGCCGACACCGCGCCGTCTCAAAGACTCTCGGACGGGCGTCACGCCGGTCGGAAAGGCGATCGCCGAGTACGGAACGCTCTTGTTGGACAGCGACTCGGTCGGCACCGAGCCCGTGAGCCTCTATCCGCCACATCACGTCGGAATCGTCCGTGAAAGCGACGTCCTCCCGACGGTCGACGCCGCGGGCGAGCACCTCCGAGACCGGTTCGCCGCCGGCACGTCCTCGATCTTCGCCACGGGCGTGAGTTCGACGGGCGATATGGGATCGCTCGTCGAAGGCGTCCACGGACCGAAAGAGGTCGACGTCGTTCTCATCACGGACCGATGAGCTCACGAGAGGCGCGCCGCCACAAGGCGGAACGGCTCCGAACTCTGCTCGAAACGCAGGGTGAGACCGTTCAGGGAAACGTCGAGCACCTCAACCAAGGGCGCTACGAGGCGATAGAGCGGTTCGATCGATTCGAGGAGCTTCGGAGCGAAGCCCGCGATATCAAAGAAAACGCGATCGAGGAGCTTCCATCGTTGCTGGAGACGCTCCAAGATCGGGTCGAGGCGAACGGCGGACACGTGTACCTCGCCGAGGATGCCGAGGAGGCGAACCGCTACATCACCGACGTTGCGGCCGCGGAGGACGCCGAGACGCTCGTGAAATCGAAATCGATGACGAGCGAAGAGATAGAGGTGAACGACGCCCTCGGGGAGATCGGCGTCGACGTGTGGGAGACGGACCTCGGCGAGTTCGTTCTCCAGGTCGCTGAGGAGGCACCATCACATCTCGTCGGTCCCTCGCTGCACAAATCGCGGGACGAGGTCGCGACGCTATTCAACCGCGTGTTCGAGCCCGAAGAGCCCTTCGAGACGGCCGAAGAGCTCACCGAGTTCGCCCGGGATTACCTCGGCGACCGAATCCGGGAGGCCGATATCGGGATGACAGGGGCGAACTTCGTCCTCGCGGAGTCGGGGACCATCACACTCGTAACGAACGAGGGGAACGCGCGGAAGTCGGCCGTAACGCCGAACACGCACGTCGCGGTTACCGGCGTCGAGAAAGTCATCCCGGACGCCGACGCGCTCCAGCCGTTCGTCGAACTCATCTCGAAGACTGCGACCGGGCAGGACATCTCACAGTACGTCTCGATGCTCACGCCACCGGTCGACTCGCCGACGATCGATTTCGAGGCGCCCGATGCCCCGCTCGGAAGCGGCGACGCCGACCGGGAGTTCCATCTCGTGTTGATCGACAACGGCCGGATGGCGATGCGCGATGACGAACACCTGAAGGAGACGCTATACTGTATCCGTTGCGGCGCGTGCGCCAACTCCTGTGGCAACTTTCAGTCCGTCGGCGGCCACGCCTTCGGCGGCGAGACGTACACCGGTGGCATCGCGACCGGGTGGGAGGCGGGCATCGAAGATCTCCAGACGGCCGGAGAGTTCAACGACCTCTGTACGGGCTGTTCGCGGTGTGTCAACGCCTGCCCGGTGAAAATCGACATCCCGTGGATAAACACGGTCGTTCGAGACCGGCTCAACCGCGAGCAGACGCCGGGCGAGTTCGAGTTCCTCGTCGAGGGACTCACCCCGGATTCGGAGGGGACCGTTGACCTACAAAAGCGGTTCTTCGGGAACTTCGACACGGTGGCGACACTCGGGAGCGCGACGGCCCCGCTATCGAACTGGCTGGCCGACCTCGGCCCCGTTCGGACCCTGATGGATCGCGTGTTCGGTATCGCACCCGAACGTGACCTCCCCGAGTTCAAGCGAGAAACGCTCACCGGTTGGTTCGCGAACAGAGACTCGACAATCCCCGAGGCAACCGCCGAGCGGACCGTTGTGCTTTACCCGGATGCTTATACGAATTACGTCCTCACTGGCCGTGGGAAGGCCACTGTACTCACACTGGAGTCCCTCGGCGCACACGTGGAGCTCGCGAGGCCGATCGAGAGCGGACGCGCACCGCTCTCGCAGGGGATGATCCAGACGGCAACGAGCCTCGCTGAGGACGTCGCTGCGGACCTCCGCCCACATCTCGAGGAGGGACGAGATATCGTCGTCATCGAACCCTCCGACCTGGCGATGATTCGCCGTGAGTATGCTAAACTCCTCGAGTCAGGTATCGCCGAGCGTCTCTCGGAGAACAGTTACGACGTCATGGAGTACGTCTACGGACTCATCGCGAACGGAGCAAACGCTGACGAACGCGCCGAGATACGCGATTCGGTCGTGTATCACAGTCACTGTCAACAGCGAACGCTTGGCGTTGACGCGTACACCGAGGCCGTCCTCGAAGAATTTGGTGTCGACTTCGTTACCTCGGACGTCGAGTGTTGCGGGATGGCAGGGAGTTTCGGCTACAAATCACAGTATTACGAGCTCTCGATGGATGTCGGCTCGAACCTCACCGACCAGTTCGAGGGTACTGATAGAACCATCGTCGCCAGCGGGACCTCCTGTACGGAGCAACTATCGGCGCTCTTCAGACAGGACGTCACGCACCCGATCGAACTCATCGCCCCTGGAGGTCAACATAAATAAAACGGCCTGTATTCTCCCGTATGCAGCGACCGTCCCGTCGAACCGTCTACTATCTTGCATTGGTCCTCGTGACGACCCTCGTCTTTACGGGAGCCTACAACGCTGGTATGGCCATCTGGGAAGATCGTCCCCAACCCCTGTATCGGTCCCTCCAAGTCGTGATTCAAAGCTTCACCACGACCGGATATGGAGAGGATGCCCCATGGCAGACGCCACAGATGAATCTGCTGGCGATTTTGATGCAGCTTGCTGGTATCGGGCTCATCCTCACCGCCGTAGACGTCTTCGCTGTCCCCTGGCTCCGTGATACGCTCACGCCAAGCGCTCCGGCAGTCGCGCCCGAGTTAGAAGACCACGTCCTCATCTGTGAGCACACACCCCGCACCGACGCGTTCATCGAAGAACTGGATGCTCGGGACCGCGAGTACGTCCTGATCGAGTCTGACCCGGACACGGCACGTAACCTGTACGAAGCGGGCTATCGGGTCATCACAGGCGACGCGGAATCGACCGAGACGCTAGCGAACGCTCACCTCGAAGCCGCGATGTGTATCGTCGTTGACGCCGCCGATGACAGGAGTGCGAGTATTGCGCTTGCCGTCCGTGATGCCCGCCCCGATGGGCGTGTGATCACGCTCGTGGAGGACGCGGGTCTCGCTCGGTATCATGAAGCCGCCGGGGCAGACGAAGTCCTGTCGCCGCGGCAATTACTGGGCGCGAGTTTAACAGAGCAGGTGCCAACCGCGGTCACGACAGAGGTCGACGAAGGCATTACCATCGGTGAGGATTTCGAACTCGTTGAACTCACGATCGGGGAGGACAGCGACCTCACTCACACCACGTTCGCCGAGGCAACGCTCCGAGACCGGTTCGGAGTGAACGTGATCGGGGCGTGGTTCGACAACGAATTCAAGACCCCCGTCGATCCCGAAGACGAATTGGAGCCCGAGACACGCCTGCTGGTGGCCGGTGCCCCCGACCACGTGGAGTCGTTACGGGAGGCTACGACCTCGGACGTCCGTGGATTCACCGCACAGCGAATCATTCTCGTTGGGTTTGGTGATTCCGGGCGTGCAGCATACAATGCGCTGTCGGGATCTGGATCTCGGCTGACCGTACTCGATATCGAGCCGGCGGAGCTGGTTGACATCGTCGGGGACGCACGCGATCCAGCCGTCTTGGAGGAGGCCGGGATCGAGGAGGTTGACGCGCTGTTGCTCACGGTTGCTGACGATACGACGGCGATATTTACGACGCTGATCGCCCGGGAGTTGAATCCCGATTTGCACATCGTCGTCCGGGCGAACGAGGAAGATAAGGTCGAGAAGCTGTATCAAGCGGGGGCCGATTATGTACAATCGCTGGCGACGGTCAGTGGACGGATGCTGGCCTCGACGGTGTTCGAGGACGAAGAGGTGTTGGCATACCAGACGCAGGTCAACGTCGTTCAACTCCCAGTGGGCGGCTTGGAAGGGAGTACGCTCGCTGGTGAAGAGGTTCGGACAAAAACTGGCTGCACGGTCGTGGCGGTGATAAGAAACGGTGAAACGGTCACCGAGTTTGACCCAGCTGGATTCACCTTCCGAGCCGATGATGAGGTCATTATTACTGGGACTGATGCGGCCATCACACGGTTCGAACAGCGGTTCAATCCCTGAAATCGTCCGTGAGTAGTCGGGTGAAGACATCGACCTCCCCTCGGTACACCCGGATACCGACCACGCACAATGTATTTATAGAGAGCAAGCAGAATACCTGCGCCTTCAGGCGCGGGATGAATCCGACACCTCTGAACCAATCCACGCTGCGATAGCCAGTCCGAGATTTCACAATCAGTTCTTTGAAGTGACAGGCAACCATACTCAGGGGTAGGAATCGGTTGGGGACAGAGCGATTCCCACCAGTCCTGCGATGGCGGCCTGTCCGCCCCAAGCAATGAGACAATAATCGGAACCAGTCCGGGTGAACGGTCGGTTCGTATAATGAACCGATGCTGTGCCCGACTGCTGTCCGCCCACAGGAAGTAACTCCAAGTCCGCTTGAAGTCTGCCGGACTCCCCGAGGCAAAACAACTCTGGGAGTCCGTATATGACGGAGCATAGGAGTACCGGGGGCTTGGCACTCCCAGCAGTCCCACCCGCCTCAGACCACGAACCCCACACGAATTCTCACCGTGTCGGGGTTCGGTGGAACTGTAAACCTGAAATCTCCAACGCTCAGGATTCCTCCGGCTTTAGCCGTAGGAGGATGTCAAAAATAGATAGCTCCCACTTCCCCGGTACCATTACCTGACGACGGTAACCGGAACGGTAGCATGTTCGACGACGTCTCGCGCCACGCTGCCTAGGAACTCGATGGTTCGTTCCGACCGCCCCTGGTGGCCGACGTATAGCGTCTCGAACGCTCTCTCGTCGGCGTAATCCGTTATAGCTCTCGCGGGTTGGCCGTAGAGTAGTTCGCCCGACACGTCTTGTCCCTTCTCTGCTGCAAACTCGATCGCCTCGTCTAAGATCTCCCGACCTCGTTCCTCTGCAAAATCAAAGCTATCGATGATCAGCCTGTCTCGACGGTCAGATTGGGATATCGGCTCTCCACCGCCGGTATCATAGATATCTGGTTCGATTGCGTGGATCAGTGTGATCGATCCGTCGGTCGCGTTAGCGATATTCGCTGCGTACGCAAGCGCCCGATCGCTCTCCTCGGATCCGTCAACGGCGACGAGCAATTTCATACCGAACCATTGGCGCCGGAACCGTTAAAATAGTCGTTCACTCCGACGATCTGGGAATACTT
The DNA here is from genome assembly GCF_046483325.1 of Natronomonas sp. Classification (GTDB taxonomy): domain Archaea; phylum Halobacteriota; class Halobacteria; order Halobacteriales; family Haloarculaceae; genus Natronomonas. The sequence continues at coordinate 7,370 of NZ_JAWODL010000007.1, read as the reverse complement.
CTCCACTCATCGGGGCCTGCCCGTCACATCGGCCGGGGGAAAAGATCAGCTTCTATTTCGACTGTACGTTCTGGTCCGAAGCTACATCCGTGGAGATCTCGGGGCATGTGATCAGATGGTCGGTGGGTACGGTATACGCAGTGGATGAGTTTTCACTCGGAGAGCCGATTGACGAGCGCCCTGAGCGTCCCGAGGTCGTACTGTCCCGGCGCGGTCGCGTTGTCGGGATCGACCGGCGCGTAGCCGATCTTCGATCCGTACACGGGGGCGACAACGCGCGTGTGACTGCCGGCAGGCCCCATTGCCATCGTCGCCACGGGGACGCCAGCCTCGGTCAGTTCGTGCGTGACCGACAACACCGAGAGCGCGTCACCTCGATCCCGCGCGGTCACGGCGATCTTGCCGACGTCGCCGTACTCGCTCGCCCGTCGGAGACGATCCCGGAGTTCCGACATCGGTGGGGTCCCATCGAAATCGTGCGTCGAGACGACGACGGCGACGTCGGCGTCGTCTGCGTCTGTAACCAGCGCTCGGGCCGTGTCGGTGTCACCCCGACCGCCGGCTTCGAGCGCTTCGAGTTCGACGTCGATCGCGCCGACCGCGTCGTACGCCAGGGCATCGCGAAGCGCGTCGAGACGACCCTCGTCGACTGCCTCGCCGCCCTCCCACTCGGCGCGGTTCGTCACGAGAAGCGGAAGGTCGCCGTCGTAGTCGGCCAGTTGAGCGTCCGGCTTCGCCGCGAGATCCATCCGGAACTCCGCGCAGTCGGCGTCGTCGCGTGCGGCCGGCTCCTCGTCGAGAGCCGCCGTCGAGGCGGCGAGGGTGAACGAATCGAACGGGATCGACATACTCGAACGGAGAGGCGAGGGGCAAAAGTGTCCCCGGTTCGGTCGCCGCCAGCGATCAACACCGTTCGAGAAACCGCGCCTGCGCCGTCGTTCCCTTCGGTCCGTAATCCGTGACCTGCACCGAGATCGTCTCCCCGACGGCGAGGGCGTCGGATCCGTCCGGGTCGGGGATCTCGCGGACGAACGTCTGGAGTCCGTTGATCGTCCCGCGGACCTCGGGCGGCACTCGATCGTACTGGGTTTCGACGACAACGAGTTCGTACTGTTCGCCCTTTCGTGCGGCTTCCTCGGGAGCCCGCTTTTGGGCCTCGCGGTGGGCGCGGTCGCGCTCCCGCTGAGCGTCGGTGTTCGGCCGGCCACCGCGGCGGCCGCGGACGAATCGGACGAGGACGAAGAGTGCGACGAGGGCGGCGAGAGCGCCGACGGCGGTCACGTCGAGCAGCGTCGACTCGAGCATTGGCGGCGCTTTGCAGCCGTCCGATATATCCGTTATGTCCGGGGGCGACCGGCTCGACTGGACCTGACAACTACCCCGCCCCGAACGCCATCAGAAAGTTGATACCCAGGGGTTCCCGACACACGACCGATGACCGACCGGGAGGTGAGCGTCGTGTTGCCCGCCTACAACGAGGCAGCGACGATCAGGGACACCGTCGCGGCGACCGTCGCCGCGCTCGAAGGCTTCCTCCCGGACGGGGCGTTCGAGGTGCTGATCGCCGAGGACGGCTGTTCGGATCGAACGCCCGAGATCGCAGCGGAGTTGGCCGGGAGTGACGACCGGATCAGACACGTTCACAGCGACGGCCGCCTCGGCCGAGGTGGGGCCCTAGAGAGCGCTTTCGAGGCCAGCGACGGCGACGTGCTCGTCTACTTCGACACCGATCTGGCGACGGATCTCTCCTATCTCGAAGCGCTCGTCGAGTCGATCCGCTCGGAGGGCTACGACGTCGCCACCGGCTCGCGGCGAGTTCCGGGGCGAAAACAGCGACGCGATCCGGAACGAGGGGTCGCCTCGACGGGCTACAACTCGCTCGTCAGGCTGATCCTCCGGTCGTCGCTGTACGATCACCAGTGCGGATTCAAAGCCTTCGACCGGGAGGTGCTGTTCGGACTGCTCGAAGACGTCGAGGACGACCACTGGTTTTGGGACACCGAGGTGCTCGTTCGCGCCCAGCGGGCTGGCTACGCGATCAAGGAGTTCCCCGTCGAGTGGGAGCCGAAGGACGACACGAAAGTCGATCTGGTCCGCGACGTCTTCGGAATGGGGAGTCAGATCGCCCGGCTGTGGTGGCAGCTTTCGATCCGACCGCGGATCGATCGCCGGACCACGATGGCGGCCGGCACGCTGTTGACGATCGTCGCGCTCGCGTTGATGACGCTGTATCTCGATCCGACCGAGGTTATCGCGGCGATCCGCGAGGCCGATCCGCGTCTCGTCGCGATCGCCGCCGCGGTGTATCTCCTCTCGTGGCCGCTTCGGGGGCTTCGATACCGGGACATCCTCGCCGAACTCGGCTACCGCGGGGACGTCGGCTTTCTCACCGGCGCGATATTCATCAGCCAGACGGGAAACCTCGTCGTGCCGGCCCGTGGCGGTGACGCGATCCGAGCGTACATCGTGAAGGCGCGCCGGGGGATTCCGTATCCCTCCGGATTCGCCTCACTCGCCATCGAACGGGTGTTCGATCTGTTGACGATCGCGGTACTCGCCGGCGGGACGCTCTTGGCGTTGGCCGCGGCCGGCGTCGACGTGACGGCGCTTCGGACGGCCGAAGCGGGCGGCGATGTCGGCGAGAGCGGTCGAACCGCGGTCGTCGTCGCGGCCGGCGTCGGGGCGGCGGCGGTGGCCGCGATCGCGCTCATCGGGATCACCGCCCGTTCGGAACGGAATCTCGTCCGAACGGGGTTGGCGTGGCTGAGTGACGACTCGTACGTCGAGTATGTCGCGAGCGTGATCGAGCGATTCGTCGGCGACGTACAGGCGATCGCGGAGGATCGACGGGCGTTCGCCGTCGTCGGCACGTCGAGTCTCGTCATCTGGGGGATCGACATTCTGACCGCGATCGTCGTCTTCGCCGCCTTCGGCGTCGAACTGCCGGTGTGGCTCATCGTGGCGGTCGGCTTCTTCGCCGTCGCCGTCGGCAACCTCGCGAAAGTGTTGCCGCTCTCGCCGGGGGGGATCGGCCTCTACGAGGGCGCGTTCACCCTCATCGTCGTCGCGTTGACGCCGATCGCGTGGCCGACGGCGCTGGCGGCGGCCGTCGTCGACCACGCCCTCAAGAACGTCGTCACCGTCGTCGGTGGGATCGGGTCGATGCTCCGATTCAACGTCTCGTTGACCACGGCCGTCGAGGAGTCCACGGACATCGAGCGCGAATCCGCGCTCAGAGAGTGATCGAACCGTCACCTCGTGCGCGTCGCTTTTCTTTCGGCCACGCCAACTGGCTCTATGAGCAATCCACCCGAACCCCATCGGGAGGTGCGCGAGACCGCCCGTCGGATCGCCGAGATGGACGTTCGAGGGGCGGCCGCGATCGCCGACGCGGCCGCCGCGGCGCTGGGCGTACAGGCGGCCGAGAGCGGCGCGGCGTCGCCGCAAGCGTTTCGAGCGGAGCTGTACGCGGCGGCGCGGGAACTCCACGACACCCGACCGACCGCGGTCAGCCTGCCGAACGCGCTCCGATACGTGCTGTCCGGGCTCAACGACGGGGACGGCGACGTCGAAACGCTTCGCCGGACGGTCGAGCGTCGAGTCGCGCGGTTCCGGGCGGATCTCGACGCCGCGCGGGACCGACTCGGTGGGATCGGTGCGGGGCGGTTTACCGACGGCGACGTGGTGATGACGCACTGCCACTCGACGGACGCGGTCGCCTGCATCGAACACGCCGTCGAGTCGGGGGTCGACCTCGAAGCCGTCGTCAAGGAGACGCGTCCCCGAAATCAGGGCCACGTCACTGCCCGACAGCTACGGGAACTCGGGGTGCCGGTGACGCTTATTGTCGACAACGCGGCCCATCGGTTCATGAACGACGTGGACCACCTGCTCGTCGGCGCCGACAGCATCGCCGCCGACGGCAGCGTGATCAACAAGATCGGGACCGCCGGATTGGCCGTCTCCGCGCGCGACCGCGGCACCCCGATCATCGTCGCCGCCCAGTCGATCAAACTCGATCCGCAGACCCTGACCGGCGAGGCAGTCACCATCGAAGAGCGTGATCTCGAGGAGGTGATCGACGCCGAAACGCGCGGGGAGATCGGCGAGATCGAGGTCGCCAACCCCGCCTTCGACGTCACGCCGCCGCGACACGTCGACGCGATCGTCACCGAACACGGGCAGTTCCCGCCCGAGAGCGTCGTCGTGTTGATGCGCGAACTGTTCGGGAACGGCGTCCCTGAACCGTGGGAAAAGATATAGATAATAGATATTCTCTTAGAGATATATATATTGCATCGAAATCGTGTATACAGCACAGCGATATCAGTTCATTTCGATGTCGCTCGGGGAACCGATACGAACGCGCTACTCGCTCGCTTCGCTCGTTTCTCCAAAAAGGGGACTCCGCGCTACCGCATCAGGTGAAGCGGCGAGATGATCTCGACGATCGACATCTGAGCCGACCACGATAGAAGACCTGTGTACTGACCGCCGAAAGTCCTGGCGGGTTTCGCAGGTCTTCTGAAAGCGGTACGTCTTCTGAAAGCCGTCCAATATGGGGGGCGCGTATCTCACACGACAGTAGAATTCGACGGGACCGACCGGTTCAAGTCCTGGTAAATAGTTAAATCCTCTACTCTCCTGAATCAACTATGAAACATCTGTTGCCGGAAGACGTCGAGACGAGTGAGCCAGTCGAAAACGTTCGCGCAGCGTATCTCATCGAGGGCGATCAGATGAGCTCTCAGCATTTCGAAATGGACCCCGGTGCGGTGATTCCGAAGCACGATCACCCGCACGAACAGATCGGATTCGTCTACGAGGGCGAGGTCACGCTCTTTGTCGGAGACGACAAGAGAACAGTCGGCTCCGGAGAAGGTTTTTTCCTTCCAGGAGGGGAATCACACAAAGTCGAGAACACCGGTGAAACGACGGCTCGTGGCGTGGACATCTTTTCGCCACCACGGCCTGAGGACTACTGGTCTGAGTGACGTTCCCGACGCCAGTACAAAAACAGTCGGCGATTACGTAGCGCGCTCGTTTACTCCGTTCGAAGGTACCCGGAAACAGCGGTGTACGTCGACTGAGCGGCTGATACCTTTTCCGCGAACAACGTCAAAAACGGCTACTCGCCTACTCGGCGGGCTCGAAGACCACGAGCCGCTCGTCGGTCGTCTCCGAGCGACCGACCGCGATCCCGACCGACTGGCCGACCTCGACGTCATCGGCGTCCACATCCCGAACCTGGCCGGTGATCCGAACCGGGCCGAACTCGACGACCGCGACGACGAACGGCGCGTCGTCGGCGAAGTCGGGTGAGGCGACGTGCGTCTGCGTGTAGGTGACGATGGTGCCGGTCTCGGGCAGTGGTTGCTCGGTCAACTCGTCGCTGCCTGTCGCGGGGTCGATCCGGCGGGGCGGCAGCGAGCCGTCGCCTTCGGGACCTTCGAGGTAGTAAGGCTCGCCCGCCTCGACGGCGTCGAGGAAGTCGTCGAAGCCGGCGTTTCGAGTGTCGCTCATTCGACCACCTCCAACACGTGGACGACACAACTGGCGACCGTCCCACCCGCGTTGTGGGTCAAACCGACGGTCGCGTCCTCCACGGCGTCGCTATTGACGTGATCGCCGCGCAGGAGCTTCGTCAGCTCCGAGATCTGCGCACCGCCGGTCGCCCCGACGGGGTGACCTTTCGCCTTCAGGCCGCCCGAGAGGTTTACCGGCAACTCCCCGTCGATCGTCGTCTCGCCGTTCCGAGCCGCGGAGATCGCTTCTCCCGGCTCGTAGAAACCGAGCGACTCCAGCGCGATCACTTCGGCGATGGTAAAGCAGTCGTGCACTTCGGCGACGTCGACGTTATCGGGCCCGATTCCGGCGTCCTCGTAGGCTATCCGGGCAGCCTCGACTGCCGCCGGCGTTTCGGAGATCGAGTCGCGATCCTGCAACGCGAGACTATCGGTTCCCTGTCCGACACCCGTGATCGCCACCGAGGGATCGAGCCCGGCGCGCTCGGCGAAGGCCTCGCTGACCAACACGGCCGCGCTCGCGCCGTCACTCATCGGCGAGCAATCGTACAGCCCGAACGGCGAACTGATGTCGGGCGCGGTGAGCACATCCTCGACGTCGATCGCCATCTGGAACTGTGCGAGGTCGTTCTCGACGGCGTTCGCGTGGTTCTTGACCGCGATGTGCGCGAGGTCCTCGCGCGTACCGCCGAACTGCTCGAAGTAGCTGTTCGCCATGAGCGAGTACGCGCCGGGGAACGTCACGCCCGCGCTGATCTCCCACAGGGCGTCGGCGGCCGCCGAGAGCGCCCGCGTTCCCGCTGGCGTCGAGATGTTCGTCATTCGCTCGGCGCCGCCCACGAGGACGACATCAGCCTGCCCGTTCCGGACGTGGTTGACGCCGAATCTGACCGCGGCGCCGCTCGACGCGCAGGCGCTTTCGACGCGCGTCGCCGGCGCGGAGACGCCCGCGGCCTCGGCCATCAACGGTCCCTGATGCCCCTGGGTCTCGGCGAACTCGCCCATGTAGTTGCCGTAGAACAGTTCCTCGACGACGTCGGGCGCGACGCTCGCGTCTTCGAACGCCTCCGCGGCCGCCTGCCCGAACAGATCGCGTGCGGTGCGCTCCGGCGACGAGCCAAAGGGCGTCATCCCGACGCCGGCGACGTAGACGTCGGTCATTCTACGTGACTCCTGTAGACGCCGCAGTCGTGATTCTCGAGCGGTCGCCGGTTCGTCACGACGTGATCTCCATATCGGCGCGGCCCGGTCGCCGGTTCGAGAGGTTTGGGTTGATCTTCGGGTAGCATCCTTGGCACACAACGTGATAGCAGTTGTAGTGATATAAATATCTGTTCGACAATTGATGCGCCGGAGTTCGCGTCTGGTCGAAGCGCGTCCGTAGCGTTCGTCGACGCGGACGAGCGTATTCGGGACAAAATATAGATCAGATCAATTATATTTCTCATTGGCGGTGTTCAGATACGGATGAAGAGTGAGACGGTGCGTTTTTTGCGTGTGTATGTCGAAAAACGACCGCCTCAACGACTGTTTGGACGAGATCGAAGTAGGTTTTGTGGAGCGAGAAGCGACACCACAGTTTCTGATGAATCCCGGTATTCGCCCCAATTGGCTTTCCTATCACTTTCAAATATATTTTATATTATTTATATATTTGGTGTCGATCGGGCTCGATCTACCGTGCACAACTGCATTGAATATTCAGGAACAGATTTCTGATCAAGCTCCCTGAATGTTCCGGCAAACAATGTGACTTTTTTCATGATAACAGGGTCTGTTATGGCCAGAATGGCATCCATAGCTGTTATTATATTGTCTGAAAGATTATGGAGATCATTTTTTGAG
>NZ_JAWODL010000002.1:0-11561 GCF_046483325.1 Natronomonas sp. | reverse complement strand
GCCCAGCGCCGACACCGCGTCGACGACGAAGTAGGTGTCCGGGTACTCGGCAATGACGTCACCGATCTCTTCGACCGGATTCCGGACGCCAGTCGAACTCTCGTTCATCACGCACGCGACGACGTCGTAGTGGTTGTCGCTCGTCTCTAGCGCGTCGCGGATATCCTCGGGCTTGACCGCCCGCCCCCATTCGTACTCGAGTCTGTCGACGCTCTTGCCGAGTCGCTCGGCCACGTTCGCGTGGCGTTCGCTGAAGCTCCCGCAGGTCGCCACGAGGATGTTCTCGTCGACGAGGTTGAGCGTCGACGCCTCCCAAAACTCAGTCCCCGAGGCCGTGAGAACGATGACGTCGTTTTGCGTGCCGAGGAACTCCTCCGTGTCCTCGACGATGGTCGTGTACAGGTCCGTCATCCGATCCATGCGGTGGCCGAACATCGGTTCGCCCATCGCATCGATGACGTCGTCACGAACCTCCGTCGGTCCGGGGATGTACAGCGTCTTGTCGGGGTACTCGTCTCTGTATTCGCGTTTTTCCGTCACGAGAGTCACCTGTTATGTACGGTGTCGCGGGGACGACGCATGGTAGTTTTGATCCCGCGCCGTTCGCCTCGATCCGACCGTCACTTCCCCGTTCGGAACGTCGCCGTCGGATCGGGAACCACCCGGAGCAGTACGGGCAGTGTGAGGATTGCGATGACGATCTCGATCCCTCCGGCGACGACGAACGCGACAAAATAGTCGTACCGGGACGCCAGCCACCCGCCACCGACGATTCCGCCGAGAAAGCCCAGGCTGCCGAAGATGTTGAACCCACCCATCGCCGCGCCGCGTTCCATCGGTCCGACCAGATCAGTGACCAGCGCCATCGTCGCGGGCGCGACGAGCGCGCCGAGTACCCCGACCGCCACCATGCCGGTCGCGGCGGTGGGGACGGTCGGCGCCACTCCGACGCCGACGATCGCGGCGCCGAACCCGGCCGACCCGGCGACGATCGGAACGACCCGACCGATCCGATCGGAGAGCGCACCGAGCGGGTACTGCAACAGCGCGAAGGGGACGAAAAAACACGCGAGCAACAGCCCGATTCCGGCCGGATCGAGGCCGAACGCGTCCCGGAAATAGAACGTTCCGATAAGTCCGAAAAACCCCGCGGCGAAGCGGTCGGCGAAGCCGAACGCGAACGGGACGATGAGCGTGGGCGTCCGCCGGAGGCTCCCGATCGACTCTCGGAGTTTTCGGTCATCGCGACGCGCTCGGTCGGGGACCGTCGAGACGATCCCGGCGGCGAGCAAAAGCAAGGCAGCCGACGCGAGGATCGGCGCGAGCGGGCCGAACGAATACAACTGCCCCCCGACCGGCGCACCGAGCGCGGCCCCCCCGCCGATCGCGATACCCGCCACGCCCATGTTCTTGCCGTGGCCGCCATCGAGGTCCATCAACATCGTGATCGCGAGCGAGAACGCGCCGATCGTGAACGTTCCCTCGACGAATCGGAGCGCGAGCGCCGTCCGAAAATCGCCAACGCCGAGCAGGACGATCGCCGCGAGGGCGAGATACGCGACCGTCCCGCCGAGCGCGCCGCCGACGACGAAGGGGATTCGCCGCCCGGCGCGATCCGAGATCGCACCCCAGACCGCCGAGAACAGCACGAACGCGAGCAACTGGACGCTCAAAAAGGCCGTCCCGGCGTCGATCGTCGGTGCGCCGCCGAGCGCCGCGACCAGCCGATCGACGCCGGGGTATACCAGAAGCTGCGTGAAGAGGACGACGAAGACGACGGCCGACAGGCGAACGCGTTCGGCGCGGGTCACACCCCTCATAGAGCCGCCGCCTACTTGTGCGCATAGGGACGCCGTCGACCGCGGACGGCGCACCCGAACGGAACGTTGAGATGGATGCCGGCGTAGAGCGGGGTATGGTGACGATCACCGTTCTCGGTAGCGGCGGAAACTCCCCGATTCCGACCCCGACCTGCGGTTGTCGGCTCTGTGAGCAAGCGCGCGCGTCCGGGATCCCGTATGCCCGCCACGGGAACAACCTCTAGGTTGAGGAGCTCTCGGCAGTCATCGACGCTCCGGAGTTCGTTTACAGCAACCTCGAATGCGAGGCGATCGACTCGGTTCGCCACCTCCTTTTGACTCACTGGCACCCGGACCACACCGCCGGCCTGCGGGTCGTCCAGTCCCGCACGTTCGCGCGCGTCTTCGCCGAGGCGGAGCACGGGATGACCGACGCCACGTTGGCCGATCAGCCGACGATCGTGACGACGGAGCGCGTCTTCGAACGGACCTGTGAACTGTATTCGGGGCTCCGACACTTCGTCGACGTCGGGTTCGCGGAGACGCACTTCCTCGACGAGAAACCCCTCGTCACCGACGGCATCCGAATCGAGGCGATCCCGTACTCGCTGTCGGCCGACGCCGACCCAGACGCGACCGCGTTCGTGCTCCGCGAGGGCGATCGGACCGTCGTGTTGGCGACCGACGACGCGAGATTCCTCGAGGAGTCCGCACTCCCGGACGGGATAGACCTCGCGGTCTTCGAGTGCGGGTACTTCGAGGAAACGCCCGACGGAACCTCGATCCTCGCCGGACGGGACGAGGCGGTGCTCGCGGACGAACTCACCCACGCTGAGGTCCTCGAACGGATCGATCGGCTCGACCCGACCCGGACCGTCCCGACGGAGATCGAACACCTCTACGGGCGAGGTCACGACGACTACCAGCGGCTGACATCCACCTACGACGGGATCGAGTTCGCCCACGACGGGCTGACGATCGTGGTCTGAGCGTTGGCACGCGACCGCTACCCGTCGCCCCACACGTCGGACAGCGGGTGGTCGTCGATGTTCCGCGCGGCGTTGGAACGGCGTCGGCCGCGGTTCGTACGGTCGGCGTCGCCGAGCGCCCGGGTCGGATCGAACGGCGGGAGTTCGGGATCGACGATACGGTCGACCTGTTCTTCGAACCACGGCGGCATATCGGTTCGGGCCCGCTCGAACAGATCGAGCAACGAACGATCGGCGAGGTACGTCGCGCCGTAGTCGTCGGGTGCCCGGACGACCCGACCGCATGCCTGGATCACCGTCCGCAGCGCCGCCCGATAGTACCAGCCCCACTGGCCGTCCTCCAGCCGGCGGGCGACCCGCGAGTCGCTCGTGTTCGGATAGGGTGCCTTACAGAGCACCTGCCACCGACAGAGGTCGTCGCGGAGATCGAGCGCCTCCTCCATCTTCACGGAGATGAACACGTCCGGATCGCCCTCACGCTTCCACCCCGATAGCGCGGCGTCGCGGTTCTCGCTATCGTGTCTCCGGATCCGATCGGCCACGCCGAACTCGTCGAGCAGTTCGAAGAGTCGTTCGGCGATGGCATACGAATGCGCGTGGATCAGGCCCTTCTCGTCGTCGTGTTTCGCCATCAGTCGAACGATCGTTCGCGCCACCTTCGGCAGCGTCTCACCGCGGTGTTCGTAGGTCATCTTCCCCTGCGTCACGTCGTACAGCAGGCGATTCTCCACCGGAAACGTGTGGTCGACGTCGACCATCGCGACCGTTCCGGGATCGAGTCCAGCCCCGCGACAGAACGCGTTCTTATCGAGCATCGTCGCAGACAGCAGCGCGAACTTGGTCCCGCGGTTCCAGACGGTGTGGTGGAGATACCGTGCCGGATCGAGCGGTTTGATCTGTACCGTGCCGCCGCGCGGGTCCTCACGGGTTCCGCGCTCCGATTGGTCGGCCACCCAGACCGTCGGGCTCTCGGGATCTCCGAGATCTTCGAGAAACCAGCCGAGGTCGCGGATCAACTCCGCCAGACGGTCGCGCTCTTCGGTCTCGCTCTCGTTCAATTCGACACGTCCGCGGAGTTCTTCCTGCCGTCGGCTGCAGGCGTCGATCAGCGTCTCGGCGTACGGTTCGACGTCCGAAACCTCGTTGATATCTGGGGGTTGATGCGAACTCCAGACCGGCACGGTCGTCGGCGACAACTCGATCGTCGCGTACATCTCGGCCCACTCCGCCAGCCCGTGCGCTTCGTCAATGACGACCACGTCGCGCTCGCCGAACACCTCGCTGCCGGCGGTCTGCATGAAGTACGCGAGCGTCATCGCCGCGATCGGCCCGTTGGAGGCCGTCGCACGGTCGGCGAAATACGGACAGCGGTGCGTGACGGGACAGTTGAAACCGCGCTCGCGCGCACAGGGAGCGCGATTGACCGGCGTCGAGGTGTCCCCCGGCAGGATACACGAGTAGTTCGACTTGCCGCGAATGACGTTCAGATCCTCGAGCAAATCGTCGCCGGCTACGTCGTCGAGTTGGGAGACCTGCGGCGTCGTGTAGTACGCGCCGGTTGGCAGGCTCGGCGCGTCCTCGCCGTCGCGTCGCGCACAGCCGGCGATGGCGCGCGCCAACAAAGACTTGCCGCTCCCGGTCGGCGCTCGGACGAGAACGACGTCGTTGCCCGCCTCGAAGGCGGCACGGATGTCACACAGCGCCTGCTCCTGTGCGCCGCGAAACGACGGTGCCGGAAACTCCGCGACGATACGCGATGTGTCCACGGCTGATCGACGGGCGTCGCGGTTCTAAAGTGATCGGATCCGGATCACGTCTTTTCGCCCTCGACCTCCGTGGTCTCGACATCCGACGCCTCGGTCTTCGCCGCTTCGACGTCCCGCTCGCGGCGATCGGACTGGATCCCAATAACCACCAGATATAGCATTGCGATCACCATCAACGACGTCACGAGTATCGCGACTGTGCCGGCAATTGTCACTGCGTCGACCATATATGAATGGCATCGCCGACGACAATAAACGTATCTCCGGTCGATAGTCCGCGACGTTATTCGGTGTCCAGTGCCAGCGACGCCAACAGCGCCTCGAGTTGCACCTGCTCGTTCGCGCCGGCGGTGATCCGGTAGTCCGCCTCGCCGATCCGCTCCATCACCCTGACCGCCTCCCGGTCGTCGATCCCGAACTCCCAGACAGAGCGGTGCATCTGATCGATGACGTCCCCGCCGGCGATCCCGACGTCGGTCAACAGGGTATCGAGCTGTGCGCGGGCGGCGGTAAAATCGCCTGCAAGCGCGGTCGTGACCATCTCTTGGATCTCCTCGGGTCGGGCCGTCGAGGTGATCGTGTAGACGGCCTCCTCGTCGACCACGTCGCCCATCACGGCGGCCGCCTGAAGCCCGTTTATCGCCTTTCGCATGTCCCCGTCGGCGGCGTAGACGAGCGCGTCGATTCCGTCGTCGGTGATCTCGATGCCCTCCGCGTCGGCGATGATCCGGATCTGGGTCTCGATAGCCTCGTCACCGAGCGGTGAGAACCGAAACACCGCACACCGCGATTGGATCGGGTCGATGATCTGCGAGGAGTAGTTACACGAGAGGATGAAGCGGGTGTTGTCGGAGAACTGCTCCATCGTCCGCCGCAGCGCTGACTGTGCATCAGACGTGAGGGCGTCGGCCTCGTCGAGGAAGATAATCCGGTGATCGTAGCCGCCGAAGGAGGCGCGCGCGAAGCTCTTGATCCGGTCGCGAACCACGTCGATCCCACGCTGATCGGAGGCGTTTAACTCGAGGAAGTTCTCGCGCCAGTCGTCGCCGTAGATCTCCTTGGCGACGGCGATGGCCGAGGTGGTCTTGCCGGTTCCGGCCGGCCCGGCGAACAGAAGATGTGGCAAATCTTGCTGGCTAATGTACTGTTTCAACCGTTCCGTGATCGCCTCGTGGCCGACGACGTCGTCGAGCGTCTGGGGGCGGTACTTTTCGATCCAAATCTCCCGCCCGCGGTCCTCGGCAGCGGCCTCGCTCATATCCGGACGTGGCCCCCGTCGGGCATAAAGCCCCCGAGACGGCCGCCGTCGCGGGGGACAAACGGCACGCTGAAACCGCTCGCCGCTGTAGCGAGCGCATGGACGTGACCTGTGAGATCCTCGGAGAGGGAACCCACGAAATCGACCTCCCCGCCGACGCCACCTACGGGGACGTACTCGACGCGGTCGGTCTCTCGACGCACGAGGCGTCGGTCATCGTCGACGATAGCCCGGTCCCGGAGGATCGCCCCGTCGATTCGGCGTCGGTTCGTGTCATCCGGCTTATAAAGGGTGGCTGAGAGGTGTCGAGAGAGTGAGCGATTGCCAGCCACCGGTGGACATCAGATCGGCGACCAAAGACGAGTACGTGACCGTCCGCTCGATCGTCAACGCGGCCTTGTTGGACGTGGCTCCGGGGGCGTTACGGCGTTCGTCGGTCCTCGTCGCCGTGGCGGACGAGCGGATCCTCGGCGCGCTCGTCCTCCGCGGTTCGGAGATCGACGCTATCGCGGTCCGTCCCGGTCGTCGGGGACAGGGGATCGGCAGGGCGCTCGTCGAGACGGCGGCGAAACGGCGGCCGTACTTGCTCGCCGTTTTCGACCCGGCGGTGCGACCGTTTTATTTTTCCCTCGACTTCGACGTTCGCTGTTCGGACGGCCGATGTCGGGGGCGGTTTTGATATCCTCCCCGGCGGTTCGACCATTTATAAACCACCCTCGGCTTCCGCGGCGTCCTCGTCTGTGACTCGACCGACGACGAACCCAGAACGTTGAAATTCGACCCCCCGCTACGGGACGGTAATGACCGATAGGGCGGACGAGCGTCGAGCGGACGACTCGTCCGACGCGTCCTTCGATACCGATCCGTTCGAATATCCTACCGACGCCGAGACAAGCGGTGCGTCCGATCAAGCCGTGGATCGGACCCACCGCGGGAACGGCGGTGCTGACGCCGACTCACCGACCGGCGTTCTCGGCTGGCTTCGGTGGTTCTGGCGGGGCGATGTGGGATCGTTGGTTTATCTGCGCGACGTCCTGACGAGCCTCTTTATCGTCGCCGCGATCGGTCTCTTGCTGTTCGCCGCCAGCGGTGTCTGGCCGCCGATGGTCGCCATCGAATCGGGGAGCATGGAGCCGAACATGGAGCGCGGGGACCTAGTCTTCCTCGTCGATACCGATCGATTCGTTCCCGATGAGGCGATCACCGCCGACGGCGTCTCGACCGGCGTCGTCCCCGCCGACGTGGCCGATCGAAACGGCGGGCACACGGAGTTCAACAGACCGGGCGACGTGATCGTCTTTCGGCCCAACGGGAACACCGGCGACACCCCGATCATCCATCGGGCGATGTTCTGGGTCTCGGAGGGCGAAAACTGGCACGGTCGGGCCGATTCCGGGCGAGTCGGCGACGCGGACGACTGCGAGGAATTGAACCACTGCCCCGCACCCCACGCCGGATTCATCACGAAGGGCGACAACGAGCTCACGAATCGAAACTACGATCAAGCGTCCCGCCTATCCGCACCGGTTCGCCCCGACTGGATCATCGGAACGGCCGAACTTCGCGTTCCTTACCTCGGTCACGTCAGACTGTGGCTCTCCGGCGTAATGGTGACGCCGGTCGATCCGGTGTTCGCCGATTCCGTCGATCCGCCGGCGACGCGCGATCCGACTCCAGTCAGCGGGAACGCTACAGCTCCCGCGCCCGTTCGAGCCACCCCTCGGCCCGTTTGACCCCGACTCCGGCGGCCTCGGCGATCGTCGCGGCGTCGGCATCACGCAACGGCTTGACCGTACCGAGTCCGGCCTCGCGGAGTCGCTCCGCGTAGGTCGGGCCGATCCCGTCGATCGTCTCGACGTCGGTCCGTTCGGTGTCCGTCCCCGATTCGGCGGTGCTCTCGGCATCGTCGTCGGAGTCTTCGATCTCGATCTCGACCGCCTCGCGGGCGTCGTCTTCGGCCGCCGTGTCGTCGTGGCCTTCATGCTCGTCGCCCGCACCGGGATCGGCGGGCGAGTGTTCGAAGTACCACTCGGCGACCTGCGGCCAGACCTCCCGATGGCTCGACCCCGAGACGGACAGCCCGATGTGGCCGGTCGGGTACTCGATGATCTCCGTCTCGTCGGAGGCGACGACGTCGTTGAACGGTTTGCTCGTCTCCGACGGGATGAGGTGGTCGTACTCGCCGACGATCTGCAACACCGGGATCTTGATCGACTCGACGTCGACGTGCTCGCCGCCGACGTACATCTCGTTGGCGTAGAGTTTGTTATCCTGGTAGATGTCCTCGAGGAACTGGACGTACGTCTCGCCGGCCAGGTCGATCCCCTCCGAGAGCCACCGCTCCATGCGGGCGAAGTTCTCGACGAAGTCGTCGTTCTCCAGGTTGTCGTACAGGCGGACGTACTTCGAGACGTAGTTCGCGACGGGGTCCATGAGCGCGAATCCGATGTCTAACATCTCCGCGGGAACGTTACCGTAGGCGTCGACGACGTCTTGTGGATCGTAGTACTCGTCGTCGCCCCACAGTTCGAGGACGCCGCCCTCGCCGTCGAAACAGAGTCCGGCGGCCATGAGCCCCAGCGCCCGAACCTTCTCCTGGTGAAGGGCGGTGTAGATCGCCGACATCGTCCCGCCCATGCAGTATCCGAGGACGTTGATCCGGTCGGCTCCCGATCGCTCGCGGACGACGTCGACGCAGTTGTCGATGTATCGGTTGACGTAATCGTCGATCGTGAGGTGTCGATCGAGTCGCGAGGGCTCGTTCCAGTCGATGAGATACACGTCGTGACCGGCGTCGAGGAGGCGTCTGACGACGCTTCGGTTGGGCTGAAGATCGAGAATGAACGGTTTGTTGATCAGCGCGTAGACGGCGAGAATCGGCGTACCGTGCTGTTCGTCCGTTCGGGCTTCGTAGTGGAGGAGTTCGACTTTGTTCTCCTCGTAGACGACCTCGCTCGGCGTCTCTCCGACATCCACTGACTCCAGCCGCTCGGTCTGTTCTCCGGCAACTGCGCCCCGCTTAACCGCCCCGATCGTCGTTTCGAGCAGTTCGCGCTGGAAGTTCAACGCGAGCGAAAACGGGTTGTTGGTGCTCATTCGAGGCTCTCTATGATTCGGTCGAGTTTGGTTTCGACGCGGTGCTGTCTGCGCTCCAACTCGATGAGGCGTTCGCCGACCTCTTCGATATCGGACTGCGTCGGCATGCCGAGCTGTGCGAGGGTGTCCTCGCCGATCTCGTCCGCCTGCTCGCGCATCTCCATCATCGCGCTGACGAGTTGGCCGTTCGCCGCGGCGAACGCCGACGTTCCCATCACCTCTTTGAACGCCTCGTTGGCGCTCTGCAGCCAGATATCGCGGAACTCCGTCATAGCGACCTCCTCACCCTCGGCGGCGTCCGCCGTGCGAGCGAACATCTCTTCAGCGGCGTCCATCCACACCTCGTAGGCGTCGTTGTACCCCTCGATGCTACTCGCCCACTCGTCGTCCGTCGGCATCGAGTCCTCGACGGCCTCGGCCCACGACTCCATGAACGCCGCGCTCGCCTCCATGTTCTGTTCCATCGACGC
Source organism: Natronomonas sp. (assembly GCF_046483325.1). GTDB lineage: Archaea > Halobacteriota > Halobacteria > Halobacteriales > Haloarculaceae > Natronomonas. The sequence goes on along the minus strand of NZ_JAWODL010000002.1, from coordinate 2,183 downwards.
GGCGACCGCCTCGTTCATGTTCCCGACTAACTCATCCCACTCTGCCTGTATGTCCTTGTTATGCTCACTCATTGTGTGTATATCCTCCGGTGATCCACAAAAACCCGGTCATTATAGTCGGACATCTGATATTTCCTGCGCCCGGCAACCGGTTCGGTGGGCGATTCGGGCACCCACTTGGCCACTCACTCGTCGTCTCTGTTCCGTTTGACGGGGACGATGACCGTCTGTACGATGTCGCCCTCGCCGATGTCCAGCGCCTCGCGCTCCGCGTCCGGGATCGAAATCCGGCCGCCGCTTTGGATCCTCGTTTTGAACGTCGCCATCTGCGTCATCGTCCCGAGCTGCTCGGAGATGTCCCCGAGATCGGGTGTTCCAGCTGATTTACCACCCATGAACAGGTTCCGCAGCGCTTCCTGTTGTTGCCGTGTCGCTTGTTCGGACGTCTCCTGCATCGCCCTCAATAGATTCGGCGGCCACATCGTCCCATCTGTGTCGTCTTTGTCGGCCATTTAGCGTACTCGAGCGCACGAACTAAAATAAAACTTCCGATAGATGGGCTCAATTGGGTTTGAAAACCATTTATTACCTAATACCCCCGGAAAAGACATCACCTTTTAATATCGGAAGCCCGTACACTGCTCAGAGATGACCAATGATTCCTATCCGGTGCCGTTCGGAACTTGGGCGGCGGCATCCTCCCACGTATTCAATACGTTCCTCGAAGCCAACCGGGCGGCAAACCAGGCCGCTATCTCCATGCTCGGCTCTCAGCAGCTAAAGAACGGCAATGGGACGGACGAATCGCTTCCTCGAGGAGAGGAACATCGGATCGAACCCGGAAAGGACCTCGACGAGTGGGAAACGCGACGGCAAATCGACGGCGAGCTCTCCGTCGGGGACTCGATTCGGTTCGCGAAAACGATCTCCCAGCGGGATATCGAGCGGTTCGCGGCCGCCTCTGGCGATACGAATCCGATCCACCTCGACGACGAGTGGGCCGAGGAGACTCGATTCAACGGTCGCATCGCCCACGGTATTCTCGTTTCCGGGCTTATAAGCGCTGCACTCGCTCGTTTCCCGGGTAGCGTCGTGTACCTCTCACAGGATCTCGAGTTCCGCGCTCCGGTCCGCATCGGCGATCGCGTCGCCGCGACCGTCGAGATCGTCGAGGACCTCGGCGGTGATCAGTTCCGGATCCGGACGACCGTGATGAAAGACGACGACCCCGTCATCGACGGCGAAGCCGTCGTCCTCATCGACGAGGCACCGATCGGCGACGCCTGAACTCGCCCCATTCCCACGTCCCCCACTGCCCCCACGCCCCCCGTCACCGCCCACGACCCTGTATCGATGCTCGCTTCGACGCCGCTAGCGTAGAATCGAGCCTATGTCGTCGTCGTCTCTCAGTCCCTCACGAAGTCGCTCGATGTCGGCCTCGAGTGCGTACTTCGGACGGCCCTTTCCGACGGGTGATCGGTCTTCCGGCCGACGTTCGTCGAGCAATCCTTTCTCAGTCAATCCGCTGAGCGCTCGCACCGTATCCGCCTCGGAGAGACCTCCTATCGGCTGTCCGTCGGCGTTTTCGAGTAGTTCCCTCGCGGTCGATCGGATCTCGGCAGCGTCGGCCGGCGTCCGATCACGTCCGGTGAGGTCCACTAGACAGCAGAGAATGATCCGCTGTGTGAACGTCGTCGAGTCGGGATCGTACATACACAAACCGATGCCTGCAATCGGGATAAACCCTCTCCACGATCGGAGTCGACACCGGAATCTATATTATTCCCCCATATCTATGGGGTATGATATCATATGGCTCTTGAAGAACGGACGTGTCTGGTAACGGGCGCATCGCGGGGGATCGGGCGGGCGATCGCGGAGGAGTTGGGCGCACACGGGGCGGACGTGGCGATCAACTACCGCTCGTCGGACGACGAGGCTCAAGCGGCCAAAGGGCGGATCGAAGACGGCGACGGACGAGCGATGCTCGCACAGGCTGACATCTCCGAGTACGAGCAGGTCGAGTCGATGTGCGAGGCGGTGCACGATCGGTTCGGAGCGGTAGACGTGTTGGTGAACAACGCGGGGATCACGGTGGACAAGAAGTTCGAGAACATGACGCGTGAGGACTGGGACCGCGTCATCGACGTCAATCTCGGCGGGACGTTCAACTGTACGCACTG
>NZ_JAWODL010000018.1:0-26799 GCF_046483325.1 Natronomonas sp. | reverse complement strand
ATTCAGTCTACGGAGATAGACTGTAGCTATTCCTCGTTCAGCTTACCAGCATTACTGATCAGATTGGCAGTATAAGCCAGATCATTTCGGTGGAAGGGCGTCATCATATTCGTCGTCAAGGATTTCGGAACAATCAACGGGAATACTGCTCCACGCATTCTTCACAACCTCGTACCCAGTCCACCCTTCCGTCCGAATCATCTCCACGGTTGCCTCGCAGAATTCAGGCTTTTCGATGAGGTCGTTGTCAAGTAAGATGTAGAGGAGATACGGTGGTCCCACAACGTCAATGTCGTACCCGTTGTCATTGATGAGACGCCGAATTGACCGTCTCGCAGCAGAGTCAAGGATCGTTACGATCTGATACGACGGACCATGCTCAGAAAGTTCCTGCTTGAGCGATTGCTCGCCTGCGTCTGGCCCATGCGGGCGGGGAACGACAGTAACGCACGACCACGGCGATGAATCCTCGTCTAGATGTTCAAGAACACGTTGGCTTCCTCGTTTCAAGTAGTGCTCACGGCTGCCCTCAGGCGGGTATTTGTTCGAGTTGACGTGGTTTTGAAGTTCGTGCTTGCAGACGTTTGTCGTTGTAAGATGAATCGCGTCTTTCAGTCGTTCCCACTGAGCGGTGTTCGCAACCGCGATCAAAGAACTCGTATCAGCCAGTATCGGATAGCGAGCCTCACTCGCCATCGCTGCCCGTCAAGAATTCAGACGTGTCTCGTTCCATAGCCGCCTCGAACGACTCTTTCTCCGCTTCCATCCTATCGAGTTTCTCACCGAGAAGGACACGGGCCACGTCCTCACCGATCTCACCACGACTGTATCGTTCGTACACCGCAATCTTGTCCTGTTCATCTAACGACTGCCGGAGCATTTCGACCAGGCCGACACGGGCGAGTTCGCTCACGTTGACGCCACCAATGTGGATCTCATCGAGGAGCTCCGCGGCCTCTTTTTCGGCTCCGGCACGGAACTGAATCGTCTTGTCATAGCCTGATCCACTCATACATTGACGTTCGACGTGAAGAGGCATATATGTTATGACGCGTACTTACTTGTCATTACAAGTTGCCAAGAACGTAGCACTACCAGACAGGTCACTCTCTCTCTCTCTCTCTCTCTCTCTCTCTCAAGGGATGCGATATGAGTTAGGAACCGTGCAGAATCATTATGATCTACTGAAATGAGCGAAAGCTAGGAACTCGTCCCCCACGGTTTTATATCACAACATACGGTTTACACAAAGTGTCGGGGGAAACCCACCATCGAGACCGAACCCCCCGGAGAGAACCCTCCAGTCCGCCGAGAACAGCACCTGCTGACGGACGCGGAACAAAGCGTCCCGATAAAACGCGATCCTCAGCTCGAAGGTTCGCGGTACGGGTGAGCTCGACGAATGACGCCGTATCTGCCTCCCATTCGAAAGCGAGACCCACCCAGCGCCACAAAAGTAAGATTAGTTCGTGGCCTGTCTCGCGTCACCCAAAACCTGGTGTTCGAAGACCCGCTCGCCGGTCTCTTCACAGACGACGGCGATAACGGTGCTCGACGAGCAGCAGGATTCGACGAGCTCCTCGTTCATCCGGACGCCGCCCTCGGCGGTCGGGCACACTTCGAGGAACATCCGGAGGCTGTTCAGTATTTTCCCCTTCTCGCGAGGCGTGTATTCGGTCCACTCGTCGAGCCACGAATCGAGGATCGCACTCGAGGCGATATCGGCCACCAGCGCGGCGTGCGACGGCCATCTGCCGGCGTATCGAGTCCCGTAATGGAGAACGTACCCGCCCTTCTCCTTCTCGGTGAGTTCGAACTCGTCGAGATCGGCGTCGAACCCGAATGAATCGACGATCGCCTCGACGAGATCGGTGTCCCCCTCGACGATCGAATCCATTTCGTCGATCCATGCGGCCTCGAAATCGCCCGTGAGACAGAGGTCATCTCGGACTTCACAGGGTTCGAGAAGCCCGTTATCGAGGAAGTACGTCTCGAGATCGTTCGGTACGCTGGGTGCACGGTCGGTAGTTTGAGCCGGCTCCTCGTCGGACGCCGAGTCGGACACCGCGTCGGACACCGCGTCGGACGAATCGGCCCCAGGTGCGTCCAGTTCCGAGTCGGCGAAGCCGGTGGCGAGATCGGTGTCGGGGGATTTCCCGAACCAGCGCAACACGGCCGAGGGCAGATACCGCTTCGTCAATTCGGGGGTTCCGGGGACGAGATACCCCCGGAGGGAGATCAACGCGACCGAACCGACGACGGTGAGCGCTCCCGCTTTCCTCGATTTTCGCGAGACGAGGCCACCGAGCGCGGCAGCGATCGCCAGATTCACTACGGTACACGGGGGACAGCGATTTTCACCGGTGTACTCCGGGTTTCGAACCGTCTCGATGAGTTCGCGTAACATTGGAACGTCGTTCGTTCTCGCGGTTCATCTGTGTTCCGGCGACGTGGGGCGGCGCTCGACGCTTGATTTGAAACGTGAGTCGACGTGAGGCATTATATGCGATATGTACGCTTCGCTATGTATGCGCGTTTCCAGCGGCGTTTCAGGGTTCGACGATCTCGTCGGAGGGGGGTTACCGGCCAACCGACTGTACGCACTCTCGGGGCCACCGGGAAGCGGGAAAACGACGTTTTCGAGCCAGTTTCTGGTCGAAGGCATCAGGCAGGGCGAGAGCTGTCTGTTCGTAAGTATGCACGAATCTCGCGACGATATCTTCGAGGACATGTCGGGCTACGAGTTCGGATTCGACCGAGCCGTAAACAGCGATCGATTGATTTTCGTCGACGTGTTCTCCCCGGAGGGAAAGCGGCTGTTCCGGCCGCCGAAAAAACACCACGACGCCTCCAGTTTGATCAACCGGCTCACTGGGTTTATCGACTCGAACGGGATCGATCGTGTCATCGTCGACTCGACCATGCTCTTGGAGTACCTCTTGGCGGACGCCGAGAGCACCACGATACAGTTTCTGACCTCGTTGAAACGTACCGACGCCACCGTAGTGTTGATTTCGGAGATGACCGATCCGTCGGCGTACGCGGACGAGCATTATCTCGCCCACGGTGTCATCTTCATGCACAATTTCCTCGAAAACGGGGGGATGCAGCGCGGCGTCCAGGTGCTGAAGATGCGAGGGACGCGGATCGAGACCGACATTCACGACGTGTCGTTCGGGCCCGATGGGGTCAGTGTCGGGGCGAAACGGGGTCCGTGATGTACGATCGATACTTCGAGGACGGCGAGGAGTACACCACGACCGAGGCTCTCGAGCGCGCGTACGCGCTCGGCGTCGCATCAGTGTGTGGCGATCCGGGCGCCGAGACGTACGAAACGTTGAAGCGGAGATCCCCGGACGCGTACGACGAGACGATCATCGAACTCGCCTACGACGAAGGGCGGGCGAAAGCGCTCCGGCTCGAAGCCGACGAGACCGACGGGGAGGCGATCTGGGAGCGACTCGTGGAGGTCGAACTCGGCGCGCCCCGAGACGTGACCGAAGAGGATCCAGAGGGCGGCGTTCCCGATGCGATCCGGGCGCCGAAGTGGACGGCTCTGCCTGAGGGACCGCCGGAGCGTCTGGACCTTCCCGCGTTTTTGCGACGGTAGCACGAGCGTCGAGATTCCCGAGCGCCCGACACACCTCGTTTTGAGATATTACGATCGCGTATATCACATTCCCAACTGCCCACACGCGGCGCTTTTGAGCGTTCGGCCCCAAGACCGGATACGATGGTACAGAACGTCGCCACGCGGATGGTGGAGTTGGAACGCGAGGACTTCCATCTGCTATCCGGTATCGAACACGGGATGCGGTTTTCTCGATGGGTGGCACGGGAGAAACTTCCGGAGTTTTCGCGTCTCGATCCAAGCGATATCGAGTACCGGATCGACCGGTGTATGGATCGAGAGCTACTCGAACAGAAGACGATGCAGTACACGGGGTATCGTCTCACCTTCGAGGGGTACGACGCGCTCGCGCTTCGTGCGTTCTCCGAACGGGAGACGATCGACGGCGTCGGTTCGCCGCTCGGTGTCGGCAAAGAAAGCGACGTGTACGAGGTCCGATCGTTCAGGCCACTCGCGTTGAAATACCACCGCGAGGGATATACGAACTTCCGCGAGGTGCAAAAAGAGCGAGAGTACACCGCGGACAACGAACACCGATCGTGGCTCTACACTGCCCGAAAAGCCGCCGAACGGGAGTACGAAACGCTCGAAACGTTGTATCCGAACGTCTCCGTCCCGCGACCGGTCGATCAGAACCGCCACGCGATCGTGATGGAGCGAATCGACGGCGTCGAACTGTCGCGTGTGAAACTGGAGCCCGAACAGGTCGTCGGCGTCCTCGATCTTATCCTCTCGGAACTGATGGCGGCCTACGAGGCCGGGGTCGTTCACGCGGACATGAGCGAGTACAACGTGTTCGTCGCGAGCGACGGCGTGACGATCTTCGATTGGCCCCAGGCAGTGCCGACGGAGCACGCGAACAGCCGCGAACTGCTGCAGCGCGATATCGACAACCTGTTCGGGCACTTCGAGCGGAAATACCCCCGTGAGACGCCCGGAATCGACAGGGGAAAACTAGCGGACGCGCTGGTGAGTGGGACCTTCGAGACGGTGCGACAGTTCGAAGAATAAACTACAGGCTGCGATATCAAATCCAACTCCGGCAGTCGGGGCTGCGGCCTTTCGAAGCCCTTAACAGCGCGTGTGCTGAAATCTCAGCAACTCGCCGGACGACGGGCACCGGTGGGCACCTGTCCACACAGGTCGGGATGTGACTGCCGCGGTCGGCGCGTCGGTTGAACCACACAACGCCCGTGGTGAAACACATGGCACGAAGCTTCTACTCACACATCCGAGAGGCGTGGAAGACGCCGAAGGAAGGAAAGCTCGCAGAACTGCAGTGGCAACGACAACAAGAGTGGCGCAAACAAGGGTCGGTCACGCGAATCGACCGCCCGACGCGACTCGACAGGGCCCGTTCGCTCGGCTACAAGGCGAAACAGGGCGTCGTCGTCGCCCGCGTCTCGGTTCGGAAGGGCAGCGCCCGAAAGCAGCGGTTCAAAGCGGGCCGCCGATCGAAGCGACAGGGTGTCAACAAGATCACCCGTCGAAAGAACCTCCAGCGGATCGCCGAGGAGCGATCCGTCCGGAAGTTCCGCAACCTTCGCGTGCTGAACAGCTACTGGGTCGGCGAAGACGGCTCCCAGAAGTGGTTCGAAGTCATCCTGCTCGATCCCAAACACGGCGCGATCGAGAACGACGACGACCTCAACTGGATCTGCGACGACAGCCAACGCGGTCGGGCGTACCGTGGCCGGACCTCCGCGGGTCGGCGCGGTCGAGGGCTACAAAAGCGCGGCAAGGGAACTGAACACACCCGGCCGAGCATCCGTTCGAACAACAACCGCGGCAAATAATCGCGATTTTCGTCAACGTGGCCCCGTTTTGTCTGTGAATTGAACAGTGTACGCAACGCGTGAGAAGGCGTAGAACGCGGCGTACAGTCAAGATACCGATGTAACGGTGGTACTCGACATCGAGCGGGCCGCCTTCGAGAGCTACGAGGACGCCGCGGGTGAGTACCAGTGCCGACTGCGACACCGAAACGGTAACACCGGCGCAGACTCCAGCGAGGGCCACTCCTCCCAAAGCGCCACCGGAGACCCGACAGACGGCGTCAAGCGGAACGCGCCGAACGTCGGCGGAATCGAAGAGGTACCCAGCCGCGACAGTGTTTTTGCTCGAGGGGAGAGTGGTATCCGTATGCGAAACTTCGAGATTGGTCGGATCACCGGTATCCCGATTCGCCTCAACGTCACGCTCGTCGTCTTTTTACCACTCCTCGCGTGGCTTATCAGCCGCGAGGCACAACTCGTCTTCTACGCCAATCTCGTCAATAGCATCTCGCCCCGGACGATCGACATCGCCGTGATTCAGTCCGGCAGCATGCCGCTACTCGCCGGCATCGCGACCTCGATAGGGCTCTTCGTTGGTGTATTGCTCCACGAGCTGGGCCACTCGTGGGTCGCCCGCCGCTACGACGTCACGATCGCGTCGATCACGCTTTGGATCTTCGGCGGGATGGCACACATGGAGAATCTACCGGAAGACTGGGATATCGAGCTGTACGTCGCGATCGCTGGACCGGTGATGAGCGTGCTTGTCGGTACAGCCTGTTATGCACTCCTGTTCGTGATTCCCGCACAGCCGGTCGTCCTCTTCGTCGTCGGTTCGCTCGCTGTGATCAACGTGACGCTCGCGGTGTTCAACCTGATACCGGCGTTCCCGATGGACGGCGGTCGGGTCCTTCGGGCGCTTCTCGCGCGCTCGCGCCCGTACGCGGAAGCGACCCAGACCGCCGCGGCGGTGGGAAAACTGATGGCGGTGTTGATGGCCGTATTCGCCGTACTCGCACTCGCGCCGCTTTTGTTGCTCATCGCGATGTTCGTCTACATCGCGGCCGGTGCCGAATCCAGAACGACGGTCCTCCGGGACTTGTTCCGCGGGCTGACGGTGCGCGAGTTGATGTCGACGGACGTTCGAACCGTCACCCCGGAGACGACCGTCGCCGGGTTCGTCGATCGGGTCGTTACGGAGCGGACGACCGCCTATCCGGTGATGGAACGGGGGACGGTCACGGGAGTCGTGACGCTGGAATCGGTGCAGAAGGTCCCACTCGAGGAGCGCGAGTCGACGACCGTCGCCGACGTGATGGGTCCTACGCCACCGCTCGTCGATCCCGATTCGGACGCCTTCGATGCGCTGATCGCGATGAGTTCCGCGCGCGGCGACCGCATTCTCGTCGTCGAAGACGGCCGGTTCGTCGGGCAGATCACCTCGGCGGACTTCGTGCGGATGATCGAAGTGCTGCAGGGACTCGGCCCGCGACCGGAGGTGGAACTCCCCGACGGCTACGCATGAATACCGCGTCCCGGCGTTTATAACTCAAAAGGCGGCCAGACGCCCCATGGGTCATCGCACGCTTGTCGCATACGACAGGGACGGCTACGATCTTCACTACGCACACTGGGGCGTCGATCCGGCGGCGATCACGCCGGAGCGGCCCTTCGGCGGGCCACCGAACGACGGCTGGGCGCGCGAACGGGCCGGGGAGTTGCTCACGCCGATGGGCGGACGGCTGACGGAGAACGGTGAAACGGCCATCGACCCCGATCCGATCGCAACGAGGTTGTCATTCGTCGAGTTAGACGAGTACGTCGATCCCATCAAGCACGAAGCGCTGTACATCGTCGGTCCGGACTTTTCGGTCCGGACGTACCTCGTCTTCGGACTCGACTGTCGGTCGTTCGGACGCGACGGGAAGACGGTCGCACTCGTCGGATACGACGGCGAGAGCGATGCGGCGTATCTCCGTGGTTGGCTTGCCGGCGCCCGTGCGGTCCGGGGAGTCTGCGGCCCCGACGACGGGGCGATCGTCCGGGCGCTTCGGTGGCTCGATCCCGACCGGGGGACGATCGTGTGGCTGACCAAAGACGAGCGCGAAGCCTGACGGAGGTCCAGTCGGCGTGACCGGGAAACGCTTTTTTACCGCCGCCGGTTTTAGCCGCTATGGACCCGCTTGAGGGCGAGGCGTCGTCCCCCGTCGAGTACGAGCCGGTGAGCGTCAAGGACGTGCTGGTGGAAATGAAGGACACGGCGGAACTCCTCATCGATCTCTCGTACTCCGCGGTGTTGCACCGCAATGCCGACCTCGCCGAGGAGGTGCTGCGTCTCGAAGAGCGGATGGACGTCCTCGAAATGCGCGCGCGAATGAGCCTCCTCATGGCCGCTCGAAGTCCCGACGACGCGGAACAGCTCGCTCCGGTCCTCAGCATCGTCGCCGCCGCTGATCAGATCAGCGACGCGGCCGGCGACATCGCGAAGATCGTCCTCGATGACATCCGTCTTCCGGAAGCGATGCGAACGGCGCTTCCCGAAGCGGTCGAAACGCTCGTTCGTGGTATCGTCGCCGGGGAGTCACCGTACGCCGGGCGAACGCTGAAGCACATCGATCTCGAGTCGGAAACCGGGATCAGGGTCATCGCGTTGCGACGCGGCGACGAGTGGCTGTTGAACCCCGGTCCGGAAACCGGAATCGAAGCCGACGACGTGGCGTTGCTTCGCGGCCCCGAATCGGAGATAGGTGACGTGTACCGAACGATAACTGGGACCGAATACCAGCCGCCTGAGGCCGAAACGTCGGCGATCGAGGACCTCGAACGGGCGGTCGACACGATCGTTCACATGAAGAACCTCTCGGAACTCGCTGTCGATCTCGCCTACAGCAGCGTCCTCTTCGACAGCGAGGAGATCGCGGAGGAGGTTCGCAATCTGGAGGTCGAAGTCGACGCGCTCGAGTCGCGCTTCGAGGCGTGGGTGCTTCGCGCGGCCGCGGAAGCTAAAGATCCCGTATCACTTCGGGGATTGATCCATCTCGGAACCAGCACGGAGGCGATAAGCGACGCGGCGGTCGACATCAGCGAGGGCGTATTGCGCGATATCGCGGTTCATCCCGTCGTCGGGATGGCAGTCCAAGAGAGCGACGAAATCATCACCCGCATCGAGATAGAGCCCGCGAGTACGCTCGACGGGACCGACGTCACTGCGGGGGTTCCCGACGCGGACGTGACGATGTCGGTCATCGCCATCCGCCGTCCGGAGGAGGGTTGGCTGATCGTCGGCGATGCCGACGCGGCGCTGAGAGCGGGCGACATCGTGATCGCGAAGGGGACTCGAACCGCGGCGGGACAGTTCGACGATCTTGCCTCGTGATTACAACAGCACGAGCCTCGAAACGCCCAGAAAGATCACCATCCCGAACACGTCGACGACGTTCGTCACGACCGGGATCGTCGTGTCGTCCGGGTCGATACCGAGCCGATAGGAGCCGTACGTCGTGGCGAAACTGAAGAGTACGGCGAGGACGGCGACCGACATACCGCTCACGATCGAGATGGTGAGCAGGGCCGAAAGCGACAACGACGCCCCGATTACTCGCCCGATCGCCCACGCACCGACGGCGAGAGTCGTGAAGATCGTCACCGCGAGAGCCAACACCGCCGCGACGTTCGCCCACAGGATGCGATCGTGAAAGTCCAGTTCGGTCGTCCCCAAGTGGAGTCGGGTGGTCAGCCGCGAGCTCAAAATCGTCCCGAGGTTGCCGCCCGCGCCGACCATCGTCGGCACCATGACCGCGAGCAGGCCGAACTCGTTTAGTAGGTGCTCGGCTTCCTCGAGAGTGATTCCCGCCCAGAGGACGATGGTACAGAGAACGACCAACAGCGGGAACATGTTGGTGACGATCGTTCGAGCGTCCCATGTCCCGAGCGACTCCGAGTCGCCGAACATCAGACGAACACCGCCTCGACGACGAGCACCGCGACGAGCAAAAACAGCATCCCGAAGACGTCACCGAGCGTGGTGACGATCGGACCCACGAGGTTGTCCGGATCGTATCCCAACCGATAACCGGTGAAGAGAATCGCGAGTAGCCCGAAGATTAGCACGACCGACGTTATCGTTCCGGCGAGTAGCATGATAGCGACGAGTTCGGAGAGTGCCGCGGATGGCCATCTCAGAAGCTGTAACGCGATCCACGAGATGACGCCAATGAAGATGGAGATGAAGATACCGTTGACGAAGGAGGCGATGACAGCGTTTATCAGCCGTTCGTTCCACTCGAACGCCGGCGAGATGAGACCCTGATGGAGTCCGCTCGCGATTCGACCGCCGAGCGCGCCGTAGACGTTACCTCGAGTGGCCAAAAACACCGGCACCATCACCAACAGTCCGGGAAAGCGCTCGACGCTCGCCAGCAGTTCCTCAAGAACCAATCCGGAGAAGAGCCCCCCAAGCAGCGCGACGAACAGAACCGGTAGCGCCTCGCGATAAATCGACCAGAACCCCTCCCGGAAGTTCATGTCCGAGAGTGTCCCAGTTTCGAGTTAAATCTACCGACCGCGAGCGAATTCGGCCGCGTCGAGCCCCGGCGCAGAACCGAGCAGCGAGACGGAGCGTCCGTTCGACCGTTCAGGGCCACCCGGTGTGTTGGTCCGACTCGTCCCGTATTTCTCCCGAATGAAGCCGCCAACCGGCGGTGTCGGCCGCCTCCTCGATCGGGCTGAACTCCCATCCGTGCTGTTCGGCGACCGCTTCAAGGGACTCGTCAGCGGAGACGTAGATGTACCTGTCCGCGGCGTGTTCGGGCTGGTTTCGGATCTTTACGAGGCTCTCCGAACGGGTTCTCGGACCGGGGAGAAAGTCGGGGTTGAACCCGTAGTCACGCGCTCGTTTTCTGACCAGATACGACGGCTCGTCGCTCACGATACCGAGGTGATCGGTCCACCGCATCGTGTCTCTGATCACGCCGGCTGGATCCGCGAGCCGTTCGAGCGCCGCTAGATCGAACGCGAGCGTGATGATGTCGGCGTCCTCTGCCATGGTCTGCGTTCGACCGAGACGCCGAAAACGGTGTCGGTCGCCAGGAGGGCGGTGAGTATTTGTTCGGCGAGACGCACCTCCGAATATGGACGAGGCGCTGGGACCGCCGCCGGAGATGGCCGAGAAGGCCGAAGAACTCACGCCGATGCTGTCGCAGTATCTCGAACTGTGTGAGCGCTACGACGAGGCGCTCTTGTTGTTTCAGGTCGGAGATTTCTACGAGACGTTCTGTTCGGCCGCCGAGGCGACCGCTCGAATCCTCGAGATCACACTCACTCAGCGGGAGGATTCGACCGGCACGTACCCGATGGCGGGTATCCCGATCGACAGCGCCGAATCATACATCGAGACGCTGCTCGACGCCGGCTATCGGATCGCCATCGCCGATCAGATCGAGAACGCAGAGGAGACCTCGGGGCTCGTCGACCGGGCGGTCACCCGAGTCGTAACGCCAGGGACGCTCACCGAGACCGAACTGCTCGCCGACGCGGACAACAACTTCGTCGCCTGTCTGACCGACGGCTACGGGTTGGCGCTGCTCGACGTCTCGACGGGGGACTTCTACGCGACGAGACTCGATCGGCTCGATGCGGTCGCCGACGAACTCGAACGCTTCGATCCCTCCGAGGCGATCGTCGGCCCCGACGCGCCGACCGACCCGTTCGGCGCGGACTGCATGGTGACGCCCTACGAGCGATCCGCGTTCGACCTCGAGGCCGCCGAAGCGACGGTTCGCTCGTACTTCGGCGAGGGACGCCTCGCCGACGAAAGCGAGATCCGCGCGACCGGGGCGTTGCTCGCCTATGCGGAGTACGCCCGCGGGGTCCGAACCGACGGCGAGACCGGGCGGCTCGAGTATCTCACCCACCTCACCCGGTATGACCCCCGCGAGTACATGCTGCTCGACGCGGTCGCGCTCCGCTCGCTCGAAGTCTTCGAGCCGAGACACGTCCACGGACTGGAGGGGGCCGCGCTCGTCGAAACGATCGACGAAACCGCGAGCGCGCTCGGCGGCCGAACGCTGCGCGATTGGCTCCGACGCCCGCTCCTCGACATCGATCGCATCGACGCCCGTCTCGATGCGGTCGGGGCGCTTCGAGGGCGCGTCGAGGATCGCGAACGCGCCGGGGAGTTGCTGGCCGAGGTGTACGATCTCGAACGGCTCGTCGCGCGCGTGTCGAGGGGGCGCGCTGACGCCCGGGACCTGCGGGCGCTCGAATCGACGCTGTCGGTGGTGCCCGACCTCCGGGCATGCCTGGACGACGCCACAAGCGACAGCGAGTTGCTGGCGACGATCGAGGCCGAGCTCGACGACTGTGCGGACGTGCGCGATCTCATCGACCGGGCGATCGCCGAATCGCCGCCGATCGAGATCACCGAGGGCGGTGTCATCCGGGAGGGGTATGACGACAGGCTCGACGAGCTCAGAGCGACCGAACACGAGGGGAAGGCGTGGGTCGAGGCGCTCGAAACCGGAGAACGCGAACGAACAGGGATCGACTCGTTGAAGGTGGGACACAACTCGGTTCACGGCTACTACATCGAGGTGACCGACCCGAACCTCGATTCGGTGCCCGACGATTATCACCGACGGCAGACCCTAAAGAACGCCGAGCGGTTCTACACGCCCGAACTCAAGGAGCGAGAGGACGAGATCATCCGCGCCGGCGAGCGCGCTGACGATCGGGAGTACGACCTCTTTAGAAAGATCAGAAGCGAGATCGCGGATGAGACCGAACGGATCCAGCGAACGGCGAGCGCGATCGCCGAATTGGACGCGCTCTGCTCGTTGGCGACCGTGGCCGCCGAGTACGGGTATCGGCGACCGTCGGTCGGCAGCGGTGGGATCGAGATCGAGTCCGGACGTCATCCGGTCGTCGAGCGAACCGAGGGGTCCTTCGTTCCGAATCCGACCGACCTACCGGCGGAGCAGCCGATGGCGGTCATCACCGGGCCAAACATGTCCGGGAAATCGACCTACATGCGACAGGTCGCGCTGATCTGTGTGCTCGCGCAGATCGGCAGTTTCGTGCCGGCCGAGCGAGCGACGCTGCCGCTTCTCGAGCGGGTGTTCACCCGGGTCGGGGCGTCGGACGACATCGCCGGGGGACGCTCGACGTTCATGGTCGAGATGACGGAACTGGCGGCCATTCTGGAGGAAGCCGACGAGAACGCCCTAGTCGTGCTCGATGAGGTCGGACGCGGCACGTCGACGCGCGACGGCTACGCGATCGCACAGGCGGCGACCGAACATCTCCACGACTCGGTCGGCGCGTACACGCTGTTTGCGACGCACCACCACGAGCTAACGGCGGTCGCCGACGAACTCTCGCGTGTGAGAAACTACCACTTTTCGGCGACCCGATCATCCGACGGCGTCGAGTTCGAACACGATCTCAAACCCGGTGCAGCCGAAGCCTCCTACGGCGTCGAAGTCGCCGAGATGGCCGGCGTTCCGGCGAGCGTCGTCGGCCGAGCCAGCGAGTTGCTGGACGCGACCGACGCCGACACCGACGAGACGCTCGAACCCGCCGCCACTGACGGCGGACGCGAGGAACTGCTCGCGGAGTTGGCGGCCGTCGATATCGCCGAAACCACGCCGCTCGAAGCGCTGAACATCCTCTCGCAGGTACAGTCGGAGTTGAAATCGCCGTAATCCCGAGCCGTCTCAATCCCGTGTTCGTCTAGTCGTCCTCGCGGGGCGTCAGCGGAACGAACTCGAAGCCCTCCTCGGCGAGAAGCGCCGTCGCTCGCTCGGTCACCGACGGTGCGACGAGGATTCCGCGAACCTCGGCGTCGACGTGCAGTTCCCGTTCGAGCGCCTCGACGTAGCGGTTCAACTGCCCGACCGCGTTAGGCCCGACCCGCCGCCGTTTCAACTCGACGACGACCGTCCGCCCCTCGTCGTCCTCGCCGTAGATGTCGACCGAACCGGCCGGCGTGTTGCGCTCGGTCGCCAGCGGCGTGAAGCCGGCTTCGAGGAGTTCCGGATCCGCCAAGATTCGCCGTTTCAGATCAGCCTCGGTGCCGACGAGTTCGATCGATTTGTCGTCGGCCGGATCGAACGTCGCCACGAGCGCGACGTTCGAAAAGGACACCGTGAGCCGTTCGTCCGGTGAGGTGCGAACGCTCTCGATCACCAACGAGCCGTCGTCGACCCGACAGCCGTGTTCACAGCCGGGCGGCTGCCAGTTCACCGGCTTTTGTCCCTCGTCGGTGTGGACGAGCGCCGTCCCGTCCGGTTTCAGCATAACGTGCCTATCGCCCGAGGCCAGTTTCGAGGCCGCCCGCCCCTCGTACTCGATCGCACAGCGGCCGAAACACGTCACCAGTGCGTCCCTGTCGATAGCGTCCGTCACGAACGAGGCCGCCGCCGTCGCTGACGGGTCGGCGAGCGTTCGAGGCGTCGGTGTCGGACCCTCCGCTGTCACGCGCGTCGATAGCCGCTTCGGCGCGTTAAATGTCACGTTCGATCAACGATCAGATCCGCTTTCGCCCACTTTTTATTCCGTGACGACGAACATCCGATCGATGAGTAGGTCCGCGAACCTCGAAGTGGACTTTCACGTTCACAGCGAGGCGTCCTACGATGGCCACGAGCCGATCGATTTGATCCTCGAACACGCCGCAGACATCGATCTCGACGCCGTGGTCATCACAGACCACGACGTCATCCACGCGTCGTTGAAGGCGGCGGAGTTGGCCCCCGAGTACGGCCTCATTGGGATTCCGGGCGTGGAGATCTCGACGGCCGACGGCCACCTCCTGGCGATCGGGGTGGATGAGATGCCCGAATCGGGGCAACCGATGGCCGAAACCGTCGTCGCAGTCGACGATCTCGGCGGCGCGTCGATCGTGCCCCACCCCTTCCAACGGACGCGTCACGGCGTGCGAAAACGGCGGCTCAAAGGCGTCGATCCCAACGCGATCGAGACGTTCAACGCCTGGCTGTTCACCGGCTACCGGAACAGGCGAGCGCGTCGGTACGCCACCCGGTACGGCTATCCCGCGGTCGGCGGCAGCGACGCGCACTCGCTTTTGACCGTGGGGAGAGCCTACACGGAACTCAGCGTGGACAAGCCGATCAGCGAGATCGCCAGCGACGACGTCGTCGCGGCGATCCAAAACGGTAACACCGACGTTCAGGGACAACGGGCGTCGATACGGCGTGCGACGGGACACTACGCGAAAGCGGCCGGGCGAAAGACCACGTGGGGAATGAAAACGGCGCTGAAAAAAAGCGGCAGCGGCGCGAGATACGTCGCGGCGATGCCGTTCCGGTGAGGTCCGGAGAGACCGATCTAGACGCCTTCGACCAACCGCTCGAGCTGTTCGGGCGGCACCGCACCCCGCGCAGCGTAGCCGTCGTAGGCGAACGTCGGAACACCCCCGATGCCTTCGCTCTGAGCGTCGGTGAACCGCTGTCTGAGCTCCTCGCGGAGTGAGTCGTCGTCCAGTGCGGACCGTACCTCGTCGGCGTCGGCGCCCGCGTCAGTCGCGAGTTCGACCAACAGCGCCGGTTTCCCGATGTCTTTGCCGTCTTCCCAAAGCGCCGCGAGGACCGCCTCGTCGAACGCGAGCCACGTCTCGTAGTCGCGATTTTCGCGCAGATAGTACGAGACGAGCTGCGCCGAGAGGGAGTCGATATCCGTGGCCAACTCGAGGTCCATTTCGGCGTCGTACTTTTCGGCGAGTCGGCGGACGTTCCGTTTTGCCTGCTCGAAGTAGTCGTCGTCCTTCCCGTCGTCGACGGCGTGGTCGATGGTCCCATCAGGACGACGCTTCTGGCTGCGCAGATCGAACGGGTGCCAGTCGATCCGTAGTTTCTCGTCCCGAGTGTCCTGATACCGATCGAGCGAGATCCGACCCAAATAACAGAACGGACACACGTAATCCGAGTAGATCGTGATCGTGGGTGAGGCTGAACGCATGCTCTGTGGTACGGGCCAACGATACAAAACAGTATGTCGGTAGTCCGCGGTCGCCGCACACGATCGGTCGCACGGCGGTCAGTTTGTGCCGATCGATTCGAAGTGTGCGTGAACGATCGTTAGGCGGGATCGACCGCGCCGTACTCGACGTCAGTTAACTCCTCAGAGCGTCGCCAGAGTTCGGTCGCAGCCGCGGGGTCGTACGAGCGCTCGCTCGAGCGCTGTTCCTCCGGCGGCCCGCGCATGTCGAACAGCCCACCGGGACCGACGTACTCGCCGCCGTTGAGGTCGGACTCGGTCGCGGCGTACAACATCGGCCACGCCCCCTGCGCTGCGGACTGGGCGAACAGGCGATTCGCGACGTCCATTGCAACCACTCGAAGCCGTGAACCCATCCGTTCTGGGCCGCGACGCTGGAGGTTCGTCGCGGCCCAGCCGGGATGACAGGCGACGCTCGTCAGTACGTCGCCGTACCGACGATCGAGTTCGTACGCGAAGAGCAGATTCGCGAGTTTGCTCTGCGCGTAGGCGTCCCACTTGTCGTAGTCGCTCTCGCCGTGGAGGTCATCGAATACCATTCGGCCGCGGGTGTGCAGGCCGCTGCTGTGTGTGACAACCCGTGGATCCGGCGCGGACGCCAAGGCGTCGAGTAGCTGCCCGGTGAGCGCGAAGTGTCCGAGGTGGTTGACGCCGAACTGCGTCTCGAAGCCGTCGTCGGTTTCGGTACGCGGGATCGCCATGACCCCGGCGTTGTTGCAGAGGAGATCGAGACTGTCGAGTTCGGAGGTGATCGTCTCGGTAAACGATCGCACGGAGTCGAGCGAGGCGAGGTCGAGTTCGCCGACGATGAGCGACGCGCCGTCGATCTCGGCACGGATCTCCTCGCGTGCGTTTTCGACACGATCGATATCGCGGCCGGCCATCACGACGTGCATGCCGGCGCGCGCGAGTTCGTTCGTGGCTTCGAATCCGAGGCCGCTGTTCGCGCCGGTAACGATCGCCATCCGGCCGGACCGGTCGGGGATGTTCGCGGGGGACCACTCTGACATGGGCCCGATATGGGTTGAACGAACAAAATTTCGCCGGCCCCGGCGGTATCGGCCCGAAATACCTGCCGAGAGCGAAAGAGCGGAATTACCGGCCGAGCTTCGATCGCGAGATGCCGACGCCGCCCGGCGTGATGATGATCTGATCGTCCTCCTTTTGAACGATGTCGCCACCCACCTCGCGCGCGACCTGTTTCAGCTCGTCGATGATGTGCTCCATCGTCCGATCGCTGGTCGTATGTCGGATGATGTCGGCGACGACGATATCACCGTCGTACACGGCGTCTTTGATGTCGATAACGTCGTTTTTGTCGCTGATCTCGGCGAACTTGATCTGTACCGTCGCGGCCGAGACGTCGGCCTCGAAGTCGTCGACGTTGAGTTCGACGTAATCCTCGGTGCTGGCCGAGCCCCCGCCGAGGAGCTTACTCATGAGTCCCATATCTTTGAAAGCGTTTGCTGGTGGCATAGGCTTTACGTCCAAACCACCCCGATGGCGTCCGGGACGCGTCTTCGCGGAGCGCCGACGCCGTTCCGGTCAGACGTGAAACTCGTAGAGATCGTCGCCGACGTGGTGTAACGACTCGACGACCATCCCCGAATCACCCACCATATCCGAGCCGTCGGCTTTCGCGCGACCGATCGCCAACGCCTTGCCGTGGTTCTCCTCGACGATCACGACCAGATCGCCGGGGGCGATGTCGTCGGTCGCCGTCGTGATCCCGGGGCGCATCACGTTCGCGCCGTCGGAGACGAACGAGATTGCACCCGCGTCGACGGTGACGACGTGTTTCTCAGGGGGGTGGGCGTTCGCTCCCCGAACGGTGACGAAGAGATCGCCGTCGAAGGAGGCGACGAGCGGTTCGCCGTCCACGAGGACGACCTCCCGGTCGACATCGGTGAACTCGACGCGCTCGTAGCTGTCGCCGTCGAGTCCGATGCCGAGATGGTCGGCGAGCGACGCCTCTAATTCGCCGATCTCGTCCGACCGGAGATGGTGGCGGGATTTCACCTGCATATCGGACCGTGGTCGCCTCATCGCTTAAAAACCGCCGGTTGTCAGCGAGGTCTCGAGCGCAGTCCTTTTGCGGCAAAAACACGTTGGAGCACGTATGAGCGACTTCGATCGGGAGGCCGAACGCGAGAAACTCCGTGAAAAGTACGAGCGTGACAAACAAAAGAGGGAAGCGTCCGAACGCATGAGCGAGCTCCTCTTGCAGGGGGCGACGATGACGAACCGGCACTGCCCGGCGTGTCGGTCCCCGGTGTTCCGGTACGACGGCCGGGAGTTCTGTCCGACCTGCGAGAGGGAAGTGACGGAGGACGGAGAGTTGCTCGACGCCGACGGCGAGCGGGCGGAGCCCGAAGCGGCGGACACCGACCCGGTCGACGCGAAAGCCGAACGTGAGATCGAACGGAACGTATCGGAGACGGCGGCCGTCGAGGAAACGGAGGACCCGTCGGGCGAGTCCGACGATCCATCGGAGCAGACGGCAGAATCGGCACCGACACCCGCACGGGACACTCGGCCGGCGCGGATCGATCCACCCGCGCGCCAGGAGACCGCCAGCCCCGACGACGGAGCGGATCGATCCGACGCGGGAGCCAAACGTGAAGCGCTCCGGACGACGGAGGCGACGCTCGTCAACGAGATCGCGTCGTTGACCCAGCAGGCCGCGGAGACGCGGGACGTCGGTAGAAAGCGCGACCTCCTCGCTGCGGCGCGGGAGGCCGCGGAGACGCTCGAAAGCGTCCGCCGACTCTAGTCGCGGTTCGCGTACTCGCTTTTCGTCACGGTCCGGATCCGATCGGCAGTTATCTCACCGATTCCGTCCACGTCGAGGAGATCGTCCCCGCTCGCCCCCATTACAGCCTCGACGCTGCCGAAGTGTTCGAGGAGCGCTCGCGCGGTCACGGGCCCGACTTCAGCGACCGAGCCGACGACGTACTCCTGCTGTTCGACGAGCGTTTTGCCGCCCTTTTCGCCGTGTACCGAGACGCTTCGATCGTCCGTTTCCTGCTCGCGCCGGGCGATGACTTCGAGCAGGTTTGCGGTGTCGTCCGCGTCGTCGGTGCGCATGACGCTGGCGCCGAAATCGACCGCGAGCGAGGCGAGCGCGCCGCGAATCGCGTTCGGATGGACGTTCCGGGTCTCGTAGAGGCGATCACCCTCGATGATGACCACGGGGCGGGCGTAATAGCGTGCTGCCGCACCGACCTGTTCGAACAGCGATCGATCGCCACCGACGAGTGTGTCGAGGAAATCGTCCACTTCCTTGCGCTCGACCACGACCCGGTCCGAGAGGACGTAGTCGCCGACTTCGAGGGTTTCGAGCCGCGTCTCGATCCCCTCTCGGGTCGAGAGGTCTCGGGCGATGTGGGAGTCCAGTTCGCGCTGATCGGCGACGATCTCGACGGTTCCGTCCCGAGGAGCAGCCTCGGGGACCGTCGGATCTGCGTCGGATTCACCCGTATCCGACACCGCCTCGGACGTCATCCCGGAGGCCGATTGGTCGTGGCGATCCTCGCTTTTCGAGGACACATCCCCAGAGAAGTCGGTGAGTCCGGCCTGTCCGGCCCGTTCTGACTCGGCCGTATCATCGGATCGACGGCCATCTGGTTCGATCGAGCCCTCGGTGAAAGCACCGTCGTCGGGATCGTCCATCTCGACGGTGTCGGCGTCGGTCGGCGTCTCCGAGCCGTTCGTCTCGTCGGCTTTGCCCTCGAACGCGTCGATTCCGACCTGCTTTCGGATCTCCGATTCGATCTCGCCCTCGAGGTTCTTGAGCTTCCGAAGCTCCGATTCCATCCGTTTTTCTTCGTTTCGGGAGATCCAAAAGAACGCCTCGTCGCGCGTGTCCTCGGCGAGCAACACGACGACGCGACCGTCGCTCGCACGGCCCGTTCGACCCTTCCGCTGGATCGACCTGATCCCCTTCGGCACCGGTTCGTAGAAGAGAACGAGATCCACGTCCGGAACGTCGAGTCCCTCCTCGGCGACCGAGGTCGAGACGAGCACCTCGAACTCACCGGCGCGGAACGCGTCGAGCGTCTCCTTCTGTTCGGTCTGGGTCATCCCGTCGGAACCCTGCTTGTCACCCTGCCCGACGAACCGACGGGTCGCGAAGTGCTCGCCGAGAAACTCCGTCAACGTCTCCGCGGTGTCTCGGGATTCGGTGAAGACGATGACCCGTTCGCCGTCCTCGATACCGAGCGTCTGCGCGAGCAGGATTCGCGTCCGGCGGAACTTCGGGTGGAGGTCGTCGAACGTCTCGGCGCGACGCATCGCCTCTTTGACCCGGGGATCGCTGACGAAACGCTGGCTGGCCTTCGACGCCCCCGAGGATTTGGCGTCCTCGCGCTGGCGCTCGAAGTACCGGCGAAGCGACTCGACGCTTTGGGTTTCGACCAACTCGACTGCCCGCCGGAGTTTCATGATCTCGGCGTGCGCGCTCATCCCTTTGTATCCCTCGGAGCTGTCGTTGTTGATCAGCTCCTGGAGCTTCCCGCGGATGGCGTTAAGCTGTGATTGGGACAGGCTCGGGTCCGTCGAGTTCGTCACGCCCAACCCCTTCAGCTTCGTCAGCCGTTCGGCGATCACCTCGTTGAGCGCGTCACGGATCTCGATGACCGTCTCCGGGAGTTCGACTCGCTCCCACTCGACGTCGGTGTTGTGCGTGTGTGCGGAGACGTCGGCGTCGTCCTCGGTCATCACCGCCACGTCCCGGAGCCCGAGGTTGTCGCAGACGGTGAGTATCTCCTCTTTGTCGCCGCCGGGTGAGGCGCTCATCCCGGTAACGAGCGGCCCGTCGGCGTCGGCGTGATACCGATCGGCGATGTAGTTGTACGCGTAGTTACCGGTGGCCCTGTGACACTCGTCGAAGGTCAGGTGCGTCACGTCGGCCAGCGAGATTCGGTTGCCGACGAGATCGTTTTCGATCACCTGCGGCGTGGCGCAGACGACCCGGGCCGACTCCCAAAGCGCCGCGCGGTCGTCGGGTCTGACGTCGCCAGTGAAGACGACGACGTCCTCGTCGTCGATCGTGAGCGCCTCGCGATAAAACGCCGCGTGCTGTTGGACGAGCGGCTTCGTCGGGGCGAGAAGGACGGAGGTTCCACCGTGTTCAGCCAGCCGTTCGGCGGTGACGAGCAGGCTGACCGCCGTCTTCCCGAGCCCGGTCGGTAGACAGACGAGCGTGTGATCGGTGGCGGCGGTTGCGGCCAACTGGAGCTGGTAGCGCCGCTTTTCGAGCAGGCCGTCGACCAACAGCGGCCCCTCAATGTACTCCGTCTCACCCGTAGCGGTCGCCATCTGTCCGACAGTTCGTCGCTTCGCTGTATAAGGGTTCGGCCGCCGAGGTGAAAGTGAAGCTCACGCCCGATCGTGATGAATCAACCCCAGACACTCCATGACCTGAGAGGCGGCCGGCAGTCCGCCGAGGTGGAAGTGCGGCGTAACGGACTGCCGAATGGGCGCGCCGCCCGTTCGCAGTTCTTCGAGTCTTGCGCTCGAAAAACGGAGTCAATCAGTCGCGGTCCGAGATCGACCGTCGACGACGTACCGCTCGAAGGTCCCCGAGTACTGCATGAGCATCGTCCCGAGGATGCTCATGAACAGTACGTAGCCGACCGCGACGGCCGGAATGCTTTCCGTGAGAACCGCCCCCCCGAGGGTCGAATCAGCGGCGATCGCAGCGATGATGAGCGAGAACTCTCCACGGGTCACCATCCCGAGGCCGACGCGGACGTTGCGGCGATCGTCGAGCCCGTAGAATCGGCCGGCGAAAAATCCGGTGAACACCTTCGTTGGCGTCGTCACCAGAACGAGCAACGCGACGATTCCCGCGACCGCCGGGAAGACCCCCGGATCAGTCCGTAGTCCGATCCAAAAAAAGAACACGGCCGCGAAGATGTCCCGAAACGGGATGAGTCGACGTTCGAGATTGTGGAGGTGATCGGTGCCCGAAAAGCCCATGCCGATAAAAAAGGCCGCAACCGCCTCGCTGACACCGATCGCGAGCGCGAAGCCGGCGACGAAGACGGTTATGGCGACCGCCCGGAGGACGAACATCTCCTCGGAATCGACGTTCAAGAACCGATCGAAGTAGTCGGTCCCGAAGTAGACGGCACTCACAAGTACGAGTAGGAAACCCATCGCAACGGCGACGTCAACGACGATCGTGGAAAGTTCACCGCCGCCGAGAAGAACTGCCGAGAGGACCGCCAAATAAAACGCGATGAACAGGTCTTCGTAGACCAGCGTTCCGAGCATCGGGTTTGACTCGTCGTTTGCGATCCAGCCGAGATCGATGAGCGACTTCGTGATGACGGCCGACGAGGAGATGTAGACGATCCCCCCGAGGACGAACGCTTCGAGTAGCGACCAGCCGAGCAGGAGTCCGACGACGACGCCCGCAGGGAGATTTACGAGCAAGTCGAGCGTCCCGGCCTTTCCGATATTCTCTCGCGATTCGAGCAATCGGTCCAAGCTGAACTCCAGCCCGAGAAAGAACAGCAAGAAGACGATCCCCAACTCGGCTAACAGCGTGATGTATTCTTGAAGTTCGATCGCGTATCCGGAGACGGGGGCGATCCCAAGCCGACCGAGGACGAACGGACTCATCGCCATCCCCGAGAGGACGTAGAACGGGATCACGGACTGGTTGAGTCGCTGGGCGATGGTACCCGCGAGGGCAAGCACCGCGAGCATCAGGCCGGCTTCGAAGAGAATCTCCGCCATACCTTAGGCGTCGTCCTCGATATCAAGATCATCAGCGGCCGTGTCGTCCGATGCGAGCGACTCGACGCTCCGACAGGCGTCCCGAGGACCCAGGATGATGAGTGTGTCGTCGGCCTCGATGACGCTCTCAGGACCGGGATTCGACTCGGTGTCCTCGTCGCGTTGGATGGCGACGACAGAGGCACCGGTGACGTTTCGGAAGTCGAGTTCTTCGAGCGTTTGGCCGACGATACTCGACCCCGGGACGACTTTGACCCACTCGAGTAACGAATCGTCGTCCAGCATCGTTTCGGTCGTGTCCGTCGCGATCGGTTGGAAATACGCACCCTCGAGTATCGTGCCGACCTGTCGGGACATCTGATCCGAAAGTTCGAACAGTTTGACCGAATCGTTCTCACCCTCGCGGCGAAACACTTCACGTTTGCCCGTGTTGTGAATGACGATGATGAGCATCGATCCGTCGCCGAGTTCGATTTCGAATTTCTTCCCGACGCCGGGTAGGTCCGATTCGTAGACGGTCATGGAATCCGGTTCTCACCCGATCAATAAAACATAGGGGTCGAACGCTCGGCACCGACGGCACAGAAACGCCGAAACACTACGACAGATCGGAGAGCGTTTCGCCGTCGACGAGTCGCCGAATCACCGCGGGAAGGTCATCGGCATCGACCCGCGTCTGTGCGGTCGAATCTCGTTCGCGGATCGTCACGGTTCCGTCCTCCTGCGTCTCGTAATCGATCGTCACACAGTAGGGAGTCCCGACTTCGTCCTGTCGCCGGTACCGACGACCGATGTTACCCGTGTCGTCGTATGCGACCTCGAATCCCGCCGTTCGAAGCCCCTCGGCGATCGATCGGGCTCGGTCATCGAGACCGTCCTTCGCCATCAGCGGGACCACGGCGACGGTCGTCGGTGCCATTTCTGCGGGGAGTTCGAGGAACGATCGCTCTTCGTCGTCGATAGTGTCGGTCTCGTGGACGTGGATCAACACGCTGTAAACGAGTCGGTCGACGCCAAACGACGGCTCGACGACGTGGGGAGTGATGTGCTCGCCGGCCTCGGTCTGCTCTTCGACGGCAAAGCCGGTTTTTTCCACGGGGATCGTATATCTGTCTCCGTCGAGTTCGACGTCGACGGTCTCACCCTCGAAGGCGGAACGGTCGCGACCCGCGAGCGCGTCGAGCTCCTCGGCGACCGCGGCCGCGTCGCCGCCGAACTCCGGACCGAGATAGCTCATGTCGGGATCGACGATCGCCCGTTCGATCGTCTTCGGCTCGTCGTACTGTCGGAAGACGGTGAACGATTCGTCGGCGTACTCGCCGTGGTTCGAGAGGTCGTAATCGGACCGGTAGGCGAACCCCGTCACCTCGATCCAGTTGCCGCCGAGTTCGGTCTCGGCGTCCCAACAGTCCGCGGCGTAGTGAGCGCGCTCGCCGGGGAGGTGTTGTCGATAGCGGAATCGGTCCATGTCGATGCCGATGCGTTCGTAGAAGTCGATCGCACAGCCGAGATAGTAGGCGACCCAGTCGCTGTCGATGATGCCCTCCTCGAGGGCGTCTCGGACAGTGTGCGTTTCGGTGGTACCGTCGGTGTCGTGTTGGGATGTCGCGGAGTACAACGGTAGTTCGACGTCGGCGACGCGCCCGATCGGTGGCTCGTCGCGCTCGGGATCGATGAAGTGTTCGAGTTCGGCTTGCGTGAACTCCCGAACGCGAACCAATGCCCGTCGCGGCGAGATCTCGTTTCGGTACGCCCGCCCGATCTGGGCGACGCCGAAGGGCAGCTGATTCCTGGCGTACTCCTTCAGCCGAGGGAACTCGACGAAGATTCCCTGTGCGGTTTCGGGGCGGAGATAGCCGCGCGAAGCGGAGCCGGGACCGATGTTCGTGCCGAACATCAGGTTGAATTCCTCGACGGGTTCGTCGGCGAGAGCGGCGTTACACGCCGGGCAGACGATCCCGTGTTCGGCGATGAACTCTCCGACTCGCTCGGGGCCGAGCGCTTCGGCGTCCTCGATGTCGGCGACGGCGTCCTCGACGAGGTGATCGGCCCGATGGGTCGCCCCGCACTCGGCACACTCGATTATCATGTCGTCGAATCCGTCGAGGTGTCCGGACGCCTCGAACACCGCTTCGGGCATGATCGTCGGCGCTTCGAGCTCTACGTTGTCGAGTGCGCGGACGAAGAGGTCCCGCCAGACGTCCTCGAGGTTTCGCTTGAGCGCGGCACCCTCCGGGCCGTAGGTGTAGAATCCGGCCGTTCCACCGTACGCCTCGTTCGAGGGAAAAAAGAACCCGCGGCGTTTCGCGAGTTCGGCCAGATCCCTCGTCTCGCTCATACCAGCGCCTCCAGCAGATCGATGTCGCGCACGATGCCGAGGAGCTCGTCGCCGGAGAGTAGCGGAATCTGTTCGATGTCGTTCGAGAGCATGAGCTGTGCGGCTTCGCGGGCGGATCGTGTCTTCGAGACGGTGATCAGATTTTCGGTCATGAACTCCGAGACCGCCGCTGATGGGATTTCGACGTTCAGCGTGGGGATCGAGCGGCTGCCGACCGCCTTGATACCTTCCCACATCCACTCGTCGTCCTGGTTTGCGACGGCATCGCCGGGGTTGGACTCGCCCTGCACCACGCGGGCGACCTCGATGATATCGACTTCGGTGATCATTCCGGTCTGTCTCCCCTCGTCGTCGAGGACGACGGCGTAGGGAACGTTCGCGTACGAGATTTCTCGTTCCGCAACCGGTAGTGGTGTCCCGTGGTACACCGTGTTGACTTCCCGCGTCGCCAGTTCGTCGACGATCGTATCACCGTCCTGTTTGCCATCGGCGATCGCTCGAACGATGTCGGTGATCGTGACGATACCGACGAGTTCGGTATCTTCGACCACCGGGACCCGGCGCTCGCCGGATTCGACGATAAGTTCGGCGAGTTCGGTCAACGAGGCGGATCGACCGACGGTTGGAACGTCCCGTGTGAGAAGCGCGAGTTGGTCCTCGTCGGGCTGCTCGATGAGCGACTCGCGGGTGACGAGTCCCCGGAACTGCTCGCCGTCGTCGGTCGATCGAATCACGGGAACCGACGAGAACCCACGGTCCTGCAGATATTCGAGCACGTCCTCTCGCGTTCCGGGGATCTCGACGGTGATCACCTCCGAGCGCGGCGTCATCGCGTCTGCAACGTTCATACCGACTCCCTTTCTGCGCCTCCGTACTAAGTCCACCGACCTGTCCCGTCGAGTGGTGTTCTACGGTCCCGTTTCGTCGGAGAGTGTCGATCGATCGGCAGCTATACTTCGGTCGGCCGACATCCGCCCGATATGGCCAGTACCGACGGGAAGATCGCGACGGCGTTCGGGCTGCTCGGAATCGGCCTGTGGCTCCTCGCGTTGCAGTTCAGCGACAACCGACTGTTGCGACTCGGGGTGCTCCTCGGTGTCGGGCTCGTCTTACCGGTCCTCATCAATACGTTACGGTCCTAGCGCTTCCCCTCCGGGCGTACGCGAGCGTCAACCGACAGCAGGCCGAGCGCACGTTCTCTCACAACTGGTCCGTGTCTAGTTCGGTGACAGTGAACCAAACCCCGACAGTCAAAGCGATCAGCGCGAGTATCAGCGGAAGGAGCCAAAACGTACCTCCCGACGATTCTTCATCGCCTGAGGTGTCCTCCTGGGACGTTCCCGATGGAGTGCCGGTTCGAATCTCTCCCGCCTCGAAACCGTTCACCGTGACGACTCCGCCGGCCACCGCCTCGAAGTCGATCTCGACATCCGTTTCACCCGGTGGGAGTTCTACCTCCTGCGTCGCGACCGCGTCGCCGTCGATCGCGACAGTCACCGTCTCCGTCACGTTCGTCCCAGCGGTGTTTTCGAGCGTAGCTCTCGCTGTCGTCGTTTCACCCTGGCGCACCCGATCGGTCGGGACTTCGGCATCGACGACGGTGACGCCGCCGGCATCGGGTACGGCGATAGCGAACGACTGAAACCCATCGGTGCTCGCGTTGTGCACTCCGTTCTCGTACGTCGTGGGCACCGGCGTCCACCCATCGCCATCGAATTGCAGCACTTGTACATCGTCCGGTTCCGTCTCATCTGGCAGGCGATCCTCGGCGAGACGGAGGCGGAATGACACGTTGTCGACGTCGTCGTCGTCGACTGTCGCATTCATCTCGACGTACCACATCGCAGTGACGCTGGGTGGAGACGAGATATTATCGGGGATATCTGACGGTCGTTCCACCGTCACTTCGAAGCGCGACAACTCCTCGAGAGTCACGAACCGGAGTCCGACCAAGGTGACCGCCGGATCGTCGACGTCCGGTCCGTCAAGCCCCAACTCGATCGGAACGGCAGTCTCCGCGGCGGCGTTCTCCACGACCACCGTGACTCCATCGTCGGTCGCCGCTCGATCGACGCTCATTTCGGAGGTGGTGTCGTCCGACGATCCGGCGGAGCCACCGCTTCCCCCACCAGATCCACCGCCGTCAGCTGGTTCAGGGGTCGGCGTCGGTGTCGGTTCTGGTGTGGGTGTCGGCGTGGGCGTGGGTTCTGGTGTGGGTGTCGGTTCTGGTGTGGGTGTCGGCGTGGGCGTGGGTTCTGGTGTGGGTGTCGGCGTGGGCGTGGGTGTCGGCGTCG
>NZ_JAWODL010000046.1:0-44689 GCF_046483325.1 Natronomonas sp. | reverse complement strand
TCGGATCGCGGTCCGGGTCAACGGGAACAACAGCGGGAGTTCGGGCGTTCGAACGTCGACACCGAGATCACGGAGGGCGCCGATCGACAGCGACATGTACGGGTTCTCCGGATACCGATCGCCGTCCATGAGGAGCACGGTGAGATCGTCCGAGCGGCTCATCGGTTCTCAGCGGTAGTGATCGGGTGGGGACACCCGACCGAATGTACGTGTACACCGACACCCGCCACCAGCGCGTAAACGTCGAGAGACATGCGAAAGTGGATGTCCAAGTGGGACTTAAGTATGGATCCGATATCCCGTCGAATCGAGGCGACAACCGAGCGTTTAGGCTCAGTTACGACCAGAATAACAATCCTTCTGACCTGCCGAGAACGGCCAATGAGGAGCGTACCACTCGACGAACACGATCTTTGGCTCACGTTGGTCTGGAAATGAAAGATCGATTAAAGCGGCTCATCTCACATCTGGTTCCGACCGGGTCCGTACTGCAGCGAACGGTGAAAAGCGGTATCTGGGTGTCGGCAACGAAGATGTCGCTTCGGCTGTCGCAGATGGTGATGTTGATCATTCTCGCCCGCCTACTCGCCCCACGGGACTTCGGGCTGATGGGCGTCGCTCTGTTGACGCTCGCAGCGACCGAACGATTCACCGATTTCGGTCTCAACGCCGCACTCATCCAACAGAAGGAGACCAACGTCGACGGTTACCTCAACACGACGTGGTGTCTCGAGATCGGGCGCGGCGTGTTGGCGTTTTTAATCATATTTCTCGTGGCACCGTTTATCGCGACCTTCTTCGACGAACCGGGGGCAACGGAGGTCGTCCGAGTCCTCGCGCTCGTTCCCGTCCTGTATGGACTCCGCAATCCCGCAGTGGTGTACTTTGAAAAAGATCTCTCGTACCACAAGGACTTCGTTTATAACGCGTCCGGTGCGATCTCACAGCTCGCCGTCGGCGTCGGCTATGCGCTGTATTCGCCGACGGTGTGGGCGCTCGTGTTCGCGACGATGAGCCAGCCGGCGGTCCGCCTCGTTCTCTCGTACGTCCTCCACGACTACCGACCGTGGCCCTCGTTCGACCTCGAAATGGCCAAAGAACTCATCCATTACGGGAAGTGGATCACTGGCGCGTCGATCGTCGGCTACCTCTATAGCCAGGGCGATGACGCGTTCGTCGGGTGGTATCTCTCCGCCACGGCGCTCGGATTTTATCAGTACGCCTATCGGTTGGCGGATCTGCCCGCATCGGAGGTATCCGGAATCATCTCCAAAGTCACGTTCCCGGCGTATTCACGGATCCAGGGCGATATCGATACCCTCAGGAACGCACTCCTGCAATCGACGCGTCTCACCGCGTTCGTCGTGTTCCCGTTGACGTTCGGGATCGCGCTCGTCGCCCCGAGCTTCGTCCCCGCGATCCTCGGCGAGCAGTGGACGCCGATGATCCGCACCATGCAACTGCTCTCGATATACGGGCTGTTACACGCGATCACCCGGAACTTCGGATCGCTCTGGAAGGCGCTCAACCATCCGGATTACGTCGCAAAGCTCGGGCTTTTGCGGGTGGTCTGCATCGCGATACTCATCTGGCCGGCGACGGCCCGCTGGGGGATCGAGGGAACTGCAATGGTCGTCGTCGGCGTCTACATCTTTCCGATGTTGCCCATCGACGTCTACCTCGCCGCCAAGGTCGTCGAGGGACACTCGATGCAGATCTACCGCGAGTACCTCTATCCGTTCATCGCCGCGGCCACGATGTTCGGTAGTCTCTGGTACGCGCGCGGGTTCGTCGAACTGTCGCCGCTCGTCGAGTTCGCGATCCTCGTCCCAGCGGGGGCCGTGATATACTTCGCGGTCGCTCTGCTCCTAGAGCGGCAGTTCGATTGGGGAATAGAACACATACTACGAATGATCTCGGATGGGCTTCGAGGATGAACCGATCGAGATTCGAACCGAACGTCCGTCCGAGCGACAGCGACCTGTCGGAGCCTCGGCGGTTAGTTACCCTATACTAACCACGATTACTCGCATCCACTCAGTAAATGAAGCTCGAACACGAACGCATCGATTCGTCACCGCCGTGCGGTCGGCTCTTCGTCTGCCAGCCGGTCGATCTCACGGACAACGGACGGCCTGATCTCATCGTCGGCGGCGCGGGGAGCGAAACGCTTCCCGTGGTCGGCGTCGGAGGGGTACCGTTCGTCGGGAGGCTGTTCCGTCGACTCGAGGACGACCTGTTCTGGTATGAAAACCCCGGCTGGGAGCGACACGTCATCTCCTCGCGGTCCGATCTCAACGTGAACGGGAACGCGTTGGGGGATATCAACGAAAACGGACGCCTCGATCTACTCGTCGGGCAAGCGATCGACGATCACGGCATCTACTGGTTCGAACAACCGTCCGATCCCCGCGATCCGTGGACGGAACACCTGATCGGCGACGAGTTCGAGAAGTACCACGACCTCGCGTTCGGCGACGTCGACAACGACGGCGCGCCGGAAGTGGTGGGCGCGTCCCAGCGGAGCGAGGTCGTCTTCTACTACGACGTGCCGGAGGACCCCTACCAATCGCCGTGGCCGAGCGAGTGTCTCCACGTGATCGATCGGGGAAGAAACGTCGAAGGGCTCGAAATCGTGGATATCGACGGCGACGGGAGGAACGAACTCATCGCAGGGACGAGTATCTACCGGCGCGGCGAGGTAGCCGAGTCGTCAGCCGAGTCGACGGCTACGACGGGCGGCGGACAGCAAGCGTACACCGAACGCGGACCGGATGGAGTGGCTGACGGCGGACGAACGCGGGCCGGGGGCTGGAGACGCGAGGACATCGCCGTCGGCTGGGAGTGGACTCGGATCGCAGTCGGGGATATCGACGACGACGGCGACCTCGAGGTGGTGTTTACCGAGGGCGATCTCCCCGAACTCGGCGACCGGATGGGGCGGGTCGGCTGGTTCGATCCCCCGGCGTGGACGGCCCACATCCTTCGCGACGACCTCCACTGCCCACACTCGGTCCAACTCGTCGATTTCGATGACAGTGGACGGCTCGACATTTACGTCGCTGAGATGGGACTCGGCGAACACGACGACGAAGCGAAACACTTCGTCTTCCGTAACCTCGGTGATGGCCGCTTCGAGGAGACCGTCGTCGAGACCGCGATCCCGACACACGAAGCGAAGGCCATCGACGTGGACGGCGATGGCCGGATCGACATCGTCGGCAAATCCTACGAACCGAACGCGCACGTCGACGTCTGGTACAACAGACCGTGAGTGCGACGCCACCCAAGCCAGGACTCATGACGAACGGAAATTCACAAGACGCGAGTCAGATCGAGGAGGCCACCGACGAATCGACGGCGACGCCGCTCGTCAGCGTAGTGATTACCACGTACAATCGACCATCGTATCTACGCAAGGCGATCGAGAGCGTCCTCCGACAGCGCTACGACGAGATCGAACTCATCATCGTCGACGACCACTCCGAGACGGACACGCGCGGGGCGATTTCGGATATCGAGACTGGATCGCTGAGCGGGTTCCAATACGTCCGACACGACGAGAATCGCGGCGCGAACGCGGCGCGGAATACAGGGATAGAAGCCGCGTCAGGCGAGTACGTCGCGTTCCTCGACGACGACGACAGCTGGCTGCCCGGAAAGATCGGTCGTCAGGTCGACGCCTTCGAGACGGCCGACCGGAGCGTCGGCGTCGTGTACACCGGCATCGAGACGATACGGAGGGACGGTCACGGCGTCGAGATACCGCCGCCGATCGAGGGGGACATCACGAAAGCGTTGCTGTGTCGGAACGTCGTCGGAACGATGTCGGTCGTCATGGTCCGTACCGAGATCGCCGAGATAGTCCCGCTCGACGAGGAGTTTCCGGCATGGGCGGACCTGGAGTGGTATATTAACCTCTCGCGGCGGACCGATTTTAAACGGCTCCCGGAGCCGCTGACGGTGTACGAGTTCACATCACACGACCGGTTGAGCGACGATCTGGACAAGAAAATCCGGGGCTACGAACTGTTCATCGATCGGTTCGACTCGCTCGCGGCGTCGTACGGGTGGCTGTTCCGGCGTAAAATGCGAGGCTGGGCCGCCGAGCGGGTCGGGACTGCGGCGCTCACGGCCGGACAGTACGATCACGCTCGTCGGCTGTTCGCCACCGCGGTGGCTTCGTATCCGCTAGAGCCGACGTTCGCTGCGTACCTTCTTGCATCGACGGGCGGCCGCGTTACCCACGACATGGCCAGATGGATCAGACGGATAGCGACCTGATACCCCGTCTCGAGGAGGCCATGCCGGGGTTAATCGGTCTGTAAGTAAGTACGACACCGCCGAAGCCAAAGCGATGAGCACTCCGCGTCGACAAATCACAGGCCGATTGTACGTCCCCGCCGGAATCGAGGGGCAAATTGGACGAATGGTCCACCGGAAGGGGGGAGGAACCCCAGCGTGACCACGAAGAACCGTCACGTGGTGTTCGTCTCCCAGATGTTCCCGCCCGAAACGGGGGGAAACGCCTCTCGGATCCACGATACCGCAACCAACCTCCAGGCCGACGGCTGGGACGTGACCGTCCTCGCGCCCCCACCGTGTTACCCGCCGGGATCGTTCGATCGGAGTTGGCGACGTGCGGAAACCGAGTCAGTCGACGGAGTCACGGTCCACCGACTGTGGACCTGGCAGCCGACGGCCGAAAACCCGGGGATGGCAAAGCGACTCCCGTACTATCTCCTGTTCGGGATTCACGCGATGATCTGGCTCCTCTGGAACGTTCGAAACTACGACGTCATACTCACCTCGACGCCGCCGATCTCGACCGGAGCGCCGGGACTCGTCGCCGCGGCGCTCGGCAAACCGTGGGTCGTCGATATCAGGGATCTGTGGATCGACGCCTCGGTCTCGCTGGGCTATCTCGAGGAGGGGAGCGCCATCGAACGGATCAGTCGCCGATTCCAACGGTTCGTGTTGCACAGCGCCGATCGCCTCACGGTGACCACCGAAACGCTCGGGCGGACGGTCGGAGAGCGATACGGCGACGAACTCGAGTTGAAGACGGTCGTGATTCCGAACGGCGTCGATACGGATCGGTTCCGACCCCCGGATGGGGTATCGATCGAAGCCACCGGCAAAGTGGAAGCCGGACTCGAAACCGAAGCCATCGACGCCGGTGGAGATCGACAGCCAGGAGGAGCGAATCAAGCGCTGACCGGTGATGGTGCGTCAGACGGCGTCCTCGAACCCGATCCACCGAGCCACGAGACGGAGCGGCGAGGTTCGGCGAGCGACTCCCCGCCAACGATCGTCTACACCGGCAACCTGGGCACCGCACAGAACCTCGAAGCCTGCGTCGAGGCGATGGCGCGCGTGTCCGAGCCGGCCGTCCTTCGACTCGTCGGGAGCGGCGACGTGGAATCGAAGCTCCGTCGACTGGTCGACGAACTCGGCGTCGAGGAGCGGGTCGAGTTCACCGGACTCGTTCCTCGCGGTGAGGTCCCCGAGATCCTCCGAACGGCGACGATCGGGGTCGCACCCCTCGAAGAGACCGAAACGCTGTCGTATGCGATGCCGACGAAAGTTTACGAGTACATGGCCTGCGGGCTGCCGACCATCGTCACCGGGTGCGGTGAGATCAGGCGGTTCGTCACCGAGACGGATATCGGCGTCCACGCCGACGGCGATCCCGAGGCGCTCGCCGACCGATTCGACGAACTGCTCTCGGATGGGCCGCGTCGGCAGCGACTCGCGACACGAAGCCGCGAACACGTGGTCGAACACTACGACCGGAAGACCATCGCGCGTCGACTCAGCGACGAACTGTCCGCACTCACGGGGACGAAATGACCCGATTTAGCCGGGTCATCGACGAGTCGCCTCCGGCGAAGACGCTGTATCTCGGGGCACACACGATCGTTCGGATGAATCCACAGCAGATCGTCGGTATGGGTCTCAGAAACGCTCGCGAACGGCTCGTCCCGCGGCTGCCGGTCGACTTCGACCGTCGCTACGAGCGACGAGTCCCGGCCGATCCGCCAGTGTCGATCGACGTACTCGCGGACAATGCCGCGGTTCTCCGCGACAGTCTCGCTTCTGTCGAGCGACGACGACACCGAACCAACGCTCGGAACGTGGCCGATGGGACGATGACGTTGATGAACCGGTCGGTTTCGATCGAAGGCGGCGACTCGATCGATTGGTACGAAGATCGGTTCGACGAGCAGTCGTCGCTCTGGCGGCTGAAACTGTACGCGTTCGAGTGGCTGGGCGCGGCCGCGCTCGGTTTTGAACCGTCGGCCTCCGAGGAAGCGGTTCGAGACGCTCTCGACGCGCTGATCGGCGGGTGGGTCGAGAGTGTCGATGTCGGGGGCGAACGGTATCTCCGACGTCACTGGACGCCGTGGTCGGTTTCGTTGCGAATCCAACACTGGCTTCGGTATCTCGCCTGGCGGCGGGAGAGTGCGGATGGAATGTCCCCGGACGCCGAAGCCGCGTTCCGCCGAGAGATATACAAGAACGCGTGTTTCCTTCGAAACCACGTCGAATGGGACGTCGGCGGTAACCACCTGGTCGAGAACGGTGCCGCGCTTCTCATGGCGGGGATCGCCTTCGAATCGGTCGAGACCGACTGGATCGAAACGGGGCTGTCGATCCTCGAATCGGTCGCCGATCAGCAGTTTCTCGACGACGGCTGTCACTTCGAGCGGAGCCCGATGTACCACGCACTTGTGCTCACCAGATACCTGACGACCCAAGACCTCCTCGAACGGACGGGGCGACCGGTTCCGACTTCCGTTCGAACCGTGACGGCGGAGGCGACCGACTTCCTTCGACGGCTCCGCCCGCCGGACGGACGGATACCGCTGCTGAACGACTCCGTCTACGGGGAGGCGCACTCGTTGGACGCCTGCCTCCGTTACGCGGGCGCAGTCGGAGTCGGGCGAATTGAGGTCCGTTCGGACGTTCCCGGGACGATCCGTGAGGTCCCGCCGACGGTATCCGGGTACGAGTGGCTTCGGACGGACGCGGGGGCGATGCTCGTCGACGGGGGGCCGACCGGCCCGCCGCATCTCCCGGGACACGGACACAGCGACACGCTGGGGATCCTGCTGTGGATCGGGGATCGCCCCGTCATCACCGACACCGGGACGTTCGACTACGTCGACGGTCCCCGACGCGAGTACGCACGGGGCGTCCGCGGCCACAACACGGTGCAGGTCGGCGCGTCGGAGCCGATCGCGATCGGCGGAAAGTACTTGATGGGACCCCGGCCCCGGCCGACCGCCCGAGTTCATTCGGGCGCGGTAACGCTCTTCGAAGGGCGCTACGAAGCGGATCCCCTCGGCCGCTCGCCGTACACCCACCACCGGGCGGTCTACGCCGGTGACGACTGGTGGTCCGTCCGCGATACCGTTTCGGGCGGCGGAGAGGGTCCGGTTCGAAGCCGTCTCCACCTCCATCCGGCAGTTACACCGACACTCGAGCGAGGTCGGGTGTCGCTGCGGGCAGTCGACGAGCCGATACTTCGGGTTCACCCGACGGACGGGACGACGATCGAGATCGAAGACAGCTGGTACTATCCGCGGTTCGGCGAGGCGATACGGCGGCCGGTACTGCGAGTCGGTTCGGACGGCGATGATCCGGCGACGCTGGAGACGGTACTCACGACCGAAGACGTCGGTAAGGTCAGGTGTACGACCACGGCGGACGGGACGCGGCGGCTGCGTCTCGACGAAATCGAACACCGCCTCCCGACGCCGAAACTACACCCCGCGGAGTCGTAAGGCTCGGGTTAGGAGTCGCTTAGCTATGCGGGCGTCTCTCGAAAGGCGCGATATGGCTGGATCGCAATCGGGTGCTCGTACTGCCGCTTCGTTCGACCTCCTCGCGATCGCGACGATCTCGGTCGTGGTCGGCGGGATCGTCTCCGTCCCGGGACTCGTCCCCCCGTTCGTTCGGATCGGGTTGGGGATCGTGTTCGTTCTGTTCGCCCCCGGGTACGCGTTCGTCTCGCTGCTCCTCCCGGCGCGAACGACGAGCGAATACGGCCGACCGTGGCAGCTGACGACCGTCGAGCGACTGCTGTTGGCGGTCGGATTGAGCGGGGTCATCGTTCCTCTCCTCGGGTACGCTCACCACTATACCGCGGGGCGGATCGACGGGACGTCGATGGTCCTCTCGGTCGGCTCCGTAACGCTCGTGCTGACTGCGCTCGCGTGGGGACGACGCCGGCTGGTGACCCGACAGTTCGGGGTCGATCCATCAGGTACAATCGACCGTGTGCGGCAGTTTCTCGTCGTTCCACAACGGCGACGGGAGACCGTACTCAACGCGGTTATCGTCCTCGGGATCGTCGTTGCGGCGGCGACCATCGGGGTCACGGCCGCGACGAACGGAAACGGTGAGCGATACACCGAGTTTTACCTCCTCTCAGGGGATCCAGCGACCGAGACCGCGATCGCCGACGGTTATCCGGTCGAAGTGGCGAGTGGCGGGTCAGCCGAGGTCGTCGTCGGCATCGCGAATCACGAGCGCGAACCGATCGCGTACACGGTCGTCGTCCAACTGCAACGCATCGATCGGACGGGGGACGACCCGGCGGTCACAGAGCGCGTCGAGCTCGATACGTTCGAGGTGGCGGTGGAAAGCGGCGAGACCGAAGAGCGGTCACACGCGATCGAGCCGACGCTCGAAGGCGAATCGCTCCGGGTGACGTACCTGTTGTACACCGAGACGCCGCCCGAGGAACCGTCGGCCGAGAACGCTTATCGCTCGACTCACGCGTGGATCGACGTGACTCCATCGGTGACGCTGTCGTGACCGTCGCAATGGGTGGACACCGTGGTCTCACAGCACTAGAACGTGGCTATTCGGACGTACAAGATGTAGCCGAAGGTCAGAAAACAGAGGATTTCGACCCACACGAGCCCACGCCACCACTTCGGCCGCTCGGTGGCGGGGGCGTACAGCTGCATCATTGCGACGAGGCCGATAAACGAGATGGTGAAGTAGGTATCGACGCTGAGTCGATTGAGGGCGAAGAGCCCGACCAGCCCCACGACCATCCACGCGGCCATAGACAGCACGAAGCGATTCCGGAGTTCGGCGCTCATCGTTCGGGAGAGACGGCCGACACGCCTTGTTATGAACGGGTTAATGGGCCGAGTGGCCACCTCGGATGCCTCGGACGGGGGACAAACGGAGTGGCAAGCCGCCGCGGTAGAGGAGCGAAGAAAACCCCATCCAGTGGTGCGGTCGATCGCGGCAGCGATCGCAGTCGGCCGATCGCTAGAACGGGGGTTAAGATACCCATTACTACCACGGTAAGGGGCGACGAGCCGTACAGGGTACGAGGTGAAACCTCGCCCCGTTGCGGTTCACGGAATTGGGGTGAATAATGGACGAGACATCGACGCGATGGATGCACACGCTCGCGCTGATAGGAGTCGGCTTTTTGCTGTCGATAGCGGCGACGATATACGTGACACCGCCGGCATCGGGATACGAGGTTGATATCTACGCGATCTATCCGGCGTACTTTTGGATCTCGGTAGTCGGCGCGATGTTCGTCGGACAGCTGCTGGTCTTCCGGAGCGCCGGATCCGAACGCCGCGATAACGGGCACGTCTTCGGCATCTCGTTCATCCTCGTGTCCGTTCTTGCGCTAGTGCTCTTGCCGTACATACGGGGGTACCCCGTGTACGGACGCGCAGACGTACTCACTCACCTCGGCCTCGTCAGCGATCTCTCTGAGTACGGCATCGAGGGGAACATCTATCCGCCGACGCACCTCCTCTTGGCGTCGCTCTCCGAGGCCACTGGTATGGAGCCGATCGCGCTCATCAACCTGCTTTCTGTCGCCTTTTCGTTCCTGTTTGTCGGGTCGATGTACTTCTTCGTCACCCACCTCTTTCCGGAGCGGCAGATGGGTCGGTTCGCCCTCCCGTTCGTGTTGTTCCCGGTCGTGGGGGGCGTCCACGTAACCTCAATACCGTACGGATTGAGCATACTCATGACCCCCTTCGTCGTGTATCTCCTCCTCAAAGAGCAACGGACGCAGGTGATGTCGATTCGCCTGATGCTACTGTTTTCGATCGTCGGTATCGTGTTTTTCCACCCGCTAACGGCAGTGTTCATCGTGCTCACTTTCGTGGGATACGCCGCGATCAAACGGGTTCCGACGTTCGACACGAGTCAGCTCGGTCCGACCCACGCCGCGTCGTTTACGCTTCTCGTCTTCGGCGGCTGGTATCTGAACAACGCCGGCATCATCATTCGGTTCCGAACGGTCACGACCGATTTCTTGAATCCGGAGTCGGGAGGGTCCGAACTGGCCAGTACGAGCGAGACGGTAAATCGGACCGGTGCGGCGCTGACGGACATCGTTCGGATCGCGACGGTCGAGTACGGCGGAGAGGCGATACTGTTCGGGATCGCAACGGTCCTTCTCGCCATCGTGGTCTCGTTGTGGATTCGTAATCGGAAGGCACCAGACGTCTTCATATTCACCTTCGGCTGTACGATGTTGCTGTTCGCCGGATTAGCCGTCCTCTTTTTGACCAACGACTTCATTGTCGGCTTCGGTCGTCCCCTCATCTTCGGGAAGATCTTCGCCGCGCCGCTCGCGGGTGTCTTCTTTTACGTAATGTGGCGGAGTGATACGCAAGTGGGGCAGATAATCGCGACCGTCGGGCTCTCGATCGTGCTGTTAGCGATCGTTTCACTCACCGTGGTGGGTCTGTTTTCGTCACCGCTCATCGCGGAGACGAGTCAGCAAACGACGCAGATGGAGATCGATGGAACGGAGTGGTTCTTCGAGCACCGAAACGACGAGCTCCTCGTCGACGAGTTCGGAATCCGCCAGTACCGATTCGATCACCTGCACAACGGATCCGAGAGCCAATCACCGATGATCCGACGGGCCGAAACGAGACCACCGGACCATTTCAACTACACGACCTACGATACCCTCGGTGAAAGCTACGCCGAGGATCGGTACTTGATGCTGACTCAGTTGGGCCGAGTCACCTATCCCGCGAAGTTCCCGGACTACAGAGATCAGTGGCGGTTCACCGAGGAGGACTTCGAACGCCTGGAGTACGATCCGTCGGTCACGCGCGTCTACGACAACGGGGAGTTCGACGTCTACCGAATCAACGGTTCGGCGACGCCCCCGCCCGCGTGAGTCCCCTCGGTTTCCCCTGTCCGGTTGCGGTAAGCGTTGGATACCAACAGCACGGTTCGTTCGCTATGGAGAGTAAGCACTGCTTTCGACGGGTGTTAGGACGGTTCGGATTAATTATCTGTTATCCGATTATTCACGAGTTATTTGGTAATTTTGCTGTAAATTCATCAGACAGATAATATGTAAGAATCGAAATATTTATTCCAGTTAGATACGGATTACCGGTTGCATGGCACACAGGCAGGCAGGCCCTAGCGGCCCCCAAAGCGATGAGCTTCCCGAACCCGAACCGGGCAACGAAAGCGCGAAAGCACTGATTAACCGTCGGAAGTACCTCACTCTCGGAGCCACTGCCACGGCGGCACTCTTCGTGACCGGCACCGCCTACAGCGTCGCGGGAGATCCGGGCGACGGCGAGAACACCTACTGGACGGACTTCAGTGAGGTGTCGTTATGAGCACCTTAAACGTTCAAGAGTACGGTGCGGACGGCGACGGGAGCGCCGACGACACACCGGCGATTCAACGTGCGATCGATGACGCATCGGACGGAGACATCATCTACTTCCCGGAGCCATCGGCGCACTACCGAATCGAGAATTCGAACGGCGGAGAAGCCGTGATCGTCATCGACGGGGATCGCCACGCCAACAACCTCTCACTCGTT
Organism: Natronomonas sp.; assembly: GCF_046483325.1. Classification (GTDB taxonomy): domain Archaea; phylum Halobacteriota; class Halobacteria; order Halobacteriales; family Haloarculaceae; genus Natronomonas. The sequence continues at coordinate 32,832 of NZ_JAWODL010000046.1, read as the reverse complement.
GGGGACGGGCGATCGACGGTGATCAAGATGGCAGACGGCGTCTCGTCGACCTACCGGATGCTCCGCCACCTCCGTCCAAACGGATTCTCGGTTACGATCCGCGATCTCGTCTTCGACGGGAACAAACAGAACGCATCCAACGCGGACGCGAGCGGGACTGCGATCGAATACCGATCGTCGGGAGCGACGGGAACCGGCGATATGCTCGTCGAAGACGTGGAGATCCGAAACTGCCTCACGAACGGCATGAACGTACAGTTCGGCGGAGTGACCGTCAATAGGCTCACGACTCACGACAACGACGGACACGGCATCGCCGTCCACACCGACTCGTCGGGCCACCACGACCCCGCGCCCGTGTTCCGGAACGTTCACTCGTACCGAAACGCCACGATGGGCGGCCGATACGCGATTGATTTCTCCGGCGGAAAGGGGGTGCTCGAAGACAGCGTTCTCGAGGACAGCGTCAACGGTGGCGGTACCAAGTGTTCGAACGGGCAGATCGAGTTCACATACCGGCGGGTTCGAGTCCAGAACAACCCCAGTCACTCGTTTCAAAACACCGGTGACGACGAAGACTCCACCATCGTGTTCGACGACGTCATATTCGAGAACGGTGGGCTGAACGTTCGTTTGAACAAAAGCGCGAACTACATCATCCCGGACGGGAGTGCGTTACTCGCGACGGGCCACGAACCGGACAACCGAGGCCAGATTCACGTCCTGCAAAACGCGACACTCGATGCGAGCAGCGCGGACGTCTACTCGAATCGAATGAGTTCGGACGAGGGGCTAAACTCCGAAACGTCGGACCAGTGCGTTATCGGGAACTACTACCACTACGAAAACGACGGCGGGAGCATCAAAGAACGGACCAACCTCAGAATCGACAATCAAGAAGAGCGCGATAAGACGAATCTTGAGTCCGTGCCGACGGCCGACGAAGTCGGCGCCTGGACCGACGGCGAGCGCGTCGAGGACGAGCCGGAAGAGGAGGACGACTCCGAGCCGATCGAGACGGACGACGAATCGACACCCGAGTCGTGGACGCCACGCTGGGCGTCGACGGAAGCCGACTGGAGTGTCGTGACCGGCTCCGAGTACGAGGGGGAGCACGCACTCAAGTTCGAGGCCGATGGAACCGATCGAACCCGATACGCGATGTCGTGGGACACCGTCGGTGAGCCCTCCGACGTCGAGATACTCGATAAAGTCCGAGTGCCGGAATTCACCGAAAACGACTCGCATGGGTATCACGGGCGGATATACCTCCGTTCGTCGATCGACAGCGGAACGGAGAACGGATACTGGCTCGAAGTTGAGACGCCGAGCGATGGGTTCCGGCTCGCAAAGTACACCGACGGGGACCTGACGACACTCAACCGCTTCGGTACGCCGTCCGAGAACACGTTCTATTATCGACGGTTCAGAGCGGATGGAGACACGCTCAGCGTCAAGATCTGGGAAGCGACGGAGCCAGAACCGTCCGCCTGGGACGTGGAAGTGACCGACACGGACCACACGGACGGGTGGGTCGGTCTCGGCTCGTTCGATACCGAGGCGGTCGAGACGGACGTCCTCAGCGTCGGTGTCGATGGCGAATCCGCACCGGGACCGTTCTCGGAGGTGTCACGCCCGCCGTCGGTTTCGTGGGTCGCGCCCGGAGACGGCGAAACCGTTCGCGGGGACGAGTCGATAGCGATCGACGTCTCGAACGTCGAGGACGACGAGTCGCCGACCGTGGAATACAGGGTCGACGACGGATCGTGGAGGGACGCGTCCTACGAGTCGGACTCGGGAACGTACGTGGACGACTGGGACACGACGACGGTTCAGGACGGGGCACACACGCTCGAGGCCCGGGTGGTCGACGCGGACACGACGGACACGGAAACGATCGAGACGACCGTCGACAACGGCATCGTCGTCGAATCGAGGCGTTCGGAGGACGTGACCGAGACCAACGCGACACTGGTCGGAGAGCTGACGTCGCTCGGCGGTCTCGATTCGGTGACGTGCTCGTTCGAGTGGCGCGCGGTTGGCTCGGAGTCGTGGAACGGCGAGGGAACACAGACGCGCGAGGCGACCGGGGCGTTCGAGGCGACGATAGGCGATCTCGAGGCGGACACGGACTACGAGTTCCGAGCCGTCGCCGAAGGATCTGATGGAGACACCGGTCGAACGGTGCCGTTCAGAACCTCGGCGGCCGACGAGACGAGCAACGGCCTCAGCATCGATCGGTTCGACGTGAGCGAGAAGACCAATCCGACGTGGACCTGGTTCGATGTCGACTGGGCGGTCTCCGACGAGGACAGAGAGCTCAATACGGTCGTTACGGAGCTCCGCTACGATGGGACGACGGTCGCGGCGGAAAGCACCAGTATCAGCGGTGACACCGCCCGTTTCTCTCACGACCTACGCGTCCGAGGCGACGTGGACGAAATACGTCTGTCGGTCAACGACACCTCGAACGAGACGCGCACCGAGACCAAATCAGTGTAGGTGAGAGCAAGCGCGATCGGTCACGTCGAGTTCGAGATCGAGTACCGCGTGTAGGCGAACGGGATTGGGCTCGCGTCAGTGGTCACGAATACGGAGTGCGGTCGCCCGAGCCAGCGCCGACATCATCCGCCGTCGGAATCCCTCGATCGATGCTGTCGAACTGCTCTCTGAGGAGTTTGTGTTCCTGCCTGAGATCCAACGTATTCCGGGAATGGAGTTGGTAGTACTCCTCTCTCGTGTACCGGTTGAGGATCTCGAGTCCGGTCCTATCGGCGACGAGATCCCCGCCAGGGTTGCCGGAATACACGTAGGTGTCGATGGTGGACGTTCGGGAACTATCGAATCGAAGCCCCTCGCCGTAGACCGCGTCGTTCGAGATAACGAGACCGCCATCGACCGACGAGTCGTCCCGAATCATGATGTTCGCGGGGTTCTCGTTGCTGCTGTTGTTTCGACGTGCAACGATTCGGTCGATCTCGTAATCGGTGTCGGACCCGAACCTGAAGCCGGCCCGGCCGTTTCCTTCGGCGATGACGTCGACGAAGGTGACCCGTGCTCGCTGCCCTACAACGGTTTCCGTCGTTGGGCGGTTGTAGCCCAGCGTCTTGTTGTCCTTGAATCGACAGCGCCGGTAGGTCGTCTCGACGACCTCCTCGGTCGTTTTCGTCCCTTGTTGATTGTTTTCGGAAACGAACCCCTCGACGACGATCTTCCCACCGGAACAGTCGATCCCGTAGAGACCGTTCCCGCTCGCGTAACACTGTCGGACTTCGATCGGCGGATCCATGTTTCGGTCGCCGTCCCCCCACGAATCGATCGCAAATCCGTGGAGTTCCGCATCGAGGGCGGTACACCTGATGTGCGAACAGCCGCCGTGAGCCGTGTGGAACCCGTTTTGATTCGCGTTTATCGACCATATGTCCCGCAGCGTGATGTCGGCGGTGGTCGTGCTGGTGTCCGCCTTCCCGATATCGACGTTCCAGCCACCCAGTCCGGCGGCCTGCGTCTGATCATATTTCGATCCGTCGATTTTGAAGTTCTCGAGTACGAGGCCGTCGATACCGGGGCCGATGGCAACCTCGATAACGGTGTGGTTACTGACGTGACCACCGTCCATTTTGAGGACGCTCTCTTCGCCTTTCCCTCGGATCGTCAGCCCGTCCGGGTGGTTGTTTCCGTTTATCACGATCGCAGCGGTGCCGGCCTGTTCTTTGTTCGCCCCCGAAACGAGGGCGGTACCGCTCGGTAAGACGACCGTATCCCCCGGTTCGGCGGCATCGATCGCGTCCTGAATCGCCGCCGTATCGTCGGTTTGCCCGTCGAGCGCCGCACCGAAATCCCTGATATCGAGTACTGAGTCGTCCTCCGGTGGTTCGGGCGTCTCCTCGTCCGGTGTGGCCGTCGGTTCCGGTTCGAGTCGATTACAGCCCGCGAGTGCCACGAAGGGTAGTGAACAGAGTCCCAAGAGCTTCCGGCGTGAGATCACGGTATCGAGTTTCTGCCGGCAACCCATAGTTATGCAGATGATACCACCACACGTGACGCTACTCCACTTGATCGGCGGGCGAGGAAGAATCTGGAGCCGGAGGCGGTACGAGCCGCTTGACATCGGTGTGTCCCGCCGGGATCGCGGTGCTTTCGGAAGTTTCGAGCGCGGTGGCTCGAGATCGTTGCCACTCGGAATGTCGAGCGAAGATGCGGACAGGGATGCGATCGAGTTCGAGGATCTTCGCGATCGCGAGTCGGTGTCGGCCGTTGAAGTTGAAGAACAGCTCCCCGGACCGGCCGATGTTGACGTCGATCTCGTAGTGTTCGGGGCAGGGGAACGTCGACTGTTTGAGCGGTATATGCGCGTCTGCTTCCAGTTCGCGCTGTGTTTGGTACCCGTTCGACCGAATGAACTCGAATAGCTCGTCGACCCGGGCTAATCGGTCGGCGGTCGATTCGACCGTCGGATACTGGCCGATCACTCCGGGGTGGCGTTCTATCCATCGGTACCACTCGGTTTCTTCCCACGGAATCTGTGCCTCGAAGTGGTCCCGCATCGACCGGTAGAGCGCGTGCGTCTCGAACGGTGCGATCACGGGCGGATCGAACGCCCGCGTGTACCACACGCCGTCGTACGTCGGGCGGCGATCCCAGTCCCCACCGACGACGTGAGAGCCGTACTTCGAGAGACCCAACTGCCCCATCAACGACGGGAGCGTACAGTACTCGATATCGGCCGGATCGACCCAGAGAAGTTCGTACGGCCGGGGAGCCGCGTTTCCGTATCGGACGATGTGACCGACGTGGCGCGCTTTCGCTGCTGCGAAGTCCCACAACTCCGTTGCGCCGTTCCGAAGCGAAATAAGGTCGCTTCGTGGTGTCTGAAATACAGTCATCTGTCGAATGCCATCAGTCGTCGGTATGTCTGGTGTGAGGATCGAGCCATCCCGAAACCAGCCGTTGCTCCGGTTCGGGTGTCAACGCACGTCGTGACGTGACCGATGGCGGCCGCGAACATCGTAACTGAACCGCTCCATACGGGGAAATCCGGAACATACGTTCGTTCCAGCACCGATCTCAATAGTTATATAGAGCATAATATAGCCGTTTCGAGGATCACCGCCGAGAGCGTACGCGCACGGCTCTTTACACGGAATGCGGACGGCGCTTCGAACGGTCGCGATCGATACCGGATCGCGCTCGCGACGATGATTAGCGCGTGACCTGTGGCTGGGGGCGATCGGAATCGGATAGCACCCGCTGTGCCACCGTGCCCATCGTCTCGATCGTCAACTCGTCTCGCGCCCGCCAGTCCGCCAGCATCGACAGGATGGCCTCCATCCGCTGCATAGACGCCCGATCGGTGAGATCGTTCGGGTGAAGCCACAGGTGGAACAGACCGCCTGTCCGACGGACCCGTTCGAGACCCGTCCTCGTGAGCCGGACGGCCGGATCCTCGGTGAGCGTCGCGATGTGGCTCCACGGCTGACCCCTGTATCCACCGATGAAAAGCGATGCCGGAAGCTCCACCAGACCGTACTCGTCGATACGAGGTGAGACCACCGGCGGGGACACTTTTCCAGTCAACGAACCGATCAGCGCCCCTATCCCTCTCGATTTGGGAATCGACGGGTAGGTGTGCGGCCGTCGACCGCGGTAGCAAACGAAACCGCTCTCCGCGAGCTCGCGACGGTGGTCGATCTCGTTTCGAGGGAAGACGAACGATCGGAAATCGAGGTCGTATTGCTCCCCGGCCATCCGCGAGAACCGAAACTCCGCCTCGGCGACCTCCGGCGGAACGTCCGAGAGGACGACGTGCGAAAAGCTGTGGCTAGCGACTTCGTGGTCAGCATCCGACGCGACGATCGATTCGACGAGATCCGTGGCAAACCACTCGTTCGGACGCTGAATAACGTCGTCGTAGTAGGTGGCGAACCACTGCTCACCGAGGGGGTGTGTCTTCCGAATTCGCTCGTCGTCCATAAGTAGCTCGCCGACGACGGCCCACGTCGCCGGAACTCGATACTCGTCGAACAACTCGACGAGCCGTCGCCACGATGTTCTGGCGTTCGAGACCTGTCTTCGCTCCCGTTCGGCGAGTGGAAACTGGTCGTGGAATCCCCAGGCCAGCTCGGCATCCAACGAAATGACGACCGTTCCCGGCGGTTCGTCGCTCATGTCCCCACACACCGCCGTAGCGAAACGACATCTGTACACACATCTATCCCCGAGGGAGCCGTCGGAACACCGTCACCGACGACGCGACCGAACCATATCGCACCGACGACGCCCAGATCCCCATCCAGTATGCCATGCGAGGGCATGACCAACAACAAACACCGGTAATAAAAGGTTATGTCATACGTAACATAGCATATAGTCCCGGTTTAATTTGCGGGGTTAGCAGTAATCTAGAGCGAAAACGGACAAAAACGATTCGAGTCGATCGCTAACGGATCCCGGGTCGTTCTCACGCAGTGCCCGCTGACGCGCTCGCTCGCCGATTCGGCGTCGCTCCGCGGGAGTATCGAGCAAAAACTCGACCCGGTTTCGCAGCGCCCCGGTCGAGTCGGGATCGACGAGAAAGCCGGTATCGCCGTCCGAGATCTGATCGCGCATCCCATGGGCGTCGTTGGCGACAACCGGGAGAGCGGCGGTCTGTGCCTCCAAGACGACGTTCGGATAGCCGTCGAGATCCGACACGTACGCGAACACGTCCGCCAGCGCGTACAGATCCGCGACGTTATCGACGTATCCCAAGACGTGAACGCGACGACGGACGTCCGGGTCGTCGATTCGATCGTCGAGTTCGGAGACGAGTGTTTCGTGATGCTGGCCGCCGCCGGCGACGACGTAAGAGAGTTCATCGTCGTCGCGAAGTAGCGGCAGTACCTCCGAAAGGATCGTCTCTACGCCGTCGTATTTCGCCCGGAATTTGAGGTTCGTCACCGTGAGGAGCACGCGTTCGGTCTCGATGCCGAATCGCTCGCGGGCTGCGGACGCCGATCCGGTTCGAAACGTGTCCGTCGTGATCGGGACCGGGACGACGCCGATGCGTTCGTGCGGGCACCCGGTTCGGGCGGTGACGACGTCGCGTAGCGCCGCCGAAACGACGACGTAGCCGTCAGCGCGTTCGAGTATGTATTGGTTCAGCGCCTGGCTGATGCGGTGTCGAAGATACGCCGGGATGTCCCGACGCTCCCAAGCGGGGTCGAGTCGCTCCTCTTCGATCGTACGCCAGTGATCGCCGACGAGTCGAGCGACGATCGGAACGCCGTGGCGGGAGGTGATCCACGCCGCCGGCGCGCCGATCGTTTCGAAGCAATCGAGGAGAACGACGTCCGGTCGGTATCGGCGAATCGCCGCGTCAGTCCGACGAAGGGCCGCCAGCGCGCGAACCGGCGGCGCGGCGTCGGCGTCGAGCGAGAGGACGTTCGTCTCCGCGTCCATCCCCGAAACTGAGTTGAGCACTTCCGCGGGACGGTGGGAGGCGATGACGAGTATCGAAGGGGCGTCCGCGTCGGTCATTCGATCGCCGCCCGATGGATCTCTCGAAGCCGTCTCGCGTGGCCGTCCCAGGTCCATTCCCGCTCGACTAGCCGTTCGTATCCGGCCCGACCGAACCGACGAAGCAGGGCCGGATCGCTCGTGAGTGACTCCAACGCGTCGCGAAGTGCGGTCACGTCGCCCGGCGGAACGAGACGCCCGGTCTCCCCGTCGACGACCTGCTCTCCGACGCCGCCGACATCGGATGCGAGGACGGCCGTCTCGCTGGCCATCGCCTCGTAGATGACCGTCGGTCTGCCCTCGGCGTGACTCGGGAGCAAGAGCAGGTCGGCGATAGCGAACCACTCTCGAAGTGTTTCCGAGGTCACCCCCGTGTAGATGTGCCGGTCGGAATACTCGCTCTCCGCGACGCCGCGCCGGAGATCGGTTTCGAGCGGCCCACCGTACCCGATGAAGGCGAACGTCGTCTCCGAAACGTCGAGATCCGAGAGGAGTTCGACGATCTCATGAATCCCCTTACGTTTCGAGAACGCGCCGACGAAAAGAACGACCGTCGTCTCGGGGGCGATACCCAACTCGCGACGGATCCGTGCGCGCCGGTCAACGGGAAACTCGTCGGGATCGGCACCGATCGGGACCGTGGTTACCTTCGACGGATCCGTGAGCGTCCGAGCCTTCGCAGCGAGCGCGTCGCTCACACAGAGCACGCCGCTGGCCACCGCCAACGTCTCGCGGATTCGCGCGTCGACACCGGGTGGGTGCTCCCCGAACTCGTTGAGAAGCGCTCCGTGTGCGACGACGAACAGCGGCACGTCGTGTTTGCGAACGTACGGAAGCATACCGTAGCCGTCGGGAAAGATGTGACAGGCGTGAACGACGTCGGGCGTCTCGAACGTCCGCTCGACGTATCGGGGGATCCGGCGAGCGTACGACTCCCCGGAGAGCCCGTAGAACAACCGCTTCGGGACGAGATACCAGAATCGAGGGTAGTGGACCGTGTACGGACCACAATCCTTCACCTCCGGAATAGAGGTGTACGACGAGTACGGTCCGACCGGCGGCGCGAACGGACGTGGGGAAACCGCCTCGACGGAGAGACCGGACGTCGCGAGCGACTTGATGATACGGTGGTTGAACAGACCCCGATACGGCTTGAGCGTATCGGGGTGATTGATAGCGCTCGTGAGGACTGAGTACATTGCTGTCTTCACCGTGGGTGGGGGACAGACACCTAAGAGTATACAGTGATTATCGGGTAACTCCTCCGGCGACGATCCGTTCGCTCACCGGTTTGCGAGTTTACGCACCGTGCGAGGAACGTTTGGATACGCGAGCAAGACCGCGACGAGGAGACCGCCAACGACGAGGCCGATCGCCGTCGTTGTCGATCCCCCCGTGAGACTGAGGACGATAACCGCCGCGGCGAACGCCAGGGCAGCCACGACCACCCCCGAGGCGAGACGGACGGATCGCTCCGAGAACAGTTCGAAAAAGATGGCTTTGAGAAGCGTCAATCCGTGCATCAGCGGGTGTTGGCTGCTCGGGTTCTCCATGTCGTACTCGATGTTCGTCGGGACCTCCCCGACCTCGAATCCCTCCCTGGCTGCGCGAAAGAGGATGTCGAGGCTCGCTCCCATGCCGTCGCCGATCTCGCCGCTCCGCGCGAAAGTTTCTATCGCGTCGCGCCCGTAGGCGCGGAACCCACTTTGGGTGTCCGCGGCGGTCGTCGTCGAGTAACGAAGCCGAATACCGGCGTTCGTGAGGGCGTTGATAACGAGTAACCCGAGGCGGCGATACGTCGGAAGCCGCGTCTCCGAGTCACCGACGAACCGACTGCCGACGATTATATCCGCGCCGTATCTTCGCTGCGCCTCGAGGAGCTTCGGAATGTCGTCCGGGTCGTGCTGTCCGTCGCCGTCGAGGATCACCAACTGCTCGCTGCCGGTGTCGCGTGCGTGCTCGAAGATCGTCCCGAGCGTCGCTCCGTAGCCACGGTTGCTTCCGTGGGCGATGACCGTCGCGCCGGCCCGCTTGGCTCGTTCGACCGTCTCGTCGTCGCTCCCGTCGTCGACGACGACGACCTCGTCGGCATACCGATCGGCCGCCGTGACGATCTCGGCGATCATCTCCGCCTCGTTGTACGCGGGGATACCGACCATGACGGTCGCCGACGATCGTCGACGACCGGTCGTCCGAGCGGCCGGGACCGACCCCCGCCGAGTCGGACGATCCCGCTCGCTCCTGGTTCGACCCCGGACGGTTTCGGTGGAGAAATCGTCCGTGTGAACCATCGCGCGCCGACCTTGGAGGGGAATACGTCCTGTCATCGTTGCATTCACCCCGGCGGATTTGGGACAGTCCGGGGTATACAACACGATTGGTGAGAGACCGAAATTGTTACAAGCGCCATAATGTCGGGCGACTGAATCGGACGAAAGCGGACTGACGATCTACACCGACAGGGCGGTCCCCCCCCCTCGGGAACCGCTAGGTCAGCGGGGAATTCACGAGCGTATGAGGCGGCTGCCACCGAAGTAATCGACACATAACAAAGTCCCTTTTCGAGGTATTACGTTCAACATTGCAGCTCTTCGAGAGCGTACACTCATGGCCACACTCATCGATCAAATCTGCACGAAGGCGAGCCTCGAAACCCGTCGACTCCAGTTCCGCGTTCAGCGGACGCCAAGCGTTCTGGATGTCGAACGGTTGGCCCAGCAGTTGAACGAGCGTCCGAACGTACTGTTTCTTTGCACCGGAAACATCTGTCGGAGCCCGTTCGCGGAACGATATCTTCGAGACGCCCTCCGAAACCGTTCCGAAGAACGGATGCTCGTCGATTCGGCGGGCATCCGGACCCATCAAGGGCGATCGAGTCCCGAACAAGCCGTCTCGGTCGGCACCGAGTTCGGGGTCGATCTGTCAGATCATCGTTCGAAACCGGTGACAGAGGCGCAGCTGGAGTGGAGTGATATCGTCTTCGTCATGGACCTACACAACGATCACTATCTCCGGCGGAAGTTCGGGCGCCAACCGGGAACCTACTTCCTCGGCGCACTCACCCCCGACGACGCCGTGGAGATAGCGGATCCGTACGGAGGCGGTGAATCGACGTTTCGATCCCTCTACAGCGAAATCGTCTCCGCCATCGACGAGGGACTCGCGCTCGTCGTCGAGGACGGATGACCCGGGCGCGCGACTCCGTGATCGTTCCGGCGATCGGCGTCCCGAGCAGTCTCGCGGCTGTTCGATCCCTTGGGCGGGCGGGTGTGGACGTTATCGCGGTGTCGAGCGATCCGAACCCGCCGTCGTTCGCGTCGACGTACTGTACGCGATCGGTCGTCGTCCCATCCCCTTCGATGTCGCTGTCCGCCTACAGCGACGCGCTGCTCGAAGTCCTCGAGAAAACGGGGAGTAGGGCAATCTTACCCATGCGTGAAGCCGATGTATACGCGCTCGCGCGGAGCAGTGCCGCGTTCGCCGAACACATCACACCGATGTGGCCGTCCCCGGAGACGCTCCGCAACGCCCAAGACCGATCGCAACTCTTCGAGGCGGCCGACGCGGTCGGGGTTCCACGGCCGGAGACGAAACCGCTAACGGACTGGCCCGACCACGAGCGCCCCGTCGTCGTCAAACCCAGATACACCATTCTCGTCGACGAATCCGACGATAGGGCGCGGTATCCGGGCGTTCGGGTGTACGAACCCGAGGAACGTCCGAATCCGGATGCGATCGTCGAGGAGATGGGCCACAGACCGCTTCTCCAGGAGTTCATCCCGAACGGCGGCGAGTTCGGCTACTTCGCGCTGTTCGACCGCGGTGAACCGGTTGCGACGTTTCAACACGAGCGAATCCGAAGTCACGCATACGGTGGCGGCGCGAGCGTCTATCGGAGGTCGGTCCACGTACCGACGTTGGATCGCTACGGAGCGGGGTTGCTGTCCGAGTTGCGCTGGCACGGCCCCGCGATGGTCGAATTCAGACGCGACGCCCGCGATGGCTCCTTTCGGCTGATGGAGATCAACCCACGCTACTGGGGATCGCTCGCCCTTCCGATCCATGCGGGGGTCGACTTTCCGCGTTATCACTACCAACTGGCCGTCGGTGACGTTCCCTCGATCGAACCGGGCGTGTACGACACTGATGTCGGGTGTCACAAACTGCGCGGCGAACTCCTCTACCTGTACAACGTCTATCGGGGAGTCGGGAACGGGCCACGTCCCTCACTCGGCGGTGAGTGTGCCTCTGTGCTTCGCTCGCTGTACCGAGATCCGAGGTTCGATTACCTCGATCTCGAGGATTTGAGGCCGTTTTTCGCGGATCTGCGGAACACGGTCGGGCAGATATCTGCCGAGAGATAGCCTTCGTGTACCGGCCTCCACCGGAGAGTTCGAGGTGCGAAGACGGTGTATAACAAAGCCTGAAAACGCGGTTGTAACGAACGACAGTGGCCGGCGGACGCCGCGGGATGGCACCGACCGGACACCGACCATCCATGTCTCAGAAAGCACCACGAGCCACCCCACCGAGCGTCGACGGAGCAGTGACGGAGCGGTCCGTAATAAGGGAGACGAAATCACAGATCTTGAACCCACACGGGGGGAGACTCGCGTGCGGCTCGACTGACACCCCACCCAAGATAGGTCGACCCGGAGGGGAAACGAAATGAGCGAACACGTTGTCTTCGTGCTCGGGACCCGTCCCGAGATCATCAAACTCGCGCCGGTGATACACGCGTGTTCGGATGCGAAGATACCCTACACGATCGTCCACACCGGACAGCACTACTCGGAGACGCTTGATTCGGTGTTCTTCGAGCAGTTGGAACTCCCCGATCCGGACTACAATCTCGGCGTCGGATCGGGAAGCCACGGCAAACAGACCGGTGAGATGCTGATCGGAGTCGAACAGGTGCTCGAAGAGATCGATCCCGAAACGGTGCTGGTACAAGGAGATACGAACAGCGTGCTTGCCGGGGCCATCGCGACGAGCAAGATGGACATCGATCTCGGCCACGTCGAGGCGGGGCTGCGAAGCTTCGATCGGAGCATGCCCGAGGAGACGAACCGCATCGTCGCGGACCACATCTCGGAATACCTGTTCGCGCCGACCGTACAGAGCGAACAGCAACTTCGACGCGAGGGAATCGAAGAGGAGCGGATCACCGTCACCGGGAACACGGTCGTCGACGCCGTGTACCGAAACCGGACGCTAGCCCGCGAAAAGAGCACGGTGCTCTCGACGTTGGGACTCGACGGGCGGCCGTTCTTTTTGATGACGGCCCATCGAGCCGAAAACGTCGACGATGAGGACCGATTCCGGTCGATACTGCGCGGCGTCGATCGGGCAGCGCACGAACGCGACGTCGAGGTCGTCTATCCGATACATCCGCGTGCGGAGCAGCGACTCGCGGAGTTCGACATCGAGGTGCCCGAACGTATCCGGACGATCGAGCCCCAGGAGTACCTCGACTTCCTTCGGTTGGAGGCGGCGGCCGAACTGATCGTGACCGACTCGGGGGGCGTACAGGAAGAAGCCTGCATTCTCGGCGTCCCGTGTGTGACGATGCGCGACAGCACGGAGCGTCCCGAAACCATCGAGGTCGGGGCGAATCGACTCTGTGGTACCGATCCCGCCGCCATCGCCCGAAGCGTCGACGAGATGCTGGGGGCCGACACCGGTTGGGAGAACCCGTTCGGGGATGGAAACGCGAGCGAGCGCATACTCGAGGCGCTCGGCGTGAGCATCGAGCGAGGTGTGGCATGAGTACCGTCTGCGTTCACGGGTTGGGGTACATCGGCCTCCCGACGGCGACGATGTTGGCCAACTACGACCACGACGTGTTCGGATACGACACGGACGCGGGGGTTCGCTCGAACCTCCGGGATGGAAACGTCCACTTCGAGGAGCCCGGGCTTCGTGCGTTCGTCACGCAGGCGCTCGAATCGGGGCAGTTGGAGATCGCGGACGAGGTGGTCCCGGCGAAGTACCACGTTATCTGCGTGCCGACGCCGTTCGACGAGGAATCGAAGACGGCGGAGCTCGAGTACGTCCAGTCGGCTGGCCGAGCGGTCGCCGACCACCTCCGACGCGGCGACACCGTGATTTTGGAGTCGACGGTGCCGCCGGGAACGACCGACGGAGTGTTGGGACCGATTCTCGAGGAGTCGACGCTCTCGGCGGGCGACGACTTCTCGCTCGTTCACTGTCCGGAGACGGTGCTTCCCGGGAACATCATCACCGAGCTTCGGGAGAACAACCGGATCATCGGCGGCGTCAACGCCGTCTCGGCCGAATCGGCGGTTCGGCTCTACGAGTCGTTCGTGGACGGCGAGATACGGACCACGACGGACACGACGGTGGCGGAGTTCGTCAAACTGATTCAGAACACCTTCCGCGACGTCAACATCGCGTTGGCGAACGAGATCGCGATGCTCGCCGCGGATTACGATATCGATGCCCGCGGCGCGATCGATCTCGCCAACAGCCATCCGCGAGTCGACATCCTCCAGCCGGGGCCTGGCGTCGGCGGTCACTGTCTGCCGATCGATCCGTGGTTTTTGGGCGACGGATCGGAACGGCTCGATCTCATCTCGACCGCTCGACGCATAAACGACGGGATGCCGGGCTACATCATCGAGCTACTCCGCGAGGAACTCGGCGATCTGGACGGCCGGACCATCGCGATCCTCGGCGTGGCGTACAAAGGGAACGTCGGTGATACTCGGATGAGTCCGGGCCTCGCCTTGGCTAACCAACTGCAACGTGTCGACGTCGCACAACCGACCGCGGCGGACGGGGGAACGGGGACGATAGACGGACCGTCGGTCAGAATCCACGACCCGCACGTGATCGATTCGACGCTCAATCTCTCGGACCTGGAGACCGCGACAACCGGGGCCGACGCTGTCGTGATCGCCACCGATCACGACGAGTTCGAATCGCTCGATCCAGGCACGCTCAGCGAGTGGATGGCGGGCGACGTGGTGATCGACGCGAAAGGGGTGCTGTCGCCGTCGGTGTGGAAGCGGTCTGGATTCACTGTTCGTCGAATTTAACCTGTTTTTTCGGCGTATTTATTGAATATCGGTTTTTTAATCAACCGATAAGCGATTGTCAACGCATCCCTACTCAACGGTAGCTACCTATTAACAAGGACCCCTTAGGATGTTACCCTCTCCTATGGCAATCGATGGTAGGGGTGGGGTGGTAGAATGGTCCAACGGAGAAAACGACACGGCCGCATCGAATGCGAGCGGAACGAACGAGCGAACGTTGTCGATCGACTCCAAACAGCTCAGTGAGCTTCCGGGAAAGAAACGGCAACAAAGCGAGGAGCTCGACATCGGAGACGTCTTCGAGCTGTTAAAGAACGAACGACGACGTCGAGTGATACGGTTTCTAAACAAACAGGAAGACGGCGTTACGACGTTGAACGTGATGGCGGAGCACATCGCCGCCCTCGAGAACGATATCGACGTTTCGCAACTGTCGTCCAGTCAGCGCAAGCGCGTGTACATCGGGCTGTATCAGTGTCATCTACCGAAGATGGACGAGTACGGCGTCATCGACTTCCAGAAGAATCGAGGGATCATCACGCTCAAGAACACGGCTCAGATCGAGCCGTATCTCCCGGCGGCGGAGGACGCGGAGGTACCCGGCGATCACGGCCCAGACGAAGACGTTTCGACGGACGAGAGTACCGACGTGGATGCGGAAGCGATCGAAGAAACCGGTCGTTCGGATCTGTTCGCCGCCTCGGCCATCGCGGTGGCGGTCGCGATCGGAGCGGTGGGGGTCGGACCGCTCGCTGCCGTCCCGAGCGGGCTCTGGATCGCGATCAGTCTGGCTGCGCTGCTTTGGTTCGCGCGGGAGTGATGCGGATCGAGGGGCGTATCGTTCGACTACCGACACGAGCGAGCAGGGTAGTGTGGGCGTTCGCGGTTCCACGAGGCCGGTCAGCAGAGCTTACCAGCCACTAATAAAGCCAGTTATTGAGACGGTTCGGCGGAAAAGATTGTTTTTATATTCCTAACAATATACCGTGCGGTTCCCTACATGTACATGTTCGATCTTACCGCCTTTCAGCGAGATGTGCTGTACGTCACGGCAGGGCTGGACCGCCCCTCGGGACAGCGAATCAAAGCGGAGCTACAGAAGTCAATCGATCGTATCA
Organism: Natronomonas sp.; assembly: GCF_046483325.1. Classification (GTDB taxonomy): domain Archaea; phylum Halobacteriota; class Halobacteria; order Halobacteriales; family Haloarculaceae; genus Natronomonas. The sequence continues at coordinate 17,156 of NZ_JAWODL010000046.1, read as the reverse complement.
CGCACGGACGGCTGTACCCGAATCTCGATACGTTGGTCGAACAGGAATATCTCACGCAGGGGCAGATCGACAGGCGGACGAACTACTACGAGCTGACGGAGCAGGGAAAACGCGTCATCGTCGAACGGCGTGAGTGGGAAGATAACTACGTGGATATCGACACGATCGTGTAACGACGGGGAGACGGTGAGTCGACGATTCGACTGGTCCAGTAATTTCGGTCAGTAATTGCGTAGCGCCGCATCCCCCTCACAGGCGGGGGGGTAGGCGACCACCCTCCCATTCCGAAACACGGTGATAGTACACTCGTCGTGTGTAAACGTCAGATGGTCGTGGTGACGGTCGTCCATCAGTTTCCCCCGGAACAGCTGATCGAGCGCGTCGGGATCGACCGAATCGGAAAGCGGGGGACCGGAGCTCGGTTCCTTCCCGGAGAGCGCCAATACAACGTACATCACGGTCTGGCTCAGTGGATTGGGGGACGTCCAGTCGTGGTGAAGATGATACGACCCCCTAATCGGGTCGTATCCTAGATCTCCCGTTTCGCTGTCGAATTTCGTCATAATCGGGTGTCCTCTGGGTTAGGTGTTAATAGAGACTCACACGTCTTTGTTAGCCCCATACAATAGCACGTCGTTTCGGCGTTTACAGCGGTAATTGTCAATTTACCGTGACTATCGCGAATTTAAACACACAGCCACCGATCGGACGTCCCCGACCCAGAAATCGATGGTTTCGATATCGATCCCGGCAGGTTCAACCCGGCCGAATCCGAACGCGAGTGCATGAGTACGCTTCAGATCGCGGGCGGGACGGTACTTTTCGCGGACATGAACGTCCGCAAGGCCGATGTACTCGTCGACCGCGGGACGGGCCGAATCGTCGAGATAGGCGATACCGCCCGGGGAGACGATGTCCTCGACGCGAGCGATGGACTCGTCATCCCGGGGCTCGTCAACGCCCACTGTCACGCCCCCATGACGCTCTTGCGCGGCTACGCCGACGACAAACCGCTGGATGCGTGGCTCCGAGAAGATATCTGGCCGACGGAGGCCGAACTCGAAACCGCCGATATCGTCGCCGGTACCCGACTCGGCGCGGTCGAACTACTGGAAAACGGAGTGACGGCGCTCGGCGACATGTACTTCGAGGTACCGGAGGTCGCCGACGCGCTCGCCCGGGCCGGCCTCAGAGCCCGCGTCGGTCACGGTATCGTTACCGTCGGGAAAGACGAAGCCGCCGCGCGAACGGACTTCGAGACGGGCCTCGAGGTCGCGAGAGAACTCGACGGGATGGCCGAGGGTCGGATAACAACGGCGCTGATGCCGCACTCTTTGACGACCGTGGACGGCGAACTCCTCTCGGAATACGTTCCGCGCGCCCGCGAAGCGGGGATTTCGCTTCACTACCACGCCAACGAGACCCGCGACGAGGTCGAGCCGATCGTCGAGGAACGCGGGGTTCGACCGCTCGAATACGCCGACGGTCTCGGCATGCTCGAAGCGGACGACTTCATCGCCCACGGCGTTCACATCGATCGAACGGAGATCGAACTGCTCGCCGAACGCGGCGTCGGCGTCGCCCACTGCCCGGCCTCGAACATGAAGCTTGCGAGCGGGATCGCCCCCGTCCAGGAGATGCTCGACGCCGGGGTGACCGTCGGCATCGGCACCGACGGTGCGGCCTCGAACAACGATCTCGACGCGCTCGACGAACTCCGGGACGCAGCCATGGTCGGCAAGCTCAGAGCCGACGACGCCTCCGCGGTTTCGGCCCCCGATGTGGTCCGAGCGGCGACCGCAGGTGGAGCCGAACTGCTCGGATTCGATACCGGCCGGATCGAGACGGGCGCGCTCGCGGACCTCGCCGTGATCGATCTCGAAGCGCCGCATCTCACCCCGGCCCACGACCTCGTCAGCCACCTCGCCTACGCTGCTCGGGGATCCGACGTGCGACACACCGTCGTTGACGGCGACGTCGTCGTCCGGGATCGGGAGGTGTTGACCCTCGACGAGGCGGCCGTCCGCCGGGACGCCGAACGCCACGCCGAGTCGCTGATCGCGCGTGCCGAGTCGAACCGTTAAACGTTCACAGGACCGAATAAACGATATAGCTCGCACTCCTGCTTTCGTAACCTCGAAGCGTTCTCGATGAACGAAATGAACGAATATCCCAATTTAGGGTCAACATACCGGTACGAAAGGGTGGATATGAATCCGAATACGCGGCTCGTTGCAGTGGTGCTGTCGGCGCTGTTGGTGCTGTCGGTCCTCGGTCCCGGACTGGCGATGGCCGACGCGACATCAGCGAGCGGTAATTTGAGCATCAACGTAGCACAACACGACAGCGTCGTCGCGACGGTAACCGACGAAGACGGGGACGTGGCGAACGCGTCGGTGAACGTGACCGTCGAGGACGAGAACGTCACGTACGACGGCTCGGGCGCGTACACGACGGACGAGAACGGAACGGTCGGTCTACCGACGCCCGAGGAGACGGTGAACGTGACGGTCGACGCCACCTCGGAGAATCGAACCGCCACGACGACCGCGACGTTGACCGCTGACGCCGAGCCAGCGGGGGGAACGCCGTTCGGGCTTCGAGTGACCGAGTTCGTCCACTCACTTTTGGAGGGCGACGGGGACGACCGGAGCATCGGCGAGCGCGTGTCCGGCTTCGCCACGTCGAACAATCCGGGCAACGCCTCGGACCGATCCGATTCCGAGGACCGACGCGGGCCACCGGAATCGAACGGTTCGGACGGGCAGAGCGACTCGCCCACCCCGGACCAGTCGAACGAATCAGCCGACGACGCTGACGAACGACGCGGTCCGCCGTCGCACGCCGGACCGGACGGCGATTCGGGACCGCCGGCACACGCCGGCTACGATAGCGACGACGGACCGGACGCCGATCAAGAACGTGACGATGCGGGCGACGAGGGAGGCGACGGGGAGGCTGGTGCGGCCAGTGACCGCGGAGATGACGGCGAACGCGAAGACGGCGACGCCGGCGCCGAGCGTTCGAGCGGCGAAAGCGAACACGACGACGGGTCGAACGACGGCCCCGAGAACCGCGGAAGCGGTCCGGGCAACAGCGGAAACGCTCCCGGGAACGGACCACCGGATCGGTGATCGGACGAACCGTATTCGCCGACCGCACCGGCCTTCGGTAGCGTTTTCCCGCGGTCGCCCCTCGTGGCGAGTATGAGCCAGCCGACGATCACAGACCAGCTCGAGGACCCGGCCGAGGCCCGCGCTTCCGGCCGGAAGAAGATCGAGTGGGCCCGCCAGCACATGCCGATCATGACCGCCATCGCCGAGGAGTTCGGCGCGGAGAAGCCGCTCGACGGCGAGGTCGTAGCGATGGCGATGCACGTCGAGGCGAAGACGGCAGTCCTCACCGAGGTGCTCGCCGAAGCCGGCGCGGACGTGGCGATCACCGGCTGTAACCCCCTTTCGACTCACGACGACGTGAGCGCGGCGCTCGACGCGAACGATGCGGTCGTCTCCTATGCAAAACGCGAGGTCAACGACGAGGAGTACTACGGCGCTATCGAGGCGACGTTGGAGCACGAACCCACGGTCACCGTCGACGACGGCGGCGATCTGGTGATGGCGATCCACGACAACTACCCGGAACTCATCGACTCGATCCTCGGCGGCTGTGAGGAGACCACGACGGGCGTCCACCGCCTGCGCGCGATGGACGACGACGGCGCGCTGCGCTATCCCATGTTCGCGGTCAACGACACGCCGATGAAGCGGCTCTTCGACAACGTTCACGGGACGGGTGAGGCGTCGCTGTCGAACATCGCCATGACGACGAACCTCTCGTTCGCCGGCAAGACGGTCGTCGTCGCAGGTTACGGGTACTGCGGAAAGGGCGTCGCGATGAAGGCAAAGGGGCAGAACGCCCACGTGATCGTCACCGAAGTCGAACCTCGAAGCGCACTCGAAGCCCACATGGAGGGATACGAGGTCTGTCCGATGGCCGAGGCAGCCGGAAAGGGCGACATCTTCGTGACGACGACCGGAAACCGCGACGTGATCGTCGGCGAACACTTCGAGCGAATGTCCGACGGCGCCGTGCTCGCGAACGCCGGCCACTTCAACGTCGAGATAAACCTCGACGATCTCGACGATCTCGCGGTCTCACGCCGCGGGGTTCGCGACGGCGTCGAGGAGTTCGAGATGAAGGATGGCCGCCGGATCAACGTCCTCGCGGACGGCCGTCTCGTCAACCTCGCCTCGCCCGTCGCCATGGGACACCCGGTGGAGGTGATGGATCAAAGCTTCGGGATTCAGGCGGTCTGCGTCCGCGAGATGGTCGAGAACGACGACGCGTACGACGCCGGCGTTCACGACGTGCCGGACGACCTCGACCGAGAAGTCGCGGAGATCAAACTCGCCGCGGAGGGGATCGAGTTCGACGCGCTCAGCGACGAGCAAGTGGAGTACATGGGCAGCTGGCAGCACGGAACCTGATCGGGGAACGGTCACTCCGACGTGTGGTCGATCACAGTTCGTTTTTTACGTAGACGCCGAGATACCCGCCGAGTGCGCCCAACCCGACCGTGTACGCGCCGACGAACAGCAACACGAGGATACCGACGAGCCCGACCGCTCTCGGAACGCCCGCGAAGCCGAGTAAAAAGAGCGCAAAGATCAAAATGAGTAGGAACGGGACGAGCATGATCGCCCCGGCGATCGCACCGACCTTGAGTCCCGCCTTGGGCTGGCCACCTTCGAGGTACCCGGAGACGCCGCCACCGAGCACCGTCGAGAACGGGATGAAGGCGAGTACGATGCCGACGACGCCACCGATGAGAGCGCTGATAACGGTCGGGAACTCCGTAGCGGTACGTTCGGTGGGAGGAGCGGGCGTTTCAGTCTGGGCTGAACCCGTCGGATCGGAGTCCGGACGCTCGGGATCCGTCGCGGGGGAGGGCTCGGATACCATGAGGAGGGATACTCAGCCGTGTACAAAAGTCCCGGGGGAAAACCGGTCGTCAACGGGGAGGTCACTGCGATAGTTTTTATCCGGTCGGGCCAAACGACACCGTATGCAATGGCAAACGGATTGGGGGTTGCGGTTTCGCATGGCGTTTACCATGTTTCTCCTCTTCGCCCTCTATCTGATTTTTATCGGGATACTGACGCTGTATTTCGACAGCCTCCTGTTCGCAGCGATCATGCTCGGGGCATTCTCACTCGTCCAGTTTTTCTTCAGCGACAAACTCGCGCTCCGGTCGATGGGTGCACGGACCGTCACCGAAGAGGAGTACCCCAAGCTTCACGCGCAGATCTCGCGACTCGTCCAACAGGCGGACCTCCCGAAGCCGACGGTCGCGGTCGCCGAGAACCGGACGCCGAACGCCTTCGCGACCGGCCGGTCGCCCTCGAACGCGGCGGTCTGTGTGACGACGGGAATTCTCTCGACGCTCGACGACGACGAACTGGAGGGGGTGTTGGCTCACGAACTGGCTCACATCAAAAACCGCGACGTGGCGGTGATGACGATCGCGTCGTTCCTCTCGACGATCGCGTTTCTCATCGTCCGGTGGGGATGGCTCATCGGCGGCCGGAACCGAAACCAGGCCCCGATGGCCGTCGCGATCCTCGTCTCGCTGCTCGTGTGGGTGATCTCGTTTCTGCTCATCCGCGCGCTCAGCCGGTATCGTGAGTACAGCGCCGACCGCGGTGCGGCGATGATCACGGGCAACCCATCGGCGCTCGCGACAGCGCTAATGAAGATTTCCGGTCGGATGAATCAGGTCCCCGACGAGGACCTCCGCCAGCAAGCCGAGATGAACGCCTTCTTCATCATCCCGATCACCCGTGGATTCATCGGACGGATCGCGTCGACGCACCCGCCGACGGAATCGCGGATCGAGAAGCTTCGCGAACTCGAACGTGAGATCGAGCGCTAGGCAGATTCCCTGCTGTGGTTACTGAGTAGGCTCACGAGTTCGACGAGGACAGCGACGACGAGGGGACCGGCGATGATCCCGATGACACCCACGGTAAGCACGCCACCGACGAAGCCGACGAAGTAGAGACTGGCGGGGAGTTTCGCGCTGCGTGAGGCCATCCGGGGGCGGATGATGACGTCCGGAAGCAGTCCGATCAAGAGCGGACCGAGAATCACGATACCGATCGCCCGACCCGGCATTCCCAACAGCACGTCGTACCCCGCGAGCCCGATCGCGAGCACCCCAGGCCCGACGATCGGGAAGAACTGGAGGATCGACGAGATCACTGCAAGGACGAAGATGTCGGGGTAGCCGAGCGCGTAGAAGACGACCACCGCGATCGGGAACGTGATCGCGGCCGTCGCGGCCTGGATGACGTACAACGCGAAGAGGGTTCCGGCGACGCGCTCGTGGAGCGCGTGGAGCACGTCGTGGTACGCCGGCGGCGTGATCTCGTAGGCGGCTCGACCGACCGCCTGCGGGCGCAGGAGGAGTCCGTAGAGGATGAGCACGAACATGGCGAACTGCAGCGTGATGAAGATAGCGTCGGCTGCCAGCGAGATCGCGAGAGTTCGGAGGACGTCGTTTGCGGAGTTCGTGAGGTCCGCGATGTCGACCTCGACGACGAAGCCGAAGAATTCGACCGGAAGGTCGTCGGGAAGGTTGTTGAGCAGGTCGATGATGGCACTGCGGCGCTCGAACAGCGTGAGTCCGATCGGAATCAAGAGGACGACGACGGCGAAGAAGGCCGCCATCGTGAGTGTAGCGCTCGCGATGCGGTGAGGGACCCCCCGAGCGACTAGTCGTTGCCGGAGCGGGTAGAGGACGTACGCGACCGTGATCGCGAAGAAGACGACCTCGACGACGTTCCACAGGATCGCAGTCGCCAACAGCCCGACCGCCACGAGGAGTCCAGCGATGATGTGGCGACGGCGGCGAAGCGAGGCCATACGCCCGGATCCCCCCGTGGGGACAAAACCGTTTCCGGGATTTCACCGTCCACACCGGGACCGCTCCGTCGACCGGGACGCTTACATACCACCCAGTATAACCACAGGGTAATGAAACGGCGAACCTTCGTGTCGGCCACCGGAGGGGGTCTCGTTGCGCTGTCGGGCTGTCTCGGGAACGGCAACGGCGGGGACGACAACGGGACCGGTGGAAACGGCAACGGAGAGGACGACAACGGAGAGAACGGTACCGACACCGACGACGGTACACCGACCCCAACAGAGGACACGACCGTCACGATCGCCACGTACGACTCATTCGTCGACGGAAACGACCCCGTCGGGCCGTGGCTCAAAGAGGAGTTCGAAGCCGAATACGACGCGGGTATAGAGTTTCTGACGCCGAGTTCGGGTATCAACCAGTATATCCAGCGGGCACAACGTGGGGCGGACATCGACGTCGATCTGTACGTCGGGCTGAACGTCGACGAACTGATACGGATCGACGAACAGCTCGATTCGTCGCTTTTCGACCCGCTGGACGGCGATATCTCCGGCACCGATCGCGTCCGCGACGAACTCCGCTTCGATCCGGACGGACGGGCCATCCCCTACGACACCGGCTACATCAGTCTCGTCTACGACGAACGCGAGGTCACCCCCGAGACGTTCGAAGATCTCACGGATCCCGACAACGCGGGCGAACTCATCGTCCAGAACGCCCAACAGTCCGATCCGGGCGTCGCGTTCTTGTTGTGGACGATCCACGAGTTCGGCCCGGACGAATATCTCGACTACTGGGCCGACTTGGAGGACAACGACGTGCGCGTGCTCGGGTCGTGGGACGACGCGTACAACGCGTACCTCAACGAGGAGGCAGATATGGTCGTTTCCTACTCGACGGATCAAGTCTACAACGGCGACGTTCCACGACACCAGATCGGCTTTTTGAACGATCAGGGCTACGCCCAACCGGAGGGAATGGCCCGCTTCGCCGACGCGCCGAATCCCGATGCCGCACGCGACCTGATGGAATTCATGCTCCGCCCCGACGTTCAAGGCGTCATCGCCGAAAAGAACGTCCAGTTCCCCGCGGTCGAGGACGCCGAACTCGACGAGGAGTTCGACGCGGTCGCACACGTCCCCCCGGAACCGGTCACCTTCGGCTACGACGAACTCGCGGGCAACCTCGACGGCTGGATTGAAGCGTGGGCCCGACAGATCGTCGGGTGATGCGTCGTCGGCTTCGGCTCTCCGATCTGCCCGGACTCCTCGCCGGGGTCGTGACGGCGATACTCCTCGTCGTCATGCTGTATTATCCGGTCGCGAGCGTACTCGCCGGAGCCATTCTCGTCGACGGACGCCCGACGCTTGAACCGATCCTTTCGATCGTCGCGGACCCCTTCTACTGGGGTCTATTCCGATTTACCGCCTACCAAGCGCTGCTGTCGACGATCGCGAGTCTCGCGCTCGGGCTTCCGGGCGCATACGTGCTGTCGCGCTATGAGTTCCCCGGGCGACGGACGATCCGTTCGTTGACGCTTGTTCCGTTCGTGCTCCCCTCGATCATGGTCGCCGTCGGATTCGCCGCGATGTTCGGCACCGAGGGACCGCTGAACCGCGCGCTCGTGGCGTTCGGGCTGGCCCCCGTCGAGTTACTGTTTACGCTCCGGATCATCGTTCTCGCCCACGCCTTTTATAACGCGCCGCTCGTCGTCCGCGTCGTCGCGGCCGCCTGGGAGACCGTCGATTCGCGAACCGTCGAGACCGCACGGAGCCTCGGAGCGTCGCCGCGGCGCGCCTTTCTCGACGTGGTCGTACCGCAGCTCCTTCCGGCGGTGTTGACGAGTGCGCTGTTGATATTCATCTTCACGTTCATGTCGTTCCCGATCGTGTTGGCCCTCGGCGGCCTCCAACTCGCGACCGTCGAAGTGTGGCTCTACGACCGAATCACGAGCCTTCGACTCGGTGAAGCCGCCGCGCTCGCCGTCCTCGAGGCCACGATCACACTCGGCCTGACGTACGCGTATCTCCGCTATGAGACGGGACAGGCGGCGACGCGGAACGTCGCGTTGCGCGCTCGAAAGCGGCTGTTCGCCCGCTTCGATCTCGAACGATTCGCGATCGGTGCGTACGCGGCCGTCATCGGGGTCGTGTTTTTCGGCCCGGTCCTCTCGATGCTGCTCGCCAGCGTCACGAGCGTAAACGGCGGTATCACGCTCGAACACTACGAACTACTCTTCGCCCGACGGGAGGCAGTCGTCGGAACCCGGCCGGATATCGCCATCAGGAACTCGCTCGTGTTCGCCGTCGGGACACTTGCGCTCGCGGTCCCGATGGGCGTCGTGATCTCGATGCTGACCGAGAGGGACACGCTCATCGCGCGAGCCGTCGGGACCCTCGCGATGGTCCCATTCGCCGTCTCGGGGATCGTCGTCGGCCTCGGTCTGTTGCAGACGGTCGTCTTCGGCGTCGACGTGTTCGGCTATCGAGTACAGGTGACCGGCGCGGTGGCGATAGTCGCCGCCCACGCCGTCGGCGCGTACCCGTTCGTCGTCCGGACCGTCGCACCCGCACTCGCGTCGATGGACGATCGGCTCGTCGAATCCGCACGGGCGCTCGGCGCATCGAGAACCCGCGCACTCGTCGACATCGAACTCCCGATCGTGATGCCCGCGGTCGCCGCGGGTGCCGCCTTCGCCTTCGCGATCAGCATCGGCGAGTTCAATTCGACGATCGTGTTGGTCGAAGGTGGCAACGCCTACACGATGCCCGTCGCCGTCGAGCGCTACCTCGCCGATAGAACGCTCGGGCCGGCGACGGCGATGGGATCGGTGCTTTTGATCGTCACGAGCGTCAGTTTCGTTGTGATCGAACGCGTCGGCGCGTACGGAGGCTTCGAGTGATAATGGCGATGAGCCACGAACGGGGGAGTCGACAGTGAGAGTCGAACTGGACGGCGTCTCGAAACGCTACGGCGAGACGACCGCACTCGACTCGGCGTCGATCACCGTGGAGGACGGTGAGTTTTTTACGCTCGTCGGGCCCTCGGGCTGCGGCAAGACGACGACGCTCCGATTGCTCGCTGGGTTCGAGGAACCGACCGATGGGACGATCAGGTTCGATGGCGAGTCGGTCTCGAACCTCCCGCCAGAGGCCCGCTCGGTCGGCCTCGTCTTCCAGAGCTACGCGCTGTTTCCGCACATGAACGTGGCCGAAAACGTCGCGTACGGCCTGAAATTCGAGAATCCTCCGGGTGGCGTCTCGACGGACGAGCGCATCACCGACCTGCTCGAACTGGTCGGGCTCTCCGGGTTCGACGACCGCGATCCGACCGAGCTGTCCGGAGGACAACAACAGCGCGTTGCGCTCGCACGCGCGCTCGCTCCCGGTCCCGATCTCCTGTTGCTCGACGAGCCGATGAGCGCCCTCGACGCCCGTCTCAGGGAGCGACTGCGACGGGAGTTGAAAACGATTCAAAACGACCTCGGCGTGACGACGATCTACGTCACCCACGACCAGGCGGAAGCGCTCGCGATTTCGGATCGGCTCGCGGTGCTCTCCGACGGAGCCGTCGAGCAAGTGGGCGAACCCGAGCGCCTATATCGACGGCCTGAAAGCCGATTCGTCGCGGATTTCCTCGGCGAAAACAACGTGTTCGACGGCGAGGTGCTCAGATCGGAGGAGTCCGGGAGCCGGGGGCGAACGACCGTCCGTGCGGACGACTACGAGTTCGAACTGGTGACCGAGACGCCGATCGACGGGCACGTGACGTTCTGCGTCCGACCGAGCGCCTTCGGAACGAATGTGGACCGAAACCGTATCACCGGTCGCGTCCTCGACAGCGAGTTCCTGGGCGAAACGGTCCGGAATCGGGTATCGTGGCGGAACCGTGAACTCGTCGTCTCGCTTCGCGAACCACCCACAGGGGAGAGACTGACCGTCGGGTTCGATCCTGCGGACGCGTGGACAATTGGGGACAGTGGTGACGAAACGCCAAACCGACCGAATCGGTGACGAGACGTGCTATTCGCCGTCGAGCGGTTGGCCGCGCCGATCGACCCGCGTGGCCGGCAGCCCGGCGCGCTCGGCGTGTTCGTAGATCGTGTCCTCGTCCTCAGCCTGGTAATGACAGAACGTTCCGGTGACCTCACCGTCGTCGTTCGTCAGCACCTCGGATTCGACCCACCAGATGCCGACGTCTTCGGCGCGGAGCGATTTGAGCGCCTCTCCGGAGTTCTCGGCGGCACCTTTGAGCTCTTTACGGGTGATCGGTTCGTCCAGTTCGCGAAGGATCAGAAAATCGTCGAGGTCTTCATCGGACATGGTTTGCTTCGGTGGCACTTTTCGTCGATTGGATATAAAAAGGGTTACCATGTAGACGTCGGTCCATGCTCCGAGATTCTATCGTCGGATCGCGCGCCGATCCGGGAGGAAGGGCTATCCGAACGTCCGTTCGAGTTCGGATTCGAGTTCCTCGACGTAGGCCTCGAGGACGGTATCGAAGCGTTCTTTCTCGACGACGACTCCCGAACCGTCGAGTCGTCCGTAGGGATCGTCGGGCACCTCAAGGGAGAACGACTCGGACTCGTCGTCGTAGAACGGTTCGGACTCGTTGAGCACGTGCTGATCGATCCCGTGAATGAGCGTCGAGTCATACTCCTCGTTCAGCCGGTTGAAGACGTTCTTGTACGCCTGCTGAAGCTGCGGGAAGAAATCGACGTACTTCTTTTCGTCGAAAGTTTCGGCGTCCATGGATGGCGGTTGGAATCCGACCCTCAAAAAGCGGTCGGACCGGGCGGTCGGCGACGAAAACGGATCAAGTAGCCGAGACGAACGCAATCGCTTTGATCTCTCCGGGTGACCGATGCGTATGTTCCGAAGCGGCCGTTTCGTCGCAGACCACATCGAACCGACGACCGACGCCCAGCGCCAACCGAACGGGATCGATCTGACCCTGGATGCGGTGTTCCAACAAGTCGATTCGGGGCGGATCGGCCGCGACGACAAAACGGTGGGAGGACGAGAAGAGCTGAGGCCGAAGATGGAGGGTGAAGACGACAAAGATGGCGTCTATCACCTCTCGCGGGGAGGATACATCGTCCGCTACGGCGAGACGGTCTCGATTCCGGAGGGCCATATCGGATTCATCTATCCGCGGTCCTCGCTGATGCGGAACTGCTGCATGCTCAACACGGCCGTCTGGGACGCCGGTTACGAGGGGAAAGGCGAGGGACTGCTGGAAGTCCACCACGAGATCGAACTCGAGGTGGGCGCCCGAATTGCACAGATCGTTCTCGCCGAAGCCGGCCACGAGGGAATCTACGACGGGAGTTATCAGGGCGAAAACCTCTGAGGTCTTAATAAACCTTTGAATTTCGTATAAAGCTCCGAGGTCCGAATCGTCGCTTACGCAGGCGCGACGCCGACCGTCAGGAGCGTCCCGAACTCGCGATACCGCTCGATCATCGCCTCACGGCTTTCCCACTCCTCCGTGGGGAACGCCGGCTCCTCGGGAATCTCAGTCTCCGTGTCGGGGATGTTGTCCTGACCTGCGACGAACAGTCCGGCCTCGCGGAACGCGTCGCGATACTCCGGGGCGGACCAACGGGTCATCTCGATCGAGATGTTCTCCTGCCAGACGTGTGAGTGGACGTTCTCCTCGTAGTAGTTCACCGCACAGTAGAACGTCCCGCCCGGACGGAGCACCCGACGGATCTCACGGAGCGTCTGGATCGGGTTCTGGGCGTAGTAGAACGCCTCCATCGAGAAGACGTGATCGACGGAGTCGGTAGCCAACGGGAGGGACTCGAAGTCGCCACGAAGGAATCCGATCCCACCGTCGTCGGTGTAATCTCGGGCGTTTCGAAGCATCTCCGGCGCGCCGTCGAAACCGTAGGACGGACCGGCGTTTGCGGCTTCGCGAAGCGCCCGCAGCGCGTATCCGGACCCGGTGCCGAGATCGAGGACCGTCTCTCCCTCCTCGACGGGCATTCTGGCGAGGGCGTGCTTCGCCGTGTGCCAGTGACGCTGTTCCATCCCCCGATCCCGCCCCTCGGCGGCCCACGCGTCGAACTCCGTTGCGACACTCATGATAGAGCGGAGCATCCGGAGTCATAAAACGGTACAGCATCGACGCAGGATGGGGCGATCGAACGGCCGAACGTGATCACTCGCTACCGCACGCCTTGCAGGTGACGACCATCTCATCCAGATCGGGCATACGGACGTCGTCGACGCCCTCGATCGGGACGAGGCTGTGTCGTGTCTCGCGCCCGCACCGGTCGCACTCGAGGAGCGCTTCCGTCTGCTCCCACTCGTGGCGAGCGCCCGGGGAGCCGATCGCGATACCCCTGACGACGTCGTCGCTCCGATTGCCGCCGGTCTGGTAGACGTCGTCCGCGTGGAAGTGGATCAGTTCGTTGGGACCGATCTCGACGGGATCGCTTTCGGCGCCTGGCCCCGTCGTACATTCGAACGTCGCCGTGCCCTCGAGCACGTAGAACAGCTCCTCTTGGTTGAAGTGTTTGTGTGGCGCTCCCGAGAACGTTTCACCCGGTTCGAGTTCGAAGACGACCATCGCGAAGCCCATGTCGTCGACGACCCGGGAGATCGGCCGCCGATCGGAGTTGATGCCCATCAGGTGCGGTACCGGTTCGACGTCCTCGACTGCGACCTTTTTCATGATGATTGGGTACAGTGAACACAGAGAAGTACGTTCGGGTACGGGAAGTTGCCCAGAGGCACTACCCGGGGGGGTCCGAAAGAGTACCACAAAGAAGACCACTCTGCCTGATAGCGATAGTTTATATGCTCATTGATAGCAAAACTCGTATGCCGATCGAATCGAGAGCCGCCGTCCTCGAGGAGCCGATCGACGACCACGATTTCACCGGTCGCAGACCCGTCTCTGTCGAGACCGTCGAAGTGGCCGATCCCACGGGCGAGGAGGTGCTCGTCGAGATCGGTGCCACGAGCCTCTGTCACACCGACGTCGGGTTCGCGCTCGGGCACTTCGATTGCGCGTATCCGCTCGTCTTGGGCCACGAGGGGGCCGGCGTGGTGACAGCCGTCGGCGATCGCGTGCACGACCTCGAGGTCGGCGATCACGTCGTGTTGGGCCGGATCGCCTGCGGGCGCTGCGAGCAGTGTCGCGCCGGCCACTCGAACCTCTGTGCGAGACGCGTTCCGGCCAACGAGAGCGGGCGACTCCGGACGGGAACAGTTCCGTTCAGCCGCGACGGCGACCCGGTGCATCACTGTCTCGGCGTCTCCTCGTTCTCCGAGTACACGCTGGTGAGCGAGGACGTGGCGATCCCGGTACCGGAGGAACTGCCGATGGACAGAGCGTGTCTGCTCGGCTGCGGCGTGTTCACCGGGTTCGGTGCGGTAGAGAACACCGCCGCGGTCGAACTCGGATCGTCGGTCGCGATCTTCGGCGTCGGCGGCGTCGGGCTCAACGGGGTGCAGGCGGCCGACATCTGCGATGCGGATCCCGTCATCGCCGTCGACGTGGTCCCCGAAAAGCTCGAGTTGGCCCGCGAACTGGGTGCGACACACGCCGTCGACGCCGGCGGGACGGATCCGGTCGAACGGATACGCGAGGTGTGCCCGGACGGCGTCGACTACGCCTTCGAGATGACCGGCCAAAGCGCCGTCATCACGCAGGCGCTCGATGCGGTCGGATCACGCGGGGAAGTCATCGTCGTCGGCGTTCCGCCGTTCGGAAAAGAGAGCGTCGATCTCGACGTCTACGGGATGTTGTTCGGCGAAAAGGCGATCAGAGGTTCGCTGTCGGGGTCGTACAATCTGCCGCTCGCGATCCCGCGACTCGCGGAGCTCGTCGTCGACGGCAAACTCTCGCTCGACGAGCTCGTCACCGGTACGCGCCCGATAACCGAGATCAACGAGGCGATGGACGCCCTCGAGGGCGGCGGGCAGATACGGCAGTTGATCGTTCCGTGAGCTTCCGCCGGGGGCACGACTCGGATCAAGGCTTTTAGTACCGGGCGGAGTGGGTGTGTGGTGATGACACTCGACGTGCCCGAATTCACTCACGGCTACCGCCCAGGAACGATTCACTTCGGCCGCGGGTGTATCTCGAGTATCGGAGATCGCCTATCGGAGCGTGGCTGTGAACGCTCGCTCGTCGTGTGCGGGCGAAACGTCGGCGCGAACCGAGAGCTCATCGAGCCGCTCGAATCGGGGCTCGATGGGACCGAGGTCGAGGTCTTCGACGAGACGACGCCACAAAAACGGATGGAGACTGTCTACGAGGGCGTCGATCGGTTACGCGAGGTCGACGCCGACGCCATCGTCGCGGTCGGCTCGGGCAGTAGCCTCGACGTCGCGCGGTTCATGCGACTTCTCGACGGGGATTTCCGCCCGCTCGACGCGCTTCGCGAGGAGATCGACGCGAACGGAACGCCGTCGGTACCCGAGGACGACGAACTCATTCCCATGTACGCCGTGCCGACGACGTTCGCCGGCGCGGATCTCTCGGTCGCCGCCGCGGTCACGTATCCGACGGCCGACGGCGGGAGGGCCGAAACGATCCCGGTCGGGAACGGACTCATGCCGACCGAACTGTTCTACGATTCGGCGCTGTTCGAGACGACGCCGATGAGCGTCCTCGCCGGATCGGCGTTCAACGGCTTCGATAAGGCGCTCGAGATGGTGTATTCGGCGTTCGCAAACCCGATCACGGATGCGGCCGCCGTCCGGTCGCTGAAGTATCTCAGATCGTCCCTCCCGGAGCTGCCGACGGCCGAGGAGCCCGAGATCGTGGATCGGGCAGTCGCCGGGATGATACTCGCACAGTACGGCGTCTCCACACCCGAACGGTACAAGTGCAACGTTGTCCACGCTTTCGGTCACGGGCTTCGAAACCAGTTCGGCGTTCAACAGGGGAGCGCCCACGCCGTCATGGTGCCTCACGTTCTCGAGTTGCTCTTCGAGCAGGTCGATGGTCGACGCGAGGTGCTCGCGGAGGGCCTCGTCGTCGACGCCGATGAACGGGACCCAGGCCCGGCGGTGATCGATGCAGTCACCGAGATCCGGGACGGTCTCGGCCTCCCGTCCCGGCTTCGCGATCTGGATGGTACGTCGGCCGACGGCCTACGGAACGCGGCCGTGCTCGCCCACGAGGACGCCTTCATGAACATCGGGCCCGCGGAGTTCGACCCCACCGTCGACGACATCGAGGCGATCCTTGAACGGGCGTGGTGACGCTCGGGACGGAGCGCCGGGGATCCGTTTCTCCTACGACAGTGACACCCGTCGCCACGCCTCCAGCGTGAACCCCTCGTACTCGGTTTGGCGCTCCAGTAGCCATTCGTCGGCGTCGAACTCGGGGTAGTACGCGTCGCCGTCGTACGCACCCGGAACGCGGCTCAAGAGCATCCGATCGAGATGCGGTTGGGACAACGCGTAGATCCCGCCGCCACCCAGTACGTACGCCGTCTCGGAACCGAGCGACGCCGCGAGTTCCGCCGCGACCTCGATCGCTTCCTCGACGTTGCCGGCGTGGTGGGCCGTCTCGACGCCGTACTCACGTGCCGTGCGACTCAAGACGATCTGAACTCGGCCGGGGAGGTCGTCGCGCATCGACTCGAAGGTCCGACGACCGAGAATGACCGGCGAGTCGGCGACCCGGGTGCGGTACTGCTTTTTATCGGCGGGGATCGAGTCCCAAGGGAGTTCGCCGTCGAGGCCGATAACGCCGTTCTCGGCGACCGCGGCGACGGAGACGAGTTCCATTGGTTACGCCTCGTATCGCTCGCCGGCCGGAATCGCTATCTCCAGCCAGTTTTCCTGCGGCGGGAGCGGACACTCATACGCCGCGCTGTACGCGCAAAACGGGCTGTACGCGAGGTTGAAATCGAGCGTGAACGTGATGCCGTCCTCCGGTTTTCCGTCGTAGTGCAGCTCGATGTACCGGCCGCCGGGGTACGTCTGTTGGCCAGTCGTCTTATCCCGGAACGGGACGAACAGCGAGCCCTCGCCCTGATCGACGCGACGATAGCCCACGAGCGTCTGTTCGGTGCGGTCGCCGTGCTGGTCGGGCACTTCGAAGTGCAACCGTACAACGCGTTCGTACAGCTGTTCGCCGTCAGTGCTCGTCGCCATCGCGATCGTCTCGTCGCTCTCGTCGAGTTCGACGGTCGCCTCGACGCGATAGGCCGGGTCGGGATCGAAGTACTCGAGGCCGTCGAACTCCCGCCGTCCGTCCG